>JAWLFN010000261.1:0-3452 GCA_041685555.1 Gammaproteobacteria bacterium | reverse complement strand
GGGGAATAGGCGCCCATGCCGCCGGTGTTGGGGCCGGTGTCGCCGTCGTCACGGGCCTTGTGGTCCTGGGAGGTCGCCAGCGGCAGCACATGCTCACCGTCCACCATGACGATGAAACTGGCCTCCTCGCCCTGCAGGAACTGCTCGACCACCACGCGGCTGCCGGCCTCGCCGAAGCGGTTGCCGGACAGCATGTCGCGGATGGTATCCTCCGCTTCCTGCTGGTCCCGGGCGATGATCACGCCCTTGCCGGCGGCCAGGCCGTCGGCCTTGATCACGATGGGCGTGCCCTGTTCCCGCACATAGGCGATGGCCGCGTCGGCCTCGGTAAAGTGCCGGTAGGCGGCCGTGGGAATGCCGTGGCGCTGCAGGAAATCCTTGGTGAAGGCCTTGGAGCCTTCCAGTTGCGCGGCGGCCCGGTCCGGGCCGAAGCAGCGCAGTCCCCGGGCGCGGAAATGGTCCACCACTCCGCCGACCAGCGGCGCTTCCGGGCCAACCACGGTGAAGGCGATATTCCGCTGTCGGGCGAAATCGGCCAGCGCATCAAAATCCATCACATCGATGGCCACGTTCTCGATGCCCGGCTCCCGGGCCGTACCCGCGTTTCCTGGTGCCACGTATACCTTGTGTACCCGTGGTGACCGGGCCAGTTTCCAGGCCAGGGCGTGTTCGCGGCCACCGCCGCCGAGTATCATCAGATTCATGCTGTCTCAGTCCGTTGCGTCGTGATCAGTGTCTGAAGTGGCGTACACCGGTGAAAACCATGGTCATGCCGGCCGCGTCGGCGGCATCGATGACTTCCGGGTCGCGCATGGAACCCCCGGGCTGGATCACGGCGGTGATGCCGGCTCCGGCGGCGGCGTCGATGCCGTCGCGGAACGGGAAGAAGGCATCCGACGCCATCACCGAACCGCGCACTTCCAGGCTTTCGTCCGCCGCCTTTATGCCGGCGATGCGGGCGCTGTAGACGCGGCTCATCTGGCCGGCGCCGATACCGATGGTGCGATTGTCCCGACAATAGACGATGGCGTTGGATTTGACGAACTGGGCCACGCGCCAGGCGAACAGCAGGTCCCGCAGTTCACGCTCGTCGGGTTGTCGCTTGCTGACCACCTTCAGGTCGCCTTCCGTGATCTGGTGGATGTCGCGATCCTGCACAAGCAGGCCGCCATTGACGCGCTTGTAGTCCAGCGCCACCGCGGGGGTTTCCGGCCACTGCCCGCAGCTCAGCACGCGCACGTTCTTCTTGGCCGCCAGTACTTCCAATGCGGCGTTGTCCACTTCCGGTGCGATGATCACTTCACTGAACTGGCGGTCGGTGATGGCTTTGGCGGTGTCGGCGTCCAGCATGCGGTTGAAGGCGATGATACCGCCGAAGGCCGAGGTCGGGTCGGTCTGGAAAGCCAGCTCGTAGGCGTCCCGGATGCTGCCGGCCACGGCAACGCCACACGGGTTGGCATGCTTGACGATGACACA
This sequence comes from Gammaproteobacteria bacterium, assembly GCA_041685555.1. Classification (GTDB taxonomy): domain Bacteria; phylum Pseudomonadota; class Gammaproteobacteria; order Pseudomonadales; family Pseudohongiellaceae; genus PWQG01. The sequence continues at coordinate 1,976 of JAWLFN010000261.1, read as the reverse complement.
GGCCGGCTGGTCAAAGGACTTGACGCATTCCAGGGCCGCGTCCGTGTCGGCGATGTTGTTGTAGGACAATTCCTTGCCCTGGTGCTGAATGGCGGTGCTGATGCCGGCTTCCCGCGGGTTCTTCTCGACGTAGAAAGCGGCCTGCTGGTGCGGGTTCTCGCCGTAGCGCAGGCTCTGCTGTCGGTGAAACTGGGTGTTGAAGGTGCGCGGAAAGGCTTCCGGCTCTTCATGCGAGGCTTCAACACGGGCGCCGAGGTAGTTGGCAATGGCCGCGTCGTAGGCAGCCGTGTGCTCATACGTGCGCACGGCCAGGTCGAAACGGGTGGACGCCGTTAGCGCGCCCCCGTTGTCATTCATTTCCCGCAGCACCTGGTGGTAATCCTCCGGGTTGACCACCACGCCGACCCAGGCATGGTTCTTGGCGGCGGCACGCAACATGGTCGGGCCGCCGATGTCGATGTTCTCGATGGCATCGGGCAGTGTGCAGTCCGGCTTCGCCACGGTGGCCTCGAAGGGATAGAGGTTGACCACGATGAGATCGATGGGCGGAATGTCGTGCTGCCGCATGACTTCGCCGTCCTGGTCCCGGCGGCCCAGGATACCACCATGGACGCGCGGATGCAGGGTTTTGACACGGCCGTCCATGATCTCGGGGAAGCCGGTGTGCTCGGCGATTTCCACGGCCGGGATACCCTCGTCGCGGAGCAGCCGGTAGGTGCCGCCGGTGGAGAGGATCTCCACGCCAGCCTCATGCAGGGAACGGGCGAATGCGGCAATGCCGCTCTTGTCCGACACGCTGATCAGCGCGCGACGGATGACAGCAGTGGGTTCTGTTGACATATCGATTATAAGATCTGTGGTGATGGCTGGAAGAGGCAGGCCGCAGCCTCGCAAGGGGCCTCGACAACAGGACCGGTCAGAGCAGTCCGTGCTGCTTCATTTTCTTGCGTAGCGTACCACGATTGAGGCCCAGCATGATAGATGCCTTGCTCTGGTTGCTGCCGGCGTGGCGCAGTACGGCCTCCAGTAGCGGGCCTTCCACTTCGTTCATGACCAGTGCGTACAGATTGCTGGTGGTGTCGCCGTCGAGTTGCTCGAAGTAACGTGCCATGGACTGTTCCACGGCCGTCCGCAGCGTCATCGGCTGCGTCGGGGTGGTTTCCCCGGCACTGTCCGGTGGCGTCGTGGTAGCCTCCTGATCGGTTCTGGGCATGCCGTCGGAGTAGTCCTCGATCGTCATGCGGCCTTCTCCTTCTGGCAGGTTGTGGCGCTGTCGGTCAGGAACTCGAGGTGGCGCTCCAGGCAGCGGATCTGTTCCTCCACCGATTCCAGCCGATTGAATTCGCGTTTCAGGTCGCGGCCGCCGGGGAGCACGGCAGCGTACCAGCTGAGATGCTTGCGGGCGAACAGCAGCGCCTTGTGGTCTCCGTAAAAGGCGTGCACGCGACGGATGTGCTGCAGGGCGATGCCAGTGGCACCGGGGCCATCGGGGCCCCGCGGCAGTCGTCCGGTCCGCAGGTACTCGCGGATGTGTCCGAACAGCCAGGGTCTGCCCTGGGCCGGGCGCCCCAGCATCAGTCCTGCGGCGCCGGTGTGCCGCAGGACGCGGGCGGCTTTCTCCGGGGAATCGATATCGCCGTTGGCGATGACCGGAATCGAGACCGATTCGCGGATGGCGGCAATGGTGTCGTATTCGGCCTCGCCCCGGAAGCGGCATTCGCGCGTGCGGCCATGCACGGACAGCATCCGGATGCCGCAGTCCTCGGCGATGCGCGCGATGTCCACGCCATTGCGCATGGCCGGACTCCAGCCGGTGCGGATTTTCAGCGTGACCGGGACATCCACGGCTGATGTGACCGCTTCCAGGATCGCCCGCACCTGGTCCGGATCACGCAGCAGGGCCGAACCGGCCGCCCGTTGCAGTACCTTCTTCGCGGGGCAGCCCATGTTGATGTCAATGACATCGGCGCCGGTTG
>JAWLFN010000260.1:0-3459 GCA_041685555.1 Gammaproteobacteria bacterium | reverse complement strand
GGAGAGCGTTTCGAACGCGATCCCGTGAGCGTCGACAAGGCCAGTTTCTACAACCAGTACTCCGAATTTACCGGAACCGTCAGCGGCGGCTTCGGCGCTGTTGCGATTCCGTCATTCGGCGCCAATCTCAATCCTGGCTACCTGGCAACGGATATCATGCAACAGAATGTCGCCGAAGGTGGCGATGGCTCTCCCGTCTACCGCGATCCGCTGTGTGGCAGCACTCAGGCCACCTCGATAGACGGCACACCATTCTTTGAGGGTACCTTGCGGGAAGATCGCGGCGAGCGCGGCGGCGCCTGCCGGGAAGAAACCACGCAGTACAATTTCATCTCCCGCGAAACCACGCGCACCAGTATTGCCGGCTCTTTCAATCACACATTCAGTGACCGCGCCGAGTTCTACTCGTTCTTCAATCACTCATCGAACGAGACCGTTCGCGCTGATGACGGCTATAACCAGTCGCGCGGCCCGACCGTATTCCTGGCCCAGCCCGGTGCCTTTACCCGTAATCCCCAGTTCGGCGGCAATGCCATCGGTCAGACCATGGAGCTGGGCTTTTTCGCCCCGGAAATCGGCCTGGAGCGCCCCACGGCCGATGACATTACCAACGCCCCCGTGGATATCCGTAATGGTGGCATCAATGTCCCGCTCTGGACCAGTGTGCGGGCCGGTGTGCCGCGCTCGCCTTCCAGCGTCAACACGAGTGACATACTGAGCAACACCATACAGGCCGGTCTGCGGGGTGACTTCTACCTCGCCGACCGCCCGATGAACTACGATGTGAGCCTGAGCTGGAGCAACTCCAGCATGGAACAGGACTACCAGACGTTCAATCGCCAGCATGCCGAGCTGGCCGCCAATGGCCTGGGTGGACCAAACTGTACCCCCAACGGCGTGCCGGATTTCGACTTCGTCGGGCAGCCCGGCCCCTTTGGTGGTGCCGTTCCGCAGGGTTGGGATTTCTACGGCGATAGCCTGACCCAGACCTTCTTCCCGGGTTTCGTGTTCACCACGCGTGAGTCGCTGTCCTACGCCCTGACCAGCAACAACCAGGGCCAGGGCGGATGCCAGTTCTACAACCCGTTCCTGACCCGCCTGACGGGTGACGAGACGGTCGCCAACAGCGAAGAGCTGATGGACTGGATGAACCCCACCGTCAAGCGCGCCGACAAGCGTAACTCTCTGGCGGTGATCGATGCGATCGTGGGTGGTGAAATGTTCGAAATGGCCGGCGGAACCGCGCAATTCGCGGCTGGCCTGCAGTATCGCGAGCGGAACGCCAGCTCCATCGCGCCGACGCTCAATCAGCCCGGTCTGCCGAATGCGATTCTCGATTACGACGAGAACGGCGTGCCCAATGAGTTCCACTACGTGAGCAACAACTTTGAATGCTCCCTGTGTAACTTCAACTTCGACTACGACCGCACCACCAGGGCCACCTTCCTGGAGCTGTCGCTGCCGTTCATGGAAAACGTGGAATCCCAGTTCGCCCTGCGGTGGGAAGATTATGGCGGCCAGATCGGCGGCCAGGTGTCCCCCAAGGTAGCGCTGAGCTGGCGGCCGCTGGAAAGCATTCTCTTCCGCGGTTCCTGGTCGCAGTCTTTCCGGGCACCGAATATCGCCATCATTCAGGAAGGTCTGGAATCCAGCTCGGTCACCTTCCGTGACCCGTTTGCCAACCAGGCGGTGCGCGCAGGCCTCCTGGAGCCGACCCCGGAGAACGGCGAGGCCGAATCCACCTATACCCTGGGCGGACCGGCTCCCAATGTCGGCAACGAGTCGGCTGATACCTTCAGTGCCGGCTTCCAATGGACGCCGTTCGATCGCCTTGACGGGCTGCGCGTGCAGGCCGATGCATGGCGTTTCGAGGTCAAGGACCGCGTTCTTCCCGAGCCGCCGGTTACCGCACAGAAACCGGAAATCGCCAACTTCCTGGCGGCCCGAGAGAACCCGGATAACTACATCCTGAATGACAGTATCGAGTCCGATGCAGCGATCCCCTACGAGAGCTGCGACCCACAGGCGCTCGAGGCACAGTACGGACGCGATTCCCAGGAGCGTCTGGAGTGTGTTGTCGATCCGCGCGCCTACCTGACGCCGGGTATCCAGCGCTCATTGACCAGCACCACCGCCAACCTCATCACCCTGACCCTGTCCGCCATCAATGCCGGCATGATCGAGTCAGACGGTGTGGATCTGAAGGTGGACTACAACTGGGATACCAACCTGGGCCGTTTCAGCGTTGGCGCCGACTACACCTTCGTCAACAGCTATGAGCTGATCGATGTGCCGGGCCTTGAATTCGGTCTGCTGGACACTGGTGTCACCGACGCCGCCGGCACTACCGGTGACGGCAACCTGGTGCGTTCGCTGCCCGATCACAAGGGCAACATCACCTTCAACTGGCAGAACGGCGCGCATGGCTTCACTGCCATTACTCGCTACATCGGTTCCTACCGTGATCTGGCCTACGATCAGGCACTGACCAATGCCAATGATCTGGTGCGCAGCCTGCTGAGCGAAAAAGTGGACAGCCACCAGACCTGGGATATCCAGTATCGCTACAACCACCAGTGGGGCAACTCGTCACTGGGCAGCACACAGTTCACACTGGGCGTGCTGGACCTGTTCGACGAGCCGGTGCCCTACCGTGAGACCGGTGGCCTGGGGTATGACGGTGTAGTACATGATGGCCGCGGCCGTCGGATCTACGGACGGGCGCTGTGGCGGTTCTGAAAACCAGAACTTCGCTACAGCGAAAAAGATGAGGGACAGCCCCTCTTTGCAAAAAAGTGCCACCTTCGGGTGGCACTTTTTTATCTCTGAAAAGATAGGGTACATCGGCACAGTCCGGACCGTTATTCATACCAGCCTCCGAACCCGGAACGAACGGCCCTTCATGCGGCCCTCGCCCAGTTGCTTCAACGCTGCCCCGACCACATCATGACGGACCGCCACATAAGCTCTCGTATCCGTGACCTGGATCTTGCCTATGGCATCCCCGGCAACACCCCCCTCGCCCGTCAACGCCCCGACGATATCGCCCGGCCTGAGCTTCTGCTTCTTGCCCCCATCAATCTGCAGGGTCACCATCTCCGGCCAGGGAGTCTTGATCTCCAGCAACGACTTGGGCGGCCAGGGCGCATCGCTGAAATCCGGAGCCAGCCGCCGGACCCGGTGCGCTTCCCGTGCATCGAACAACGTACATGCCATCCCGCTGGCGCCGGCACGACCAGTGCGACCCACGCGGTGCAGGTGCGTGTCCGGGTCACGGGCCACATGATAATTCACCACCAGATCCAGCCCGCCGATGTCCAGCCCTCTGGCGGCCACATCGCTGGCCACCAGCACGGACACACTGTTGTTGGCAAAACGCACCAGCGTCCGGTCCCGATCCTTCTGCTCCATATCGCCGTGCAGCGGCAACGCACTGAAATCATGCCGGCCCAGCGCAGC
>JAWLFN010000042.1:0-14341 GCA_041685555.1 Gammaproteobacteria bacterium | reverse complement strand
TCCACGGGGAAATTGCTTTCGAACATGCAACGCTCCGGCCCGAAACAGTCAATGGTGTGCAGGTAGTACTTTCTTTGCCGGCGCACAAGCTCATCTGAGTCGGCGGGCCGGTCACGACGGTCCCAGCCGAATCCGTTGTCAGGCATCGCCAGGCCACCCAGCTTGGCGTACACATTGGGACAGCGGGCCAGTTCCCGGATATCTTCTTTCCAGCGCTGAAAGATCTCATCACTGGCGCCACGGTAAATGCCAACGCCCAGCGGCGTACCGAAATGATCCAGCACCATGGTGGTGTCGGGTACGGCCCGGGCGAGCTCCAGAAAGTCCTCGTTCTGGTGGTGGTAGTGCCAGGTGTCGTAAACAAGGCTCTGCCGTCCCAGTTCGCGTACGCCCGCGCGGAAATTCTCCCGACCGTACAGGTAGGAAGGGGCCGGCCCGGGGATGATCAGGTCTTCCGGGCGGGGATCGCGGGCGCCACCATGACGGATGCCGCGCAACAGCGGGCCGCAGATCTCGCGATGCCCCTCCAGCACTTCCCGCAGGCGCCCCGGCTCATTGCCGAGCATGAGGTCTGCGTGGGCCACGATGCCGGTGATACGGGTGCGCTCGCTCTGCGCCAGGGATTGTCGGGCCAGGTCGATGACGTATCCGGTTTCACCCAGGGGGCGAAGATGCTCGGGCCCCTCGCGGTGATAGAAGGCTCTGCACTCCACGAATACCGCTTCCCGCACGTTGTGGCCGCTCGAGGTGTCGGCCCAGAAATCCTCCAGCAGGTAATCGCGGCCGAAGCGTTTTCTCCAGAGGTGATGATGCGGATCGATGATCGGGCGCTCCGGCTCCAGCGCCTCTTCTTCGACCTGGTTCAGCCATCCATCGCTGCCTGGCTGGAATGTACTCATCAGCACCGTGCCTCGATCAGCAATGGTCCCGGCCCGGACATCCCCTGTTGCAACAGGCGGGCAAGTTCCCCGACGGTCTCCGCGCGGGCCGAGGGCACACCCATGCTGGTGGCCATCGCGGTCCAGTCGATTTCCGGGTTGCCGATGTCGAACAGACTCGCGGCGATGTCACCAACTTCAGTGACACCCAGGCGACCATACTCCACGCTGAGGATATTGTACTTGCGGTTGGCGAAAATCACGGTGGTGACGTTCAGCTGCTCGCGGGCCTGGGTCCACAGACATTGTATGGTATACGCCGCGCCGCCATCACCGAGCAGTGCCAGCACTGGCCGATTCGGGCAGGCCAGCGCGGCGCCGGTGGCCGCGGGTCCGCCCTGGCCGATGGAGCCGCCGGTCAGGCTCAGCCAGGTGTGCGGGTTGGCGGTCTGCAGGTGGGTAAACATGCCGTTGCCGGCGCCGGAATCGGTGGCGATGATGGCCTGCTCCGGCAGTGTCGCCGAGATGGCCGCGGTCATGGTCTTGGGGTTCAGCGTTGTCGCTGCGTCCGGCATGTCGAGGGGTTTCTTCGGAAAACGTTGAATCGGGGCCTGCGTGGCGCCAAGCCGGTCCGAGAGTCGCGCCAGCGCGTCGACTGCATCCTCTTCGGTCCGGGCCAGCGTATGCGTGGCGCACCCGTCAGGCACCAGATGGCTGGGTGTATCGCGGTAGGCAAAAAAGCTGGCGGGTGCCCGTCCGCCGATCAGGACCAGGTGGTGTACACCATCCAGGCTGGCCAGAATATGCTCCGGGAAATACGGCATGCGTTCCAGTTGCGGCGTGCCGGCCCCGCTCTCCACGCGGGCCGGAAACGTCGATGTCATCAGCCGGCAACCGGTGTGGCTGGCGATGCGGGCGGCGTGTTCCACCGCGTCCGGTGACATACCGTCGTGCTCCAGGATCATCACCGTTGGCTCTCCACTGCCCAGTGCCGATGCGGCTGAAGTTATTGCGTCATCGGATACGGTGGCGCGCCTCGGGGTGCTGGGAGGCGCGGGTGGTGGGGGCGATTGCCCCCATGCGGCATCCGCTCCGATCACCAGTGTCGAGATGCGTCCCCGGGAGTCGGGTGTGGCGCGCATCGCCGCTCTCCAGGCATCGGCCGCATCCGCCGCCAGCGTGTCGGCCGTACTGCTCGACTTGATCCAGGCGCTGAAGTTGCGGGCCAGCGAATCGATGTCCGACGTCAGTGGTGCGTCATAGCCGATATGCCAGGCTGGATGATTGCCGACCAGGTTGATGATCGGGGTGTTGGCCTTCCTGGCATTGTGCAGATTGGCAATTCCATTGGCCAGTCCCGGCCCCAGGTGCAGCAGTGTGGCGGCGGGTTTGCCGGCCATGCGACCATATCCATCCGCGGCCCCTGTGCAGACGCCCTCGAACAGCGTCAGTACGGAACGCATCCTTGGTGTCTTGTCCAGTCCTTCGACCAGGTGCATTTCCGAGGTGCCGGGATTGGCCAGGCAGAGCTCGACGCCGCACTGTTGCAGGCTCTGGACCAGGGCTTGAGCGCCATTCATGACAGGTTGGACTCCATTATCCGGTTCAGGCGGCTTCATGCCGCGCAAGGGTTGGTATGGCCGGTATCATAGGCATTGGTGTAAGTGGGAGCAAGCCGGGATGATCCGCGCTCTTGAACAGAGGGCGTTCTTTGTTATGATGCAGTCTTCCTGTCGCTGTAGTGGCATAATCGCAAAAAGACGTTCACGGATCCTTGGCTTCCATCGAATCAGCAGCATACCGCATGACGGCAACATGGCGGATCGGCACCTTCTGTTGTCTGCTCATGATGCCGTTGTTGCTGATGGCGGTGCCGGCGACTGACGTTCATGCCGCCCCCTCCCTGCCTTCCATTGCCGACCGCGATTCGATTCCTTCTCCGCCCGATCCGGACCGGCTGACTTTCTATCTGCTGACCGTGGACACGGGAGATCATGTCTGGGACAACTTCGGACATACGGCTCTGCGTGTGATCGACACCAGCAATGGTACGGATCTGGTGTTCAACTGGGGGCTTTTTGATGCCAGTGCCGGTCTGTTGCCCTTCGGCTGGCGTTTCCTGCAGGGGGACATGGAGTACCAGCTGGGCACGTTTCCGACTGAGTGGGAACTGTCGCGGTATCGTCGCGAGCAGCGCACAGTCTGGCAGGAACGCATCAACCTGACCGCGCCTCAGAAAACCCGCCTGTACCGACGGCTGGCATGGAATCTGAGGGACGAAAACGTCAGTTACGACTACGATTATTTTCGGGATAACTGTACGACCCGCGTCCGCGATTATCTGGATGAAGCGCTGTCAGGGGCGCTGTATGAGGCCACTCAGGGACGCGGGTCCGGATCATGGCGGGAGCAGGTTCGAGCCCATTATCGATCCCTGCCTCCGGTGGCCTTGGGAGTCGATGTGCTGTTGAACGGTCGTGTCGACGCTGTCATGTCGAGATGGGAAAGCCTGTTCCTGCCGTTGCAGCTGCGCCAGCAGCTGCAGCGTGTGGCGTCGGACGTCGAGCAGGATGGAAGTTCGTTGCCGCTGTTGTCGGATACACAGATCTTGATGGAGTTCGACGCGCCACCCGATCGTGGCAACGGTTACCTGTATTTCTCCGGATTGCTGCTGCCCATCGGTCTGCTGATGCTGGCCATACGCCGTGTGCCGATATCGCTGTTCTCTACCGCCGCGGGTTATCAGCTGATGGCGGCCGGAGTCAGTTATCGTCTGCTGGGTCTGCTCGGGCTGTTGCTGGCGCTGGTCAGTGGCGGCTTCGGGTCGCTCATGCTGTTTGCCTGGCTGGGCTCCAGTCATGAAGATCTGCATGGCAACCTGAATCTTTTACTATTCTGGCCAACCGATCTGTTGCTGATCGGTTACGCCGTTCGCTGGTTGGTGCTTGGCCGGGCAGTCACCATCGGTACCGGTCGGTATCAGTGGGTGGTCGCGTACCTGATGCTGCACGGGCTGGCTGGAATCGTCTATCTGGGAGTCAGCGCTTTCAGTGAGCAGAACGTCGGGGCATTGCTTCTGTATGTGTTGCCGGTACTGGTGCTATTTGGCGTTGTCACCGGGCTGGCCGGTTTTCGGGTGGTGCGACCCATACGCTTCTCATGATGCGGGTTCAGGGAACCACTGGCAGACCCAGGATGGCAGTGGCCAGCGAGAAATAGACCATGACGCCCGCCGCGTCGGCGATGGAGGTGACCAGCGGTGCCGAGGCCGTGGCCGGGTCCAGGTTCAGGCGATTGAGCAGAAATGGCAGGCTCATGCCGATGACACTGCCCACGAACACCACGGCCACCATGCTTACCGAGACCACCAGCGCGATCTGCCATCCGTCCCGGTACCACGCCAGTGTGGCCACCACCAGCGCCATGGTGACGCCCAGTGCGGTCGCCACCAGCACTTCCCTGCCGAGCATGTAGCCCCAGTCGCGAAGGTGGACATCGCCGGTGGCAATACCCCGCACCATCAGGGTCGAGGCCTGTGAACCGGCATTGCCGCTGCTGCCCACCAGCAGCGGCAGGAAGAACACCAGCGTGATATACGTGGCAATGGTTTCTTCATACAGGGCGATACCGGCACCGGAGAACAGGTGCGCGAACACCAGCAATACCAGCCATCCGGCGCGCTTGCGGTACAGGGTCAACACACTGGCCTGGCGCAGGCCGGCGCCCAATCTGCCCACGGTGGCGCCCTTGTGGAAGTCCTCGGTGGCCTCGGCCTCGGCCACGTCCATGGCGTCATCGTATGTAACGATGCCGACCATGCGGCCCTCGGTGTCGGTGATGGGCAGCGCCAGCAGATCATAGTGGGCGATCAGCCGGGCCACTTCCTCTTGCGACGTCTCGGTGTCGACCGATACCACGTCGGTGCGCATCAACTCGCGGATTGGTGCGGTGGCCCGGGCCAGAATCAGTTCGCGCAGCGACACAGTCCCGGCGATGCGGTGCCGCGCATCCAGCAGATAGACCTGATAGATGGTCTCGGCATCGGGGGCGGTGGCGCGAAGATGGGCCAGCGCCTGTTCGACGGTGCAGTCCACTGGAATGACAGCGTACTCGCTGGTCATGATGGCGCCCGCCGTGCCTTCCGCATAGCTGGACAGACGGCGCAGATCCTCGCGTTCATTGTGCGCCAGCCGACGCAACAGGGTCTCCTGTCGGGTCTGATCCAGTACCTTGAACAGGTCAACGCGCTCGTCGGCGTTCATGTGCATGAACAGGCGCACGAGGTTGTTGTCGTCCAGGCTGCGCGCCACGTGCAACTGATCCGAGAAATCCAGGTGGGCGATGGTCTGCGCGCGCTCCTCCATGGGCAGTTCGTTGATCAGTCGCAGAGTGGTGTCGCTATCCTCGTTGCGGACAAAGCCGGCCACGTCAGCCGGCTGCATCTCGGCCAGCAGGGCCTGAACGGTATCGATGTCGTTGTGTGTGATGGCCTCGCGCAGGGCGTCGTGGAGCGTCGCTTTGGTCTGGCTCATCGGGGCCTCCAAGAAGATGCAGCGCTGACGGGTATCAGATGCCGAATGATAGCAACAGGGCGATACCCAGCACCATTCGGTACGCGACGAACGGCATCATGCCGATGCGTCGGATGAATGCCAGGAAGAAGTGGATGCACAGGTAGGCACTGATCGCGGACAGTACAGCGCCGGTCAGCAGCGGCAGCCACAGCACGGGCGTCTGGGCCTGTACCAGGGTGACGGTTTCCAGGCCGCCGGCCATGACGATCACTGGAATGGACAGCAGGAAGGAATACCGCGCAGCGCCTTCACGGCTCATGCCCAGCATCAGGCCCGCAGTCATCGTGATGCCGGAGCGGGACGTGCCGGGGATCAGTGCCAGCGCCTGGGCGCAACCGATGATCAGTATGTCGCGCCAGCCCAGCTGATACTCGTTTCGCTGGCCCCGGCCCCGCCAGTCCGCCCAGGCCAGCAGCACGGCGAATCCGATCAGGCTCCACGCCATGATCCTAGGGTCGCGCAGGCCCTGTTCGACCAGGTCGCGGAACAGCAGGCCCGCCAGCCCGACCGGGATGGTGGCCCAGAGTATGGACCAGGCCAGTCGTGCCTCGCGGTCGGCCCGGGTCGGGTCGTGCAGTGATCGCAGCCAGCTACCGGTCATGCGCAACAGTTCGTGACGGAAGTACAGGACGACGGCCGACAGACTGCCCAGGTGCAACGCCACATCGAAGGTGAGGCCCTGGTCCTCCCAGTCGGTCAGTACCGAGACCAGGATCAGGTGCGCGGAACTCGACACCGGCAGAAATTCCGTCAGTCCCTGCAGCATTGACAGGATAGCGATCTGTAACCAATCCATCAGAATCGTGCTTCGCTGGTGAGACGGGAAAGCCGCGATGATAGCGAGTGAGGGGAGGGAATACCACCGCCATGGTCAGTTCCTTTACAGATCGGTAAAGCTGCGCTATGGCTGTCTGTGCAGGGGCGCGCACTTCGATCAGGGAAGAGGGGTGTCACCGATGGTGCACAGGTTGACGGTCACGAGCCATGGAATGACGGTGGTCATTCTGACCAGCCGGATCAGGGACGGGCGCTGGCGACTTCGCGTGCAGGGGCGATGCGCTCAGTACTTCACTGACTGGATCCTGCCGTTCGATACGTTTTCGCAGGCCACCAGTGAGGCACTTCGTGCCATTCTGGAGGAGGGAATCGAGACGTTCTACGAGTGCCACGAATCTGCCTGAACTGACCGAGCGGTCGTTCGAAAATTCGTTTGCACACCTTCGCAAAAGTGGTAAAGTCTGCCTGCTTCTACACCAGACCAATTGAGGGGAGAGTGCCCGTGAATGCGGATTTCACTGCCGAGGAGCTGAAGTTCCGGGAAGAGGTCAGAGCCTTTCTGGATGCGGAGTTTCCGAACGACATCAAGCACAAGGTGGATCACGGCATCCGTCTGGAGAAAGACGATTACGTACGCTGGCAGAAGATTCTGTACAGCAAGGGCTGGGCCGCGCCCAACTGGCCGGAGGAGTATGGTGGCACAGGCTGGACTCCCACCCAGAAATACATTTTCGCCATGGAAATGGGGTTGCACGGAGCGCCTGAGCCGGTGGCCTTCGGCATGAAGATGGTGGCGCCGGTGATCTATACCTTCGGGACCGAAGCGCAGAAAGAGCGATTCCTGCCCGATATCCTGGCCAGCAACGTCTGGTGGTGCCAGGGGTACTCCGAGCCCAATGCCGGTTCCGACCTGGCCTCCCTGAAGACCACCGCCGTGCGTGATGGCGATGACTACATCGTCAACGGCACCAAGACCTGGAATACACTGGGGCAGTATGCGGACTGGATTTTCTGTCTGGTGCGCACCGACAGCACCGTCAAGAAACAGGAAGGCATCAGCTTCCTGCTGATTGACATGAGCACACCGGGCATCTCCCTGTCGCCCATCGTGCTGATCGACGGTGAGCCGGAGGTAAACGAGGTGCATTTCGACAATGTGCGCGTGCCGGCCGAGAACCTCATCGGCGAGGAGAACAAGGGCTGGACGTATGCCAAGATGCTGCTCACGCACGAGCGGACCAATATCGCCCAGGTGCCGAATTCCCGCCTGCGTCTGCGTCGGTTGAGGGAGTACGCGGAGCAGACGCCCGATGGCCACGGGGGACGCCTGATCGATGATCCGGTATTCGCGGCGCGGCTGGCGGAAGTCGAGATGGAGGTGCTGGCACTGGAATATGCCGAATTGCGCACGCTGGCGGCCGTCAATGTGGGCGCCGCGCCCGGACCGGAGTCCTCCATTCTGAAGATCGTGGGCACCGAGGCGTCCCAGCGCATCGATGAACTGTACATGGAGGTGGCGGCGCTGCACTGCATGCCCCATGTTCCCGAGCAGTTCCGCGAAGGCTTTGACGGCGAGAGAGTGGGCGAGGGCATTGCCGCCGCCACCGCCAACACCTATTTCAATCACCGCAAGAAGTCCATCTACGGTGGGTCCAATGAGATCCAGAAGAACATCATTGCCAAGGCGGTGCTCGGGCTGTAACGCCTGACCGGATCAGAAGAGGTATCAACGTGGATTTTTCATACAGTGAAGAGCAGCAGATGCTGCGGGACAGCGTCAGCCGTTTCATCACCAACCGGTACGATTTCGATACACGACAGAAGATTCTGCAGCGCGACGAGGGCTTCGATCCGGCCAATTGGCGCATGTTCGCCGAGCTGGGATGGCTGACCGTGCCGTTTCGTGAGGAGGACGGCGGTTTCGGCGCGTCCGCCGTTGATCTCATGGTCGTCATGGAAGAGTTCGGCAAGGGACTGGTGGTCGAACCGTTTGTGCCGACTGCCGTGCTGGGCGGTGGGCTGGTCAGTGAACTGAGCAATGAGGCTCGTAAAACGGAGCTGTTGGGGCCGTTGATGGAAGGCAACCTGCAATTGGCACTGGCCTACGCGGAAGCCGGCAGTCGGCACAACCTGGCCAATGTGACCACCAGGGCCACAAAGAGCAGTAACGGCTATGTGATCGAAGGGGACAAGATCGTGGTCTTCAACGCACCATCAGCGGACCATCTGGTGGTGGTGGCACGTACTTCGGGTGATGATCTGGATGCGGAAGGCATATCCGCCTTTCTCGTGGATGCCGGCGCGGATGGTGTCAGTATGCGCGCATATCCGACCGTGGACGGACATCGCGCCGCCGAGGTCCATCTGAATGGTGTCGCGGTGAGTGAAGAGGGGTTGCTGGGTCAGGAGGGCCAGGCGCTGACGGCGCTGCAACGCACCATCGATCGTGCCGCGCTGGCCGTGTCGTCGGAGGCGCTGGGTGCGATGGACAGCCTGTTGGCGAAGACGGTCGAGTACGCCAAGACCCGCAAGCAGTTCGATACACCCATTGGTACTTTCCAGGCGCTGCAGCACCGTATGGCGGAAATGTTCATTGAGTGTCAGTTGTCTCGTTCCATCATCGTCATGGCCGCGATGACACTGGACAGCGAAGCCGATGAGAGCGACAAGCAGAAGGCGGTCTCCGCGGCCAAGAGCCGGGTCGGGCGTGCGATGCGTCGAGTCGGTCAGGAGGCTGTGCAGATACACGGTGGCATCGGCATGACCGATGAACTGGATGTGGGGCATTATTTCAAACGGGTCACCACCCTGGAGAAGCTCTTCGGCGACACGCCGTTCCATACGCAACGGTACGCCCGCCTGTCCCGGTCATGAGTGAACTGGTACTGGTGCGCCATGGACAGGCCTCGTTCGGAGCGGATTCCTACGATCGGCTCAGCGAGCTGGGCCATCGTCAGGTCAGGCTGCTGGCTGAGCACTGGCGGGCGCTTGATGAGCGATTCGATCAGTTGTATAGCGGCAGCCTGCGTCGACAGCGGGAGACGGCGAATGCGCTGTTGCCACTGATCGATGGATTGCCGGAAAGTCCGGTGATCGAGCCTGATCTGAATGAATACGATGGCGGTCCGCTGATCACCAGTTATCTGCGGGAATTCGGTGCTCGGGACGGGTTTGATGTGCCTCCCGGTCAGCTGGTCACCGATCGCAGGCTGTTCCAGCGGATATTCGAGGCGGCCGCGGCCCGCTGGATTGAGGGATCGCTGAATCCCACGCAAGCGGATATCGGCTATGAAGCCTGGCCAGAATTTCAGCAGCGGGTGCACGGGCTGCTGGACAGGCTGACACAACGTCATGGGAGCGGCAGTCGGGTGCTGGTGTCGACGTCCGGGGGCGTCATGGCATTGATGGTCCAGGCCGTTCTGCAGCTGCCGGATGTCCACGCGATCGCCACCAACTGGATGGTGAACAACAGTGGCGTGACCCGTATCCGTTACAACGCGGACCGACGCTCCCTGGTGCAGTTCAATGCTCTGTCTCACCTGGAGACCCCGGCGCACAGGCAGCTCATCACATACCGGTAGAGAGAGGAGGACACCGTGTCAGGCAGGCGGACATCATTGGAAGTGGAGCAGGCTGGCGCCGTCCGGCCTGGCGAGGAGCTGGACATGCCGGCCCTGCGGGAATGCCTGCGACCGGTGCTGGGCGATCGTGTCGGACGCCTGTCCGTGCGCCAGTTTCCGGGTGGATACTCGAATCTGACGTACCTGCTGACTGATGGTGAGCGCAACTGGGTGTTGCGACGTCCCCCCTTCGGCAGTAAGGTGAAGTCGGCGCATGACATGGGCCGTGAATACCGGATATTGTCGGCGATCCGGGACCAGTTCCCCTATGCGCCCGAGCCACTGTTCTTCTGTGATGAGCACGATGTGCTGGGCTGTGATTTCTATCTGATGAGCTACATCGAAGGCGTCGTGTTCCGGAAAGAGTACCCGCCCGGCCTGGATCTGGAACCGGAGCAGGTCAGGGAACAGTTCTTCCGTTTATTTGATGTACTGGGAGAGCTTCATTCCATCGATCTGGACAAGGCCGGCCTGTCCGATTTCGGTCGTCCGGCAGGGTATGTGACGCGCCAGGTGGAAGGCTGGAGCAAGCGCTACCGCAATGCCCTCACCGATGATGCGCCGCATTTCGAGCCGGTGATGCAATGGCTGCATGACCGGATGCCTCCCGAGAGTGGCGTCGTCTCCCTGATCCACAACGATTACAAACTGGACAATGTGATCTGGGCACCCGATGACCCGCTGCGGGTGATTGGTGTGCTGGACTGGGAGATGGCCACGGTGGGTGATCCATTGATGGATCTCGGCTGTACGCTGGGCTACTGGGTGCAGGCGGATGATCCGGATCACCACCGTGAATTCCGGGCCATGCCCAGCGATGCACCCGGGGCCCCGACCCGCGCGGAGATCGTTGAGCGCTTCAGTCAACGCACCGGCATTGCCGTGGACAACATCGACTTCTATTTCTGTTTCGGCCTGTTCCGTCTGGCCGTGATCGGTCAGCAGATCTACTATCGTTATCGTCAGGGACTGACACGGGACGAGCGTTTCGCCCGCCTGATCGACAAGGTGCACAGCCTTGATAAAATGTGCCACCGGGTCATGGAGCGCTCGGACCTGTAATCAACCACAGTACGATCAGTGCTGGAACAATGCTGAAGATGGCTGTCATCAGCGATCCGGCCGCGACCATGGCATGACCGGTATCATAGCGCACGGCAAACACGTAGGCACTGATGCCGGTGGGCAGCGTGGCGGCCAGCAATGCCGTGTGGGCCCACAGCGGTTCCAGTTCGAACAGGTGAAAGCAGAACCACCAGACCAGCACCGGCAGCACTGCGCATTTCAATCCGGACATCAGCAGGGCGGGGCGCATGGCGCCGCGGATCCGGAAGCGTTGCAGGGACGTGCCCAGCACGAACAGTGCCAGTGGTATGGCGGCATCGGCCATCCATCCAAGTGTTGCGGCGAGCGGTGGGTGGAGAGGCAGCCCACTGATATTGAAGAGAATGCCGGCCACCAGACTGGCCGTGATCGGGCTGCTCAGCAGTTGCCGCCCCAGATTGAGCAGCTCGGATCGCAGTGTGTCACGCCCACCCTGACCGAATTCGGCCACCAGCGTGCCGACCGTGAACAGGAACAGATTCTGTACCGCGATCAGTAGAAACAGTGGAACCAGCGCTTCCCGGCCCAGCGTCTGAACCGCCAGCGGTATCCCGATCACGGTGGTGTTTGAATAGGCTGCCCCCATGGCCAGCACACTGCGTTGCGGGGCATCAAGTGAGAACAGTGTCCAGCCCAGCCAGGCCGCCAGCAGATAGACGGTCAGCACAGGAATGTAATAGGCCAGCAACAGACTGCCCCCGGTACCTGCGGGGATGCTGGCCGTCGCCAGGCTGACGAACAGAAGGCAGGGAATGGCCAGCGTGAACGTAAAGCGCGACAGGACAACTGCTTCCTCCGGGCGCAGCCAGCCACGCCAGGCAAACAGATAGCCGGTCAGGGCCAGCACGATGACCGGCATTATGTCAGCAATCAGGCTCATTGGTACTTGCCCGCGCGATCGTGATGACGTAGTTTCAGCGTCTGCGGGAGACCGATCCGCTCCGGATGGCACAGTGAGGACGCAGTGACAGAATCAACACCCTTTACAGACAGAACAGCGGCCGGGTATAACCGTCGGGGTAAAGGGCTGCTGCCCGGCCACATGGATATTCAGATCCGACATGTGGAGCATGGCCGGATCAGCGCGCAGCTTACCATCAATGATCACCACAGGGCACCCAATGGGTATCTCCATGCCGGCACGGTGGTCACGCTGGCGGACACAGCCGCCGGTTACGGATGTTCGGCCAGCCTGCCCGAGGGAGCGGTGAATTTCACCACCATCGAGCTGAAATCCAATTTTCTGGGTACCGCCGTCGAAGGGGATATCCATTGCGAAGCGGAGTTGATCCACGCAGGCCGGACCACACAGCTCTGGGATGCCGAGGTGACCCACGCCGACAGTGGCCGCCGCATAGCGGTGTTCCGCTGCACCCAGCTGTTGATCTATCCGCGGAAGTGACCACCGATGAATACTGAAGCGCGACAGAATGATGATTCAGGCCGGGTAACCGGTGGCCGACAGGGTCGCCTGATCCGATATACGATCCTGATGGTGGCCTTTCTCAACGGCTTCGCCATCATGTCGGTGGAGCTGCTGGGCGGGCGTGTGCTGGCGCCGTACTTCGGCTCCAGTGTCTATGTATGGGGCAGCATCATCACCGTGTTCATGTTGTCCCTGTCGCTGGGGTATCTATGGGGCGGACGGTTGTCTTCCCGACCGCCCTCTCCCCGGCTGTATGCGGCGTTTTTCCTGACCGCGGCCTTTCTGTGTCTGCCGATCGTCTATCTGGCGGACTGGACCATGACCGCTGTGTTCTCGGCGATCGAGGATCCGCGATACGGCTCCCTGCTCAGCGCGGTGCTGCTGTATTTTCTGCCCATCTGCGTCATGGGTATGGTGTCCCCCTATTCCATCCGCCTGCTGGTCAGCACAGAGCAACACAGTGGACGGATGGCCGGCCTGTTGTATTTTGTCTCCACGATCGGCAGTGCCCTGGGCACATTGGCCACGTCCTTCTATTTTGTCCTGTGGTTTGATATCAATATCATCATGTGGGGCATAATGACGGTTCTGGTGCTGTGTGGATGCTGGATACTGGCCCTGGACCGCTGGGGCCACTCCGGGCACTGGAATCGTGGTGTTGGAAACGGGCATGGCACGGAGTAGAACGTCTATGACTGAGAATGATGACAGCAGTGCCGCGCTGCTCCGGCAGTTGCTGATCGGCGCGACACTCGCTCTGCTGGTGTCCACGGCCGGTCTACTCTCCCTGAAGACAGTGGTCGAGGCGCAGTCCGATGAGATCCATCGGGAGCGATCGCAGTACAGTGACATCATCGTTACCCAGCGGGACGGTCGGCGTTGCATGCGTTTCGATGTGCGTCGCTCTGGTGATCTCAATCAGAGCTGTTTCATGGTCGATGACCCGCTGCGCCTGGTGTTCGACTATACGCAGATGAGTTTCGCCGGTCTGCTGGTGAACCCGGAGCCGGACCGCGTCCTGGTCGCTGGCCTGGGTGGTGGATCGATACCCTCGTTGTTGGACGAACTGTATCCGGAGGCGCACATTGACGTTGTGGAGATCGATCCCGCCGTGATCCGGGTGGCACAGGAGTATTTCGAGTTTGAACCCACCGGGAATGTGCAGGCTCATGCCGCGGACGCGAGGGTTTTCATCCGGCGTGCGGCACAGCGCGGCGAGGAGTATGACTATGTGGTGCTGGATGCCTTCGGGGGTGAATATATCCCGGAACACCTGATGACTCGGGAATTTCTGCAGGAAGTGAAGCAGATCATGAGCGAAGATGGTGTGCTGGTGGCCAATACCTTTTCCACCAGCGACCTCTATGATCACGAATCAGTGACCTATGCGGATGTGTTCGGTACCTATTTCAATTTCCGCAGGGCTGGAACCGGAAATCGCATCATCATCGCCACTCCGGGCCCGTTGCCCTCCCGGGGCGATCTGCGGCAACCGGCGAGGGAGCTGCATGATCGGCTGCAACCCTACGGCGTCACATTGCTGGAGTATCCCTCACGCATGAGCACAAGACCGGACTGGGACACGGATGCCCGGGTCCTCACTGACCAGTTCTCTCCTGTCAATCAGCTGAACTGAGGAGGATCAGGCGGATTTTCGGGCGCTCTCCAGCCACTCGAACAGCGCCATGCCCGCCAGCATGGCGGCCACGAAGACCAGCGCCTTGATCTCACCGGCGCCGACTGCCACCAGTGCGGGGCCCGGGCAGAAACCGGCCAGCCCCCATCCCACGCCAAATCCCAGGCTGCCAAGGATAAGGCGGCTGTCCAGGTCGCTCCGGGTCGGGATGCGCATGGGTTCGCCCAGTAACGAGACGCTGCGTTTGCCAGCAATCATGAAGGCGACAGCGCCGACCAGTATCGCGCCGCCCATCACGAAAGCCAGTGATGGATCCCAGGCGCCGG
>JAWLFN010000259.1:1049-3513 GCA_041685555.1 Gammaproteobacteria bacterium | reverse complement strand
ATCAACGCAGAGACACTGCTGGCTTCCAAGGCGGCGCGTATCGCACTGGCCGCCGGTGACCGGCCGGTGCTGGACTTCGGCATGCGCCGGATGCACGGCCTTGATGCGGCACTGCGCAGCAGCCGCGCCTATCGCGTCGCCGGCATCGCCGGGACCAGCAACGTACTCGGTTCGCTGCGCTACGGCATCAAGGCCAGCGGCACGATGGCGCATTCCTTCATTCAGGCCTACGGCGACGAGGAAGAGGCCTTCCGCACCTACGCCCGGCTCTATCCGGGCACGGTCCTGCTGGTGGACACTTACGACACGCTGGCCGCCGTGGACAAGGTGATCCGCCTGGTGAAAGAGGAGGGTCTGGAGGTCAGCGGTATCCGGCTGGATTCGGGCAACCTGGGACAACTGGCCCGGCAGTCCCGGCAAAAGCTGGATGAAGCCGGTCTCAACGACATCCGCATTGTGGCCAGTGGCGGGCTGGATGAGTGGAAGATCCGTGACCTGCTCGCCGACGGAGCCCCCATCGACGGCTTCGGCGTGGGTACCGCCATGGGCTCAGTGGCCGACGCCCCGGCGCTGGATTTTGCCTACAAGCTGACGCAGTACGCCGGCGAAGCCCGGTTGAAGAACTCGCCAGGCAAAAAACTGGTCCCCGGCGCCAAGCAGGTCTGGCGCTTCAGCGATGAAAAGGGTATCGCCAGCCGCGATGAGATCACATTGCGGGACGAGGAGCGTGACGCCACGCCTTTGCTGAAAGCGGTGATCCGCGACGGGGAGCCCTGTGGCAAGCCGCCGGATCCGGCCGATGCGCAGGAACGGGCGCGAAAAGCGATCTCCCTTCTTCCGGAGGCGCTGCATGAGCTGGAGTCGGTGTCTCCGTCCTATCCGGTGGACTTCAGCCCCCGTGCGCGCGAGTTGCGGGAAAAGGCCCTGGCGGACGCCGCCCGTGGCGGCTGAGTCAAAACCGCTCAGCTTGCGCTCGCCGATTCACGCTGCCGCTCCTGCCATTCAGGCGCCTGGAACACCGGGACATCCGCCGGCGGCAGAGGCGGCCGGCCGAGAATATGGTCCGCCGCCTTTTCGCCGATCATGATGGTCGGTGCATTGATGTTGCCATTGGTCAGCGTCGGCATCACCGAGGAGTCCACCACCCGCAGGTTCTCCACGCCGTGAACCCGGCACTCCGGGTCGACCACCGCCATCGGGTCCGTGCCCATCCGGCAGCTGCCGCAGGGGTGATAGGCGGTTTCCGCGGTTTCAGCCACCCACTGATCGATTTCTTCATCGGTCTGCACGTCCGGGCCGGGTGACACTTCTTCGCCGCGGTACGGCTCAAAGGCCGGCTGCTGCATGATCTCCCGGGTCAGCCGCACGCCATCGCGATAGGCCTGTCGATCCGCCTCTTCCCGCAGGTAATTGAAACGGATCTCCGGCGCCTCGCCGGGGTCCGCCGAACGCAGGCGGACGTGGCCACGGCTGACCGGTTTGTTGGCACCGAGGTGTACCTGGTATCCGTGACCGCTCAGGGCATTCGAGCCATCGTAGGCGATGGCGCCGGCCAGGAAATGGTACTGCAGGTCCGGCCAGGCCAGCCCGGACCGGCTGCGGATGTAGCCATTGGATTCAAAGTGGTTGGTGGCGCCCAGGCCACTGCGGAACAGCAGCCAGCGCAGCCCGATCCCGAGCTTGCCCAGCGGACCCAGTTTGCCATTCAGGGTGATCGGTTGACGGCAGGCGTGCTGTATCCATACCTCCAGATGATCCTGCAGGTTCTCGCCCACGCCGGGCAGATCGTGCACGACGTCGATGCCCATGTCCCGCAGGTGCCGGGCCGGACCGATTCCGGAGAGCATCAGCAGCTTGGGCGAGTGGAACGCGCTGGCCGACAGGATCACCTCCCGGCGGGCCCGGATCCGTTGCAGCCGGTTGCCCTGGCGATACTCGACGCCGACCGCCCGTTTTCCTTCCATCAGCACGCCGGTGGTGACGGCATGGGTCCGTAGCGACAGGTTGCTGCGTTTCAGGGCCGGCTTCAGATAGGCATTGGCGGTGGAGCAGCGCACGCCATCACGCACGGTCATGTCCATGCGCCCGAAGCCTTCCTGCCGATAGCCATTGTAATCGTCGGTCACGCCGTAACCGGCCTGCCGCCCGGCCTCGATGAACACCCTGTACAGGGGATTCTTCATGCCGTTGCCATTGCAGATGCCCAGCGGTCCATCGACACCGCGATACGCGTCTTCTCCGTATACACAGTCCTCGGCGCGCCGGAAATACGGCAGCACATCCGCATAGGACCAGCCCTCGGCGCCCTGATCGACCCACTCCTGGAAGTCCCCCGCGCTACCCCGCACGTAGGCCATACCGTTGATGGACGAGGAGCCGCCTATCACGCGGCCCCGCGCCTGGTGCAGCGAGCGGCCGCCCAGGCCGGACTCGGCAACGGTGTGCAGGCCCCAGTCGTCGCGCT
>JAWLFN010000259.1:0-1039 GCA_041685555.1 Gammaproteobacteria bacterium | reverse complement strand
CCGGCATCTGGATAAAGACGGAGCGGTCGCTGCCGCCGGCCTCCAGTACCACCACCTCGTGATTGCCCGTCGCGCTGAGCCGGTCGGCCAGCACACAACCGGCCGAACCGGCGCCCACGATCACATAGTCCGCTGTGTGGTCGAACTCCAGCTCGCTCATATCACTTTTCCTGCCGCAATGCCTTGATCAATGAAAACATCATGAGAAACAAAACGATGGAGAATGGCAAACCCATGATCACCACCGTACCCTGCAGCGCATCCAGTCCATCCGCGAACAGCAGCGCAAGTGTCAGCAGCCCGATGACCGCGGCCCACAGGATGCGCATCCAGGCCGGTGGATCGCGTTCACTGTCCTCGATATGCGCGGTCATATTGGACAACACCAGCGATCCCGAGTCGCCGGATGTCACGAAGAAAATGATGGCCAGTACGCTGACCACCACGGTGGTCAGCCCCGCCCAGGGCAGCGCTTCCAGGAACAGGTAGATGGCCGAACCGGGATGGTCGACCGCCTCGGTGGCAAAGGTGTCGGCCGCCTCCGCGTTCATGACCAGCTCGATGGCACTGTTGCCGATGAACGACATCCACACCATCATGAAACACAGCGGCAGCAACAGCGTACCGGTGACGAACTCGCGAATGGTGCGGCCGCGCGAGATGCGCGCCAGGAACAATCCGACAAACGGCCCCCAGGCAATCCACCAGGCCCAGAAAAACACCGTCCAGGCATTGAGCCAGTCCACCGGTCGATCGAAGGCATGGGTCTCGGTGGACAGGCGCAGGAATCCGGATACATAGTCACCCACATTGCTGACCAGGGCATTGAGCAACAACACCGTCTCACCGCTGAACAACACGAACAACAGCAACAGCGCGGCCAGCCCCATGTTGAACTCGGACAGCCGGCGGATACCCCGGTCCACACCGGTGACCGCGGAGATCGCCGAGAACACGACGATGACAACGGCCAGGGCGGTCTGCGTCACCAGGCTCTCCGGCACGCCGAACATGTACTGCAGCCCGAAATTGAGCTGGA
>JAWLFN010000258.1:0-3539 GCA_041685555.1 Gammaproteobacteria bacterium | reverse complement strand
CAGGGCCTGTGCTGGTCCATGACACAGACCGCCAAGATGGATATCACCCGCTCCGACGAGCGCGGCTTCACCATGGGCATGAACGAGTTCTCCGGCTATGTCGGGGTCGCGGTGGCCGGCGTGGCCACCGGTTACATGGCCTTGTGGCTGGGCCCCAGGATGGGGTTGTTCGTGTTCGGTGCGCTGACCATCGTGCTGGCCATCATCCTGACACTGACATTTGTCCGCGAGACGCATCACTGGGCGCGGGCCGAAAGTGCCCATCATGCCAGTGGCCAGCATACGGGCCCCAGGGCCCGGCTGCCCGAAAATGTATCCGACGCGCCCACCACCCGCGAGATGTTCGTGCTGATGAGCTGGGGTGATCGGCGCATGGCGGCATTCTGCCAGGCCGGGCTGGTGGAGAAGTTCGTGGATGCGCTGGTCTGGGTATTCTATCCGGTGTTTCTCTATGAGCAGGGCCTGGACCTGGGTGCGATCGGCTGGGTGGTCGGTATCTACGGCTTCGTATGGGGCGGCTCACAGTTCGCCACCGGCCGGCTGTCCGATCATGTCGGGCGGCTCTGGCCAATTATATGGGGCATGTGGCTCTGTGGCGGGGGTGTCGCCCTGACCTTGCTGGGCAGCGGATTCCTGTGGTGGAGCTTCGCGGCGGCGGTGACCGGTTTCGGCATGGCCCTGTTGTACCCCAACCTGAGCGCGGCGGTGGCCGACATCTCCCATCCGGACTGGCGCGGTTCGGCCATCGGCATCTATCGCTTCTGGCGTGATCTGGGCTATGGAATCGGTGCGCTGGCCTTCGGTGTCGTTGCGCATGTGACCGGGGCGGTCAATGGGGGGTTCTGGTTTGTCAGCATCGCCATGCTGCTGTCAGGTGCGTTGGTACTGTGGTGGGGCGAGGAGACGCATCCGCGAATCAATCCCGGGTGAATCCGTGGACGGGGCGTGTGGTCTGCTCCAACCGCTGTCCAGAGAAGCTGGCAGTCGATCAAATATGAAAATTTATGCTCAAATTCTTCCATACCTTCGTTATATGAGCAAATATACGCTCATAAAAATGTAGAAGATCAATATTTATGCAATAATCTGCACACTGTCCTGTATCCGGCGGAATGACTCCATGAGTAGATCACTGACCATCCAGTTGTTTCACGGAGCCCGATGGCACGACGCAGCCACGTTGCGCATCGAACAGCCGGAACTCGGACGTCACGGTTCCGTGGCGCTGGGGTATGACAGCGACTACGCCCTGCAGTGGCTGGAACGGGATGACGAACACGCCTGCAGTCTGATATTGCCCGTGGAATTGATGTTGCCACACCGGGCTCAGCGTTGGTTCGGCTTCCTGGATGACATCATGCCGTCAGGCGCGGCCCGCCGGTACTGGGTGGATCAGCTTGGCCTGCAGGGGTTGCGCGGTGACCGGCAGGACTTCGAGTTGCTGCGGCAGGGCACGATTGCGCCAGTAGGCAATCTGCGCATACGGGAGTCGCTGGAAGGGTTGCCCGGTCATCACGCCGTGCGTGCGCGGCGATTCACTGTGGATGATGTGGTCGAACGGCACACGGACTTCCTGGAGTATGCGCAGCAGATGGGTGCAGTGAGTGGCGGCGCCACCGGCGCGGGCGGTGAGGCACCGAAACTGCTGTTGCGCTGTTCCGACCGGGATGAGGTCTGGATCGACACCTTCCAGGATGATCTGGACTGTGAGGACCGGCACTATCTGGTGAAGTTTCCGCGAGGTCGGCGATCCGGACGGGACTGTGACATCCTGCGTGGAGAGTACCATTATTACCGCGAGCTGGCCGATCTGGGTATCGACACCGTGGATGTTTCCACCATGCGGCTGATTGAAGGGGAGCGGTTCCCCTGCCTGTGGCTGCCCCGCTTTGATGTGCGTTTTAAAAAGGGGAAGCTGCAGCGCTTCGGCCTGGAGTCGGTCTACTCCATTCTCCATGAACCGCCAGCCAGTCGGCTCCGGCATGGTGATGTCATCCGCCGGCTGGTGGCCATCCTGCAGCAGCAGTACCGGGTCAGGGAGCTGGGGGAGTCTTTCGAGCGGGAGGCATTCGTCAGTCAGTGGCTGCAGCGCGATTTGCTCAATATCCTCTTCGGTAACAGCGACAATCACGGTCGTAATACCGCTTTTCTTAAAACACCCGGCGGTATCCGGCTGTCGCCGGTCTACGACTTCGCGCCGATGAAGGCTGACTCCGAGGGAGTCATCCGTACGTTGCAGTGGGGAGTACCGCTGGAAGTCGGCGGTGAGTATGACTGGCCGGCGATCACTGACTCGCTGTCGGATCTCGTCGATCCGGAACGATTGATGACGGATCTGAGGAGGTTGGCAGCACAGGTGGCCGGTTTGCGAGACCGATTGAAGGCCAACGGGTTTCCGGAGGCCCTGCTGCGAGTGCCCGCACTGGGACTGGACGCCGTGGATGACCGTCTCGGCCGGTGGGGTTTGCTATGAAGCGCGAACGAGAGAAGTTGTCGCCCGAAGACCGGGAAGCCCTGTTGCTGGGATGGCTGGAGGCCGTACAAAGGGGCGAGCTGACCGAAGGGCAGTTGCTGCGGCGGGTTCGCACGGAAGTGCTGGGCCTGAACCAGAGTCAGTACGCGGAGTTGGCGGGTATCAGCCGCCGCACCCTGTCCGACATCGAGAGGGATGCCGGACAGCAGACCGTGTCCGTACTGAATCGGGTGTACCGGCCGCTCGGCCTGAAAATGGGGCTGGTGCTGCGGCGGCGTTGACCCGCATGGTCCACCAGGCTTAGTGCTCGTGGCTTTCCTGCTCCGCGTTCTCCATCATCTGTTCCATCATTCCCTGCATCATTTCCATGCGCTGCTGCATTCGCTCCATGCGCTCTTCCATGGACTGGTCCGAGTTGCCGGCCGCGTCCTGATCACGATTCATCATGCTCATACCGGCGCGCATCTGCTCGCGATGTTCCTGCAACAGTTCCTGACGACGCTCGGGGTCCTCTTCCTCACGGATCTCCCGCATCAGTGCCCGCATCTCCTGCATATGCTCACGCTTTTCCTCGTCCATCATGCCCATGCCCCGACCCATGTCGTCGTCCTGCATGCGGTGATTCTGGCCCTGACCGTGGCCCTGGTCCTGATTCTGGCCTTGCCCCTGTCCGCCGCGCTGGGCATCGGCCAGCATTGGCATCAGGGCGACGATTGCGATACCTGATAGTATCTTCAGTGATGATTTCATTGTTCGGTCTCCTCTGGAGATGAATTCCTTCCACTTACTGCCATCCGTACTCCCCATTTTCTGATCTGTCAATGAGGGGAAACCCATGATGGGGATGGTGTTGATCCAGGCCAACAGAATCGCCGTCATGGTGATGGGTGATGACGTCATTCCGGCAAAAACCGTACACTGTGTCTGTTTGGCGCATTCAAATACAGAGTCTGGAGGAATGGAAGATGAGTGATTCGAGTACACAGGCCCTCCGTTCCGGTATTGTGCCGGCAGGCAACGCACTATCGGTGTTTCTCGTGATCAGCTACCTGCTGTGCGTGGGTTT
>JAWLFN010000041.1:0-14662 GCA_041685555.1 Gammaproteobacteria bacterium | reverse complement strand
TTGGTCCAGGCGAGGGTCTGATCGAGTACCGGCTGATTGCCTGCATAGATGATCTGCAACAGAAGACCGAACCCCGCACCGACGATCAGGCCGGTGAAAACCTGCCTGGGCAACGTGTGGTTCTGCTTGCTCATTCTGGCCAGCAGCACCAGAAGTCCGATAAAGAATACGAGATTGACGAAGGCAAGAAATGACATGAGAGAGTCCTGTGCACCATATTGTTATGTGGGCTCAAAGTAAACGATAGCCGGGCCTTATGCAATGGATCAGCCAGTCGGCCGGTTGTTACACAGAGTAGCGCACGCGATGGGCAACTGAAGGAAAAACCGCCATCCCGGACTTGACGCCGTAATGATATGATATAACATATAGCACCAGATCATCGGACAACCCCTATCCATCCAGCCAATAACAAGGAAACAGAGCCATGCGCCGTACTGTGCTTTTCCTCGCCGTCATTGCCGCCCAACCATGGGCACACGCCCAGAGCGATGGCCCCGATGCCAACGACCGACATTATTCCGACGTCGAGGAGATCATGGTCCGCGCGTTGCCGCTCCAGCGCAGCCGTCTCGAGTCGACTCAGCCGGTGGGTATGCTGGTCGGAGAGTCGCTGGATGACCAGCGCGGCATGACCCTGGGCGAGACCCTGCAACAGCAACCTGGCGTCCACAGCACAGCCTATGGTGCCGGGGCGTCCCGGCCCGTGATACGCGGCCTGGGCGGACACCGGGTGCTGATCCTGGAAGATGGCCTGAGTACGGGCGACACCTCCGCACAGAGCGATGACCATGGCATCTCCGTGGATCCTCTGCTGGTGGACCAGATCGAAATCCTGAGAGGACCGGCCACGCTACTCTATGGCTCGCGCGCCGTGGGAGGCGTGGTGAACCTGATTGACGGCCGTATTCCACGGGAACAGGCAGCGGAGCCACTCAGTGGGCGCTTCGAGGTCCGGGGCAACAGCGTGGCGGACGAGCGCTCGGGTGTGCTGCGGCTGGATGGCGGCAGCGGGAATCTGGCCTGGCATCTGGACGGAAGCTGGCGGGATGCCGACGACTACCGGATTCCGGGCGCCGCCCGCGTGGAAGATGAACACGGCCACGATGAACATGACGAAGAGGAGCCGGGTCACGCGGAAGAGGAACATGAAGAGGAAGTGACCGGACGCCTTTTCAACAGTTTCGTGGAAGCCCGATCCGGCACCGCCGGCCTGAGCTGGGTCACCGACCGTGGACACCTGGGCACATCCGTCCGCGAGTACCGCTCTGAATACGGAATCCCCGCCCCCCATTCTCATTTCGATGAGGAACATGGCCATGAGGAGGAACATGGCCATGAGGAGGAACATGGCCATGAGGAGGAACATGGCCATGAGGAGGAACATGGCCACGAGGATGAACCTGGTCATGAGGAGGAGGAAGAATACGCATGGATCGACATGGAGCAACGGACCTGGGACGTGAGCGGCGGGCTGAATGATCCCTTGCCCGGCATCACCGGCGCGGACCTGAGACTGCGGTATACCGACTATACCCATCAGGAAATCGAGATGGAGGGGCACGAGGAGCACGCTGACGAAGAGGAACCGGGCGCGGACGAACATGATCATGGCGGCACGGTATTCGATGTGCAGAACTGGCTCGCCCGGCTGGAGCTGGAAACTGTACCCATACTGGGTGGCTGGGAAGGTGCGCTCGGCCTTCAGCTGCGCGAGCAGGACTATTCCGCCATCGGTGAAGAGGCCTTCGTGCCCGACAATGAATCCCGCTCCCTGGGCCTGTTCGCGCTGCAGGAACGTAACTTCGGCGACCTGACCCTGAATGCGGGCGTACGTGTCGAGAGGACCCGTGTCCGGATCGGCGATCACGGGGATGACCACGGGCATGAAGAGGAACACGAAGAAGAACACGAGGAGGAGCACGGACACGAGGAGGAGCACACGGACATCGATTCCCGCCGCTTCACTACCTGGTCCGCCAGCGCCGGAGCCATCTGGCAACTCAATGAGCAGTGGCAGGTCGCACTCAATGGCCAGCACTCGCAGCGCGCTCCCAGCGAAACCGAACTGTTCGCTGATGGCCCTCACCTGGCGACATTCACATTCGAGGAAGGCAACCCGGCACTGGACAAAGAGCGCAACAACGCGCTGGACCTGAAGTTCCACCGCCACAGCGACCGTTTCGATTTTGAAGCCAATCTGTTCTACAACCGGATCAGTGACTTCATCTATCTGGCTGAAACAGACGAGGAAATCGGTGGTTTCCGGGTCCGCGAAGCGACCCAGGAAGATGCGATTTTTCATGGCCTTGAATTACAGGGTGTCTGGCAGGTATTCACCAGCGATATCGGCCACTTCGATATCCGCGTCAACTACGACCAGGTTCGTGGCCGGCTCGAGCAGGGTGGCAATCTGCCCCGAATCTCTCCGGAACGGATCGGCGGCATGCTGGACTGGCACCACGGCAGCTGGCGTGGCAGCCTTGACGTGCAGCGGGTGATGCGACAGGACCACACCGCCAGGTTCGAGGAAGAGACGGCGGGCTACAATATGGTCAATGCCCGGCTCGCCTATCAGCTCACGCCGGGCGATTCCGACCTCGAGGTATTTATCCAGGGCAGGAATCTTGGTGACCAGGAGGCCCGAGCAGCGACCTCGTACCTGAAGGATTTCGCGCCACTGCCGGGTCGCAGCCTGGCCATCGGTATTCGCGGTCGCTTCTGAGCCGATGGCCCGACAGTGGAAAACGGCAAAACACCGGAAAACCTGACCTGCGGCACCGGAATTTTGCATCCACCTCCGTTTGCAGACGTCGTATAGTACGGCAAATCGACGAAACAGGGGGCGGCAATGGGATTACTGGTCAAGGGAACATGGCAGGATCAGTGGTACGACACCGACGCCACTGGCGGAGAGTTCCAGCGCGAAGAAGCCCAGCTGCGTAACTGGGTCACGGCCGATGGCCGCCCCGGCCCCAGTGGCCGGGGCGGTTTCGCGGCGGAACCCGACCGCTATCACCTGTACGTATCTCTGGCCTGCCCCTGGGCCCACAGAACGCTGATCCTGCGACGACTGAAAGGGCTGGAGTCGCTGATTGGCGTTTCCGTGGTGAGCCCCGACATGCTGGACCGGGGCTGGTCCTTCAACACGGAAGAAGGCAGCAGTGGGGACAGGCTGTACGGCTTGCAGTACCTGCATCAACTTTACACCAGAAACCTGTCCGACTACACCGGCCGGGTCACGGTGCCAGTGCTCTGGGACCGCAGGTACGAATGCATTGTCAGCAATGAATCAGCGGAAATCATCCGGATGCTCAACAGCGCCTTCGACGGACTGACGGGCAATCGCGATGACTACTATCCGGAATCTCTGCGTAACGCCATCGACAAGGTCAATGCGCTGGTCTATGACACGGTCAACAACGGCGTATACCGCGCTGGGTTCGCGACTGCCCAGGACGCCTACGAAAAAGCCTTCCATGCGCTGTTCGACACCCTGGATCGGCTCGAGGAGCGCTTGCAGCGGCAGCGCTATCTGGCCGGCGATCGACTTACCGAAGCCGACTGGCGGCTGTTCACTACTCTGATCCGCTTCGACCCGGTCTACCACGGACATTTCAAGTGCAACCTGCGGCGCATCGAGGATTACCCGGCACTGTCCAATTACGTGCGGGAGCTATACCAGATTGAAGGGGTGGCGGACACCGTGGACTTCAGCCATATCCAGCGCCATTATTATTACAGTCATGACATGATCAACCCGTCCCGGATCGTTCCGGCCGGGCCAGCGCTGAATCTTGATCGCCCCCACGACCGGGATCGCCTGAGCCGGACACCGCTATGACCACACGGTGACTTATCGTGCACCACGCGACCGTAGCAGGTCCAGCAGATTGGAACTCAGGAGTACAGCGGCCAACAGCACGCCGACTGTGAACAGAAACCACTGCACGGCATAGCCGTAGTGCATTCGTCGCCCGAAATCGGGCTCCGACCAATGCGCCTCCAGACGGCCCGGAGCCCCTTCCGTCAGCCGGAACACATAAGGGTACACCGGTTCACCCAGCAGCTCGCCCGCCTGCCGAACATGCAGGCGCGGCACCTGCAAGGGCCACTCCGCGTCGGTCACCCGACCGCGTTCCGGCGGCAGTTCCGGCACATGCAACCGGGCCACAAGCTGCCATGGTTCTCCGGATTCCGGGCCGTTTCCCGGCTCCGGAACAGCGGGTGGCTCACCATTGTCCGGCGCCGGTATCCAGCCACGGCTCAGCAATACCAGTCGATCGCCACCTTCCGGCCGGAACGGCGTCACCACCTCGAACCCCGGCTGCCCCCGATGGAACTGGTATTGCACCAGGAAGGACACCCGGGCATCAAGATATCGACCATCGAACTCCACCGGCCGGGCGTCCTGCAGCCTCATGGCCTCGTGGTTGCCCTCGGGAATATCCAGGGTGGCAAATGGAACCGGCTCGGCGGACAGCATCCGATCACGGGCCGCCTCATGCTGGCGCTTGTCGGCGGCCCGGTCGAGTTGCCACAGTCCCAGATTGATGAACATGCCAAAGGTCATCACCAGACAGAGGGCGATGAACCAGTTGAAGCGAACCCTGAGACGCCCCATCCGCAGATCGTGACTTCGTGGCAACGGGCTGTGGGACGTGGACGTCTGTTCAGGGCGCGTCACGGCAATCAGTCCTCATCTGGCGGTGGTGGAATGCTGATGTCGATCTCGTTGACCTCGCCGAAGGCGTCCAACTGATCCCCGACCTCCGCGCCATTACCGACCACGAGGATCTGCAGGGCATCGGGCCGCAGATATCGTTGCGCCACATCATGGACATCTTCCACGGTCACCGCACGGATCTCCTCGACCAGGCGCTCGAAGGTGTCCGGCGGCATGCCTGCATAGTCATTCTCCATGCGCTCACGCAGAACAGCACCGCGACTGGTGTACTGAAACACCAGGGAATTGAGGAATTCATCCAGGGTCTGATCCAGCTCTTCCTGGCTGACAGGTTCCTGACGAAGGCGCCGGATCTCTCCGATTACGGCATCAATGGCCTCGGCGGTACTGTCACTGGCGGTCATGACACCGGCTGTGAACGTGCCCGGAAAATACTGGCCACTGCCATAGGAACCGAACACTGAATAGGCCAGGCCCAGTTCGCTGCGCACCACCTGCATCAGACGGCTCGAGAAACCTCCGCTGAGCACGCGATTCATCACCTGTAACGCCGCATAGTCGGGATTGTCCCGCATGCCACCGATGTGACCCAGTAGTACATAGCTCTGATTGACATCGGACTTGTCAACGAAGTTCACGCTGGACTCAAACTCGTAGTCGACTTCAGGAAAGCTCAGTTCATTGGGCTCTCCCCGGGGGATATCGCCAAAGGCCTCGGTCAACAAGGCCTTCATGGCTTCGGTCTCGAAGTCTCCGACCACCCCGATCATCATGTTGGCACCAACGAAGGATGACTCGTGGAAATCGACAATGTCCTCACGCGTGAAATTATCCAGGGTAGCGTACTCGATCCGGCGGGCATACTTTGAGTCTTCACCGTAGATGAGGCGCTGGAACTCGCGTCCGGCGACCGCACTCTGTTCGTCATTACGCCGGGAAATGACGCTTTCCTGCTGGGTGATCGCCAGATCAATGCGCTCCTGCGGGAAAGCCGGATTGATCAACAGATCCACGAATACCGGCAATAATGATTCCATATCCTCTGACAGGACGTTCATGCGAGCACTGCCCGATGTGAACCCGATAGATGTCTCCATGACCGCGGCGCGGTCCTCCAGCATCCGGTTCAATTCATCCGACGGATACGCCTCGGTACCCCCGCTGCGCATCACCTCACCAGCCACCTGATTCAGACCGACCTGGTCATCCGGTACCAGAATCCCTCCGGTACGCACCATCACATTGAGTCGCACCAGCGGCAGCTCGGCATCCTCCACCAGATAGAATCGGATGCCGTTATCCAGTTCAAAAATCTCCATATCCGGCATTTCAAAGCTGTTCACGGGCGGATAATCGAACTGCTCCCAGGGAGCCTCCTGTGCCATACCCGGCCCGGTAAGGCAGAGCGACAACACGGCGATCACGATCTTCCATTGCTTGCTCATTGCTGACCTCCCGAACCGATTCCCGGCATGGCACTGCCGGCATTCTTCACCATACCGACCGTGCGCTGCTCTCTGACCAGGTATTCATTCGCCACCCGCTCAAGATCCTCCAGCGTGACGGCTTCCAGTGCGTCAATATAGGTAAAGGCTTCACGCCAGTCGCCCAGCTGTGCGTGGGCTTCCGCCAACCCCAACGCCAGCCCCATATTGGAATTCAGTCCGCGGATCAGCCCGGCGCGGGCGTTGGTTACGGCACGGTCCAGTTCCTCCCGGGTGATATCGCCGTTCTTTGCCTTGTCAATCTCTTCCTCCAGTACCCGCTCGATGTCCTCCAGAGGCACATCCCGGTTGGGTACGGCAAAGGTCACGAACAGCGAAGGGTAGCGAACACCGGGAAAACCGGTCAGCGCCTGGACGCCCAACGCCAACCGCTCGTCCTGGACCATGCGCTGATACAGTCGGGAAGTACGCCCGGCGGAGAGAATGTTGCCCAGCATCTCCAGGGCGGCCGCATCGGGGTGTTCCTGAGCCACTCCCTTGTAGCCGGCAATGAACAATGGCTGACTGTTCTCCTCGATCACAAAACGACGCTCGCCGCGTTGCTCCGGCTCCACCGTGACCACCGGTGGCGCGGGCTCCTCGGCCGGCATATCGCCGAAGTATTGCTCAGCCAGCTCGCGCATCCGCCGTGGGTCCACGTCACCGGAAATACCGACAGTGATATTGGATGGCACATAATAGGTCTCGTAGAAGCGCCGGGTATCCTCGATGGTGGTGGCGACGATGTCCGACTCCCAGCCGATCACCGGATTGCCGTAGGGATGTGCCGAGTAGGCCACCGAGAGAAACTCTTCCAGCAGTCGCCCCTGTGGGCTGGAGTCGGTGCGCATGCGCCGCTCCTCCATTATCACATCCTTCTCTACATAGAATTCGCGGAACACCGGCTCGCGGAACCGCTGTGACTCCAGATAAAACCAGAGTTCCGCCTTGTTCTGTGGCAGGGAATAGAAATAGCCGGTGGCATCGGAGCTGGTGAAGGCGTTCAGGTTCTGGCCACCTTCGCGCTCGATGATCTGGGTGAATTCCTCGCTGCGCACATATTCCCCGGCCTCTTCCTGCCAGCGCTCGAACTCGCTCCACAGGGCCTCCAGACGCTCCTCGTCGGCATCCGGCTGTAATTGCTCGCGCAGCCAGTTCTGGTAGGCACTGTCCATCCGGTCGATCGCCGCCTGCTCGGCTTCCCAGTCGGTAGTACCGATGTTGCGTGAGCCCTTGAAGGCCATGTGTTCGAAAATGTGGGCCACGCCGGTATTGCCGACCGGCTCGTCGACACCCCCCACGTTGACGAAACTGACGAAGGTGGCCACCGGGGCCACCGGCCGTTCAACGATGATGAAATGCATGCCGTTGTCGAGGGTGAATTCAGTGACCCGCTCCCCGAACTGTTCAGCCAGGTCCTGCGCCTGCAGAGGCAGGGCCCACAACAGGCCGGCCACCATCAGCCACTGCCTGACACATTGATACCGCGATCGCATAGTGTTCATCCTGTTGTCCCGTGATGACTGGAGCGGACTGGCCGCTCCCTGCCAGTGGGCCAGGCGGCCGATCATTACCGCACTACCCGATTGTCCACTGACTCCTGACGGATTGTAGACAAGCTGCCACGGTTTGTCGAAGTCGCCCTCCCGCGCTCCAGCCAACATCGAACTGGCCAGTGTACCCGGCAATGGCTACACTACGCGGGCACACTGAAATACAGGCGAGTCCACTATGAAAATCGGCGTACTGTCACGCAACAGCAAGCTTTACTCGACCCGGCGCCTGGTCGAGGCGGCCCGTGACCGGGGACATGAGGCCCGGGTCGTCGATGTGCTGAAGTGCTACATGAACATCACGGCCAACCACCCGACGGTCTACTACAAGGCCAGGGGCAGCGGCCCCGAAGCCCTGGAGTACGATGCGGTCATTCCGCGCATAGGGGCCAGTGTCACCACGTATGGATGCGCCGTACTGCGGCAGTTCGAGGTGAGCGGCACCTATTCTGTCAACGAGTCGATCGCCATCGCCCGATCGCGCGACAAACTGCGCGCGCATCAGTTACTGGCCCGCAAGAGTATCGGCCAACCGGTGACCAGCTACGCTCACTCGGCCGACGCCACGGCGGATCTCATCCAGTCCGTGGGCGGCGCACCGCTGATCGTCAAGGTCCTGAAGAGCACACAGGGAAACGGTGTCGTGCTGGCCGAGACCAAGAAAGCCGCCGAAAGCCTGATCAACGCCTTCCGCGGACTGGAAGCCGATTTTCTGGTCCAGGAGTTCATCAAGGAGGCCGGTGGCTCGGACATCCGCTGCTTCGTGATCGGTGACAAGGTGGTCGCCGCCATGCAGCGCAATGCGGCTCCCGGCGAGTTCCGTTCCAACCTGCACCGGGGCGGCACGGCCGCAATCGTCAGACTGCGTCCGGATGAACGCAAGCTGGCCATCCGCGCGGCCCGGGTCATGGGCCTGGATGTGGCCGGGGTGGACCTCATCCGCTCGGATCATGGCTCGCTGGTACTGGAAGTGAACTCCTCACCCGGGCTGGAAGGGATCGAGAAAGCCACTGGCAAGGACATCGCCGGTGCCATCATCGACTATATCGCCAAGGATTCCCTGAAAGGCCCCAATCGCATGAAGGGCAAGGGCTGATCATTACCTTATTCCCCGCATGGCCCACTAGCGCGCAGTCTGTACAAACAGAAAAGGCCAGCGGACCGGATCCGCTGGCCTTTTCTCGCTCTACACCCCGCGGGTGCAGTCATGCCGGATAGGGTACCAGTCGGTTACTGGACCGGCTCCGGCGCATGGATCGGCAGGTGCAGCATTTCGGCGGCCAGCTCACTGCTGGCGACGCGATAGGCACGATCGATCGCGGTGCGGTAGTCGCCCGGATCGCCTTCCACCCACTGCCTTGCGTTCTTGTCCCAGTAGCCGGTTACGGTGCGATCCAGGCTCTGGAATGCCAGCGCCACACGACCTACCCGGACAATGTTGACTTCCAGCTCGCTGCCATTGAAGTCAATGACTTCTTCCTCGTAAGCATCCAGTGTGGATGCATACTCGACCTCGGCGCGGTAGACGTCCAGCAGCCGGTTGAACTTCTGCTGGATGCTGGCGTCCTCATTGTCCACCAGGTTCCGTGCGTTGGTGATCTCTTCACGGCGATCTTCCATTTCGAACGGAAAGTCGGTCTCGATGAAAGACTCCAGCGAGCTGATCATCTCTTCCATGAGGGGAATCAGGGGAGATTCTTCCTCATTGGCGAGCTGCGCGGCCGCGTCGATCTGCTCTTCCATGGATGCCAGCAGAGTTTCCTGTCGTTCGATCTGATCGGAAAGATGCTCGTTACTGATCAACAACAGGCGCAATGATTCATTGGCCTCTGAAAATTCCTGCACGATGTCATCTTGAGCCACAGCGGTCCAGGCGGTCGATGCCAGCACAGCCGCTGCGAACATTTTTATTAGAGTATTTCGCGGATGCCTCATAACTTCTTCCTGTTTTACAGAGCCCTCATCATAAATGAGAGCGTTGACTGACACAACACCCCGCCATCAATTTGCCGCCGTGTCCGGTTGGCCGGGATACAGATGACAGGCCACCGGTCTCTCGACACCCGACGTGTCGCGGACCGGCACCAGCGCCGGTTCCTGTCGCCCGCAGATGTCCATGACATGCGGGCAGCGGGTATGGAAACGGCAGCCGGAAGGTGGATTGATCGGCGACGGCACATCGCCGCTTAGTACCTGACGTTCACTGGGCCTGTGTGGATCCGGCACCGGAATCGCGGAAATCAGTGACTGCGTGTACGGGTGCAGCGGATCACGATACAGCGACTCGCCCGTGCCCGACTCGGCGATCTGCCCCAGGTACATGATGGCGATGCGGTCGGAGATGTGCTTGACCACCGCCAGGTCATGGGCAATGAACAGATAGGACAGGCCGAACTCCCGCTGCAGGTCCACCAGCAGGTTGAGAATCTGGCTCTGGATCGACACGTCCAGGGCCGAGACCGGCTCATCGCAGATGATCAGCTTCGGGTCCAGGGCGATGGCCCGGGCGATACCGATGCGCTGGCGCTGCCCGCCCGAGAACTCGAACGGGTAGCGGCTCGCCGAGCGGGCCGGCAGGCCCACCAGATCCAGCAACTCCCTGACCCGCTTCTGCCGCCACTCAAGGTCACCCATCTGCTGCACGATCAGCGGTTCCTCGATGATGTACCCCACTGTGTGACGGGAATTCAGCGACTCCATCGGGTCCTGGAAGATCATCTGCACTTCGCGACGGTAGGGGCGCAACTGACGTTGCGGCAGAGTGGTGATGTCGCGGCCCTGGAAGCGGATGGAGCCACTGGTGGGCCGGTACAGCCGCGTGATGCAGCGCCCCAGCGTGGATTTGCCGCAGCCGGACTCTCCCGCCAGCCCCAGAGTCTCGCCTGGCGCGATATCGAAACTGACACCGTCCACCGCCCGGTTGACCTTGCCGGAGCGCATGAACACGCCTTCCTTGACCGGGAAATGCATGGTCAGGTCGCGCACTTCCAGCAGCGGTGCATCCGGGGACACGGGCGTCGGATTCTGCACGCTCATACCGCTCCCTCCTCGTCCCGGATCCGCCGCCACTCGAAACAGCTGGCCGCGTGGCCCTCTCCGATCATCTCTTCCGGCGGCACCGACTGGCTGCAGTGGGGCCGCCGGTACGTGCAGCGATTCTCGAAGCGGCAACCGGACGGCAGGTCACGCAGTCCCGGCACCATGCCCGGAATGATGGGCAGCCGCGACTTGGGCTCGGTGTCCAGGCGCGGAATGGAGGCCAACAGCCCCTTGGTGTAGGGGTGCGTCGGCCGGTCAAAGATGTCGTAGACACTGCCCCGCTCGGCCACCTTGCCGGCATACATCACCACCACGGACTTCGAGGTCTCGGCGATCACGCCCAGATCGTGGGTGATCAGGATCACGGACATGCCCAGATCCCGTTGCAACTCGCCGATCAGTTCCAGGATCTGCGCCTGGATCGTGACGTCGAGTGCCGTGGTCGGTTCGTCGGCAATCAGCAGACGCGGCCGGCAGGCCAGTGCCATGGCGATCACCACACGTTGACGCATGCCGCCGGAAAGCTGATGGGGATGTTCGGTCATGCGAATGTCCGGCGAGGGGATGCCGACACGGTCCAGGATATCCACCCCTTCCCGGATGGCCTGCTGCTTGCTGATTTTCTTGTGCAGCAGCAGGACCTCGGTCAAC
Source organism: Gammaproteobacteria bacterium (assembly GCA_041685555.1). Taxonomy (GTDB): domain Bacteria; phylum Pseudomonadota; class Gammaproteobacteria; order Pseudomonadales; family Pseudohongiellaceae; genus PWQG01. Next base: position 3,248 of record JAWLFN010000041.1, on the reverse strand, counting down.
TGCTTACCGATGGTGTGCACCGGGTTCAGCGCCGTCATCGGCTCCTGGAACACCATGCCGATCTCGGCACCGCGGATCCGCCGCATCTGCTCGACGCCGGCCTGCGCCAGATCCTGCCCCATGAACCGGATCCGTCCACCGGCAATCCGGCCCATGGGCTGGGGCAACAACCGCATGATGGACTGTGCCGTGACGCTCTTGCCGCAGCCGGATTCACCGACGATGCCCAGCGTCTCCCCTTCATTCAGGGAGAAACTGACACCATCCACGGCCCGCACCAACCCCTCGTCCGTATCGAACTCGACGGCCAGATCCTCTACTGCCAATACCGGATCCAAGGTTACTCTTCCGTCACGCGGTGCTGGTCGTAGACATTGATCTGCGGTTCGAAGGTCTCGCCCGCGTCCTGCGCCGCTTCCGTGGCCTCCTTCATCTCCGTGTCAATCCAGTGGACATGCAACTCACCGGCCGAATTCGACTGTCGATGGTTGAAGAACTCGGGATACCGCACCCAGCGCCAGTACCCGACCCGATAGAAGTCCTGCACGAAGCCGGGCACGAAGGACGCATACTCGTGATGCCATTCCTGCATGTCATGCGCCAACTCCAGCATTTCATCATAATCGCTGGAGCTCACGTACTGATCGATCATGCGATCCATCTCGGGTTCGGCCAGCACTTCCAGGTTGTTGGTCTGCACCTTCACCTGTCGCTCCGGGTTGACACTGTCGTCCTCGAGAAACGCGTCATCATAGGCATTGTCGGAATGATAGAAGTCCCAGAAGCGTGGATACATCTCCAGGGAGACATTGAAGGCGCTGAAAAAGATGTCGTGCTGCTTCTCCTGCACCTTCTGCCAGCCCGCCGTGGAATCCAGCACCTCTACCCGGTATTCCAGTCCGGCCCGCTGTGCTTCCTCGCGCAGGATGGTGAGAATTTCCGCCAGACTCTGGTACCCGGTGGACAGGGTGAACGACAGACGCTGACCTTCATCGTTCCGCAGAATGCCATCCGGCCCCCGTTCGTCGAAGCCGGCCGCCGCAAAATGCTCGAGCGCACGGTCGATATCGTAGGGACGCGCCTCGATCTCCGGATGCGTGAAATCCCCGTAGCCGTCACTGGCCGTGTTCATCCGACTGTAGTCATCACGGAAGAAGCTCTCGATCACCAGATCCCAGTTGGTGGCATACTGAATGCCCATCCGCACATCACGGTCATCCAGGTGCTGGCGACTGGTGTTGATCCAGAGCCCGTAGTTGGGACGGGGGCGTTCGTTGTAAAAAACGGTCTTGTGGATATAGCCCGCCTGCACGGCGGGATCATCGTCGGGCAGTTTCTCGTACCAGTGCTCGGACAGATTCAGCCCGAACTGATCAATGTCGCCCCGGCGGAATGCCTCGAAGGAGTTGTTGGTATCCCGGATCACACTGATATTCACGCGGTCCACATTGAAGCGGTTCCTGAAGAACTTCATGTCCTTCGCCCACCAGTCTTCGACGCGGGAAATCACGATCGAGCGGCCCTGATTGATGTCATCGGGCTGTATTGTGTAAGCACCGGTCGTGGGTGCCACCCGCCACTGGTAGCGTTCCACGAAGTCCTCGCCCAACTCGCGATAGAAATGCCGCGGGACCGGGTTCAGCAGCAGAGCGCGCTCGTTCAGGTCGGGCTTGTTCTCCCGCATGGTGATCGACAGGGTGTGGTCGTCATACCGGGTGATGTTGGTGTAGGTGGTGCTGTAGTAGTTGTTGTACCAGGGCGCCACGATATATTCAGACTGGAAAAAATAGAACATGAACATGAAGTCATCGACCGTCACCGGCTCACCGTCCGACCAGGTCGCGTCGGGATTCAAGCGCGCATAGACCGTGCGATTCGTCTCATCCACTGCCCATTCCCGCGCCAGCCCGGGATACAGGCCACCGTCTACATCGGGGTGTTTCATCGCCAGGGAAATGGCGATGTCATCCAGTATCCAGGGGCGGAATGACCCGTTCGAATCCGGTCCCACCGTCCGCAATGTGCGGGGGAAATCCTGTATGGACGCATACTGGGTTCCCCCTTTCTCCGCCTCGGGCGAGCCGAGGTCGGGCAGATCCATGCCATTCTCCCAATCCAGATCGCCGGGAATATCCTCCGTTGACGAGAACGTGAAGAACTCGGGATTGTCGGCATAGTAATCCTGCACTTCCTGTGTATTGTCCCGGTCCTCCGCGACTTCCTGCTCATCACCACCACAGGCGGCCAACACGGTCGCCAGCAGCACCAGCATCGAAAGACGCCATTGACTGAATGCCCTGAACATCTCACAGCCCTCCACGGTTCATTTATAGACAGTAAACTTCTTCGGATCCGACGCCTCGCGCACGGCCTCGCCGACAAACGTCACCAGGGTCAACAGTACCACAAGGGTGCCGAACGCCGCCGAAACGATCCACGGCGCGGTGCGCAGATTGTCCGTGCCCTGCTTCAGCAGTTCACCCAGGCTCGGTGTCGGTGGTGGCAACCCGAAGCCCAGGAAATCCAGGGCCGTGATCGCGGTAATGGCCGAGATCATCGTGAACGGAATGAATGTTACCAGTGTCGCCAGCACATTGGGCATTACATGGCGGAAGATGATACGCGCATTGCCGGCCCCGATGATGCGCGCCGAGGCCACATAGTCCCGCGCCTTCTGCTTGTAGGTCTCCGTGCGCATGAAATAGGTCATGCCGGTCCAGGAAAACAGCACCATGACCACCAGCAGTATCATGATCCGGGCCGCCACGGAGAAGGTGGACGGGATCACCGAGAAGATGATGATCACCATATAGAGGAACGGCACATTGCTCCAGATCTCGATGACACGCTGGAACAGCAGATCAAACAGCCCGCCAAAATACCCCATGGCCGCGCCCACGGCGATGCCAATGGCATACACGGCAGCGGTGAAAAACACCGCGAACAGCAGGGCCGTGCGGGTGCCATAGAACAACCTGGCCAGGATGTCCCGGCTGGTGGAATCGGTACCCAGGTAGTGTTTCGTCTCCGCTGAAGGCGGTTCGGGACGGAAAATGCCAGTGGTGCTGTGATTCTCGTTGGCGTTGTAGGGCACCGGCGGCATCAGTACCCAGTTGTCTCCACCCTGCAGTCGGAACTGCGCCTGGAGCTCCCGGTAGTTGGTCTCGTAGGTATAGGGCAGACCAAAGTCGGTGCCGGGATGATTGGCGCCATAGGTGGGAAAATACAGCTCCCCCTGGTAGCTGACA
>JAWLFN010000257.1:0-3559 GCA_041685555.1 Gammaproteobacteria bacterium | reverse complement strand
CGAGGGCGGAGCCGGGGAAACCGTGCGCCGCAAACTGATGGAGACCACCGAGCTGCACACCATCCTGCGCCTGCCCACCGGCATCTTCTACGCCCACGGCGTCAAGGCCAACGTGCTGTTCTTCGACGGCCGCCCCGGCCGCGCCGAGCCTTGGACGGACGAGGTCTGGTTCTACGACTACCGCACCAACATCCACCACACGCTCAAGAAGAAACCGTTGCGCGATGAACACCTGCGCGAGTTTGTCGAATGCTATAAGCCCGGCGAACGCCACAAGCGCGCGGAGACCTGGAGCGAGGACAACCCCGAGGGCCGCTGGCGCCGCTACAGCCGCGAGGACATCTTCAAACGCGACAAGACCAGCCTCGACATCTTCTGGCTGCGCGACAAATCCCTGGGTGATCTGGACAACCTCCCGGAGCCCGATGACATCGCCGAGGAAATCATCGAGAACCTTGAGGCCGGACTGGAGAGTTTTCGGGGGGTGTTGTCGGAGCTGCAGTCCTGATGATCATGCCCGGTGGTGTTGTGGGAGGAGCGGGGCTGTTAGGCCCCGCCCCATCCCGATCAGGCGGTCTAGAAGACGTAAATGAATCCGATGCCTGCCTCGGCTTCATAGTTGCTGCGTGCGATCGGGCTGTCCTCGATATCGCTGCCATACCGCTCATACAGCACTTCGCCGAAAATCTGCCAGTTTTCGTTGATGTAGTTACGATACGTGTAATTGAGCCCGATTGAGCGAAATCCCCCGCTCAGGCGGGTTTCGTTCAGTCCCGACGCGGCGGACTGTCCGGCGGTGACGCCGAACTCCGTATTGGCAAGATCGCTGTCGTGAAAGACCGCAACGACCGCCAGTTCAGAGCCCGTTCCGTCGTTCTGCTCGCCAAAGCGGCGCCCGACCCCGAAAATACCCAGATTTCCCTTGTCGCCCGTTGTAACTCGGCCATCCACCCAATAACGCCAGTCGGCATCGAACGCCCGACGCGCTTGCAGCACGAGTTCCGTACTCTCATCTGCATTGCCGAGTCCATCCAGACGGCCGTCATCGGAATCACTTTCCTCACGACCCTCATCGAAGGCCACGGTGGCCTCGAACAGCCACGTGTCAGAACGACGACCGCGCCACCCCAGTGCTTCGCCCGCCCAATAGAAGATATTATCACCCCTGCGCCATTGAACCGCGCCTGCGGGATCCACTTCGAAGCCGAATTCATCCGACCCTTCGTAGGCAGATTCGTACTCAACGCCCAGGCCCAACCCGAAGCCCCAGCCATCATTACCCCTGGTGAAGTCGTCTAGCGAGGGTAAGGGCACCAAGGCGGTTCCTGCGTCCTGTGCCGATGCGGGTTGAAGAACCAGCGCCGGTATGAAAACCGCTACTAGTAAACTGGTGAACTTTGTCATTCAATTTCTACCCCTGCTACAGTCGATACAAGCTGATATCCCGGATCACGCGAATGGTACGTACCATTTTTGCGAATAGACCACTACACCATTTCGAGGGGGGTTACACCATGAGACTATGATCCGCGATAATCTGCTGCGGACAGGCCCTTTCGGAAGAGACCACTGAGGAAGAGATTCGTGTATTGGATTCTGGCAATACTGGCTATTGCCTTACTCTCGCTTGTCGCGCTCCGGCTATGGGATGAGCGCGCCGACCGCAGGGAATGGGCGCGATTGATCGCATCGCAGGCGGCAACCCCTGCGCTGTATGACCCGGCAATGGTGAGCGACCTGCCTGAACCAGCCCGGCGGTTCTTCCACTTTGCCATCCAGCCCGGGACACCGCTGCTGACGGTGGCTGAAATCGACATGGGTGGCGAATTCAGTCTGGGTACCCGGCACAAGCCGGACTATCGGCCGATGCAGGCCAGGCAAGTTCTGGCCGCGCCGACCGGCTTCGTATGGAAGGCCAGGATGCCCGGCGTGGTTCCGGTGTCCGGCTCTGATACGGGCCGCTGGACCCGCTTCCGGGTTCTCGGGCTGATACCGGTGGCCCGGATGGGTGGCGATCCGGATCATGAACGGGCGGCCTATGGTCGCTATGTCGCCGAGGCGGTTTTCTGGACGCCAGCCGCCGTGCTTCCGGGGCCGGGTGTTGTCTGGGAAGCTGTGGACGAGGATACCGCCCGGGTAACCGTGATCAGGAATGAGCTATCGCAGGCTGTGGACGTGAAGGTGGATGCCGAAGGACAACCGGTTGCGGTGCAGTTCATGCGGTGGAGCAATGCCAACCCTGACAGGGTGCACCGGCTACAGCCATTCGGTGGAAAGCTGGGCGAGTTCCGGGAAGTGCAGGGCTTTCGCATCCCGTTCCACGTAGAGGCAGCCAACATGTTCGGCACGGACGAGCACTTTGTGTTTTTCAGGGCAAAGGTCAGCGCTGTACGCTTCCTGACGCAAGCCTCCGGGGTCCTCCGGGAACGGAAAAGCCGCTGATGTGCATCCGCCGGTCGCTGAAACCTCGTATACGAAGACCGGTCGAAGCCACCTGGAGGTGATGCATGAAACGTTTGTGCTGGTATGTGGTCGTTATTGCTGTATTGGGGGTGGGAAGCGTCATGGCGGTGGAGGAAGCTGAATACGCGGTTGTGCTGGAGTCGCAGGCGTTCGAAGTGCGGCGGTATGAGCCGCATATCATCGCCGAGACCCTGGTGGACGGGGACTTCGAGGGCGCGGGAAACCGGGCGTTCAATCGACTGTTCGGATACATCTCCGGCGATAACCGGACGCGGCAGGAGATTGCGATGACCGCACCGGTGACCCAGGGAGCCGCCGGCGAGAAGATCGCGATGACCGCCCCGGTCGGCCAGCAACGCACTGACGGCAGATGGGCGGTCAGTTTCGTGATGCCGGCTTCCTGGTCGCTGGAAACGCTCCCCGAACCGGAAGACCCCGCCGTGACGCTGCGTGAGGTGCCGGCGCGGTATATGGCCGCCGTCCGGTACTCTGGTTTCTGGAGTGAGAAAGGCTACCAGCGTAATCTGGAGAAGCTGCAGTCCTGGATGCAGGAGCAGGGCTTCAGGGAGGTTGGTGAGCCGCTCTGGGCACGGTACAACGCGCCGTTCATGCCGTGGTTCCTGCGGCGCAATGAAATCCTGATACCCGTCGAGTGGCCACCGGCCAGTGACTGACCATGGCGCACGACCAGCAGTATGGGGCTGAACAATGCCGCAGGTACCGAGCAGTCTGACCGACCTGGCGACCCGTATGAGGGGGTGCGCCACCGGTCTGATCGCAATTGACGGATACCATGGTGCCGGAAAGTCGGTGCTCGCCGGCCAACTGGCGAGTGCACTTGGCATCCGTGTTGTGCATCTGGACGACTTCCTGGTTCCAGGGCAGTGTGGTTTTACGCATTCCATTCGATACTCCGAATTACATGCTGCCCTGGTTGCAGGTCCAGCCATCGTTGAAGGCGTTTGTCTGCTGTCTGTTACACGGCAGCTCGGGGTCGAGGTGGTCGCACCTGGGCGAGTGGAATAGAGACAGAAGGGGCAACGCCCTTTCCGGGGCATGAGGAGGGAGGAACGTACCAGGATGCGACGGGGTGAGC
>JAWLFN010000256.1:0-3587 GCA_041685555.1 Gammaproteobacteria bacterium | reverse complement strand
GCTCTTGAGCGGCCTGACCGAACCCGTGCAGGAGGCGGTGCGCACCGGAGTGGTCTCGGCCTGGGCGGCCAGCCGGGTGCTGGTGCCGTTGGCGCGCGCCAACACCGCCGCGGCCCAGACCTTGGTGGAAGGGCTGCGCGAACAGCCGTTGGCGACGCGCGATCTGCAGGCGTGGTATCGCCACTACCAGCAGAGTGCACCCACGATCCGGGCCCGGCTCCTGGCCCACCCGGCGCTGTTCCGGGACGTGCTGCAGCCTGAGCGGACGACGGCCACCCCCGAGGCAGTTTGGCTGCAGCGGTTGCGGCGGGTCCGCGGGGAGCTCCGGCGCCTGGGTCCGCCGTTGACCGAACTGCTCACACCCCGGCCACCGGTCGAGATCTGGCAGCGCCTGCACACGGCGGTGGTCCAGACCCGGGATGCGGCCGGGGCCCTGGAACACCTTCTGGAGGCCACCCGCCATGCTGTCCGATCCGGAACGCGAGACGATCCAGCAGTTGCATCAGAAGGGCATGGGGGTCCGGCAGATCAGCCGGACCCTGGGCCATGCCCGCGCCACGATCCGCCAGGTCCTGAACGGTTCCGCGCCGACGCGGGTCCCGGCGGGCCCGCCGCCGGTGGCGCTGGCGGAGCTGTTTAAACAGGCCGAGGGTAACGTGGCACGCGTGCAGGAGCTGTTACAGGCGCAAGGTACCGACGTCCCCTACAGCACGCTCACGCATTGGGTCCGGCAGCACGGCTTACGGACCCCCAAGCCGCGCCGGGCCGGCCACTACACGTTCGAACCCGGCGCGGAGATGCAACACGACACCTCCCCGCACCGGCTGACTCTGGCCGGCAAGACGGTCCGGGCGCAGTGTGCGGCCTTGGTGCTGGGGTACAGCCGCTATGCCTTCATGCAGTACTACCCGCGGTTCACGCGCTTTGAGGCCCGGGCGTTTCTCCAGACTGCGTTGACCGTCTTCGGTGGCGCGGCGACGCGCTGCACGATTGACAACACCAGTGTCCTGGTGGTGGCCGGCAGCGGGCCGGACGCGACCATCGCGCCGGAACTGGCGCGCTGGGGCGCGCTGTTCGGCACCCGCTTCATTCCGCATGCCATCGGCCATGCCGATCGCAAGGCGCACGTGGAGCGCTTCTTTGCCTTTGTCGAAGGCCGCTTCCTGCCCGGGCGGGTCTTTACCGACTGGGCCGACCTCAACACGCAGGCCCGCAACTGGTGCGAGACCGTGGCCAATGCCAAGGTCAAGCGCAGCCTGGGCCGCGCGCCGGCCCAGGCCTGGGTCGAGGAACGGCCGGCGTTGCAGCCGCTGCCGAAGGTGCTGCCGCCGGTCTATGCGCTGTGCCATCGGGTGGTCGACACCCAGGGCTACGTCTCTCTGGACCGCAACCGCTACTCCGTGCCCGAGCGGTATCTGGGCCAGCAAGTCGAGGTCTACAAGTACCTCGATCGCGTGCAGATCTGCGCCCGCGGGAAGACGATCGCCCGCCATGCGCGGGTTCTGGAGGACCGGGATCAGCGGGTGACGGCCCCGGGCCACCACACCGACCTGAACCGGCGTGCGTACCGGCGCCAGCCCTTGCCGGCCCAGACCGCACTGCTGACCGATGCCCCTGAGGTGCTGAAGCGCTATGTCGCCGCCTTGACCCAGCGGGCCCCGGGCCGGGGCGCTCAGCGGCTCAAGCGGCTGCTGGAGTTCCAGCGCAGCTATCCCACGGAGCCGTTTCTGGCCGCGATCGCCGAAGCCGAACGCTATGGCTTGTATGACATGACGCGCCTGGAGTCCTTGATCCTGCGCACCATCCGCGGGGACTTCTTCCACCTGGAGTCCGACGACGATGCGTGATCGCCTGCACCAGTACCTCGAGGCCTTGCGCCTGAACGGCATGGCCGAGACCCTGGACCGGATCCTGAATGACGCCGAACAGAACGCCACCACCCACCGGGAGGTGCTCCTGCGTCTGTTGCAGGAGGAAACCCGGGTGCGCAAGGAGCGGAGTCTGGCGTACCGGCTGCGGCAAGCCCATCTGCCGTGGGACTGGTCGTTGGACAGCTTCCCGTTCGACCAGCAGCCGTCCGTGGCCGCCCACCAGATCCAGGAACTGGCGGGACTCGCGTTCCTCCAGCGGGCCGAGAACATCGTCTTCATCGGCCCCCCCGGCACCGGCAAGACCGGCCTGGCCCTGGGTCTGTTGCGGGAGGCCCTGCTGAACGACTACCGCGGCCGCTTCTACAAGGCCCAGGACCTGATCGACGAACTCTACGCATCGCTGGCCGATCAATCCTCGAGCCGGCTGATCCGACGCCTGGCCCGGTATCCGATCCTGCTGATCGACGAGCTGGGGTATCTCAGCCTCAAGCCGGAACAAAGCAACGCCTTGTTCAAGTTGTTCGATGAACGCTACCAGCGCACCGCCACCCTCATCACCACCAACCTCGACTACGACCAGTGGTACGGTCTGTTCCAGAACAAACCGCTGGTCGATGCCTTGCTCGATCGCCTCCGGCACCACTGCATCACCATCCGCCTGACCGGCCCCTCCTTGCGGACACCGGCCACGACGTAAGACAGCGTACGGCACGGGCCGGCAGTGCTCCATTGCCTTGACGGCCGGGGCCATCATCTTGTGGGCACCATCACGGTGCCCACCGCCCGGGCGTGCTGGGCCATCCGCCCCCCAAGCCGCGCTTCGCGCACAACCCAACACCATTGGCATAAAAACGGGTCAACCCAACCCGGCCCTGCGGCCGTGCACACCCCCAGCTACAACTCCCACCGCATCCACTGCGCATCGAGTGGGCTAGAAAATCTCAGCCCTGGATGGGTCAGTTCTGGTTAGCGGCGAAGCCGTCGCCAGCAGACCTGCATCCGCCCCTGGCGACCGGCCGTTTCGGGTCGGTTCGGGACCCCGATAGCCGTTATTGGCGATGGTCGGCATGAACCCGTCGGTCAGCGGGTAAGGAGCACCACGGTGTGTGCTGAAAGAGGCCATGGCAAGACCCGTGGGTTGGCGGTATCCGAAAGCATGTGCCCGCTTGCCGCTGCGGGTCACCGCTGGGTAAATCGCAGGATGGCCAACACATGGATGCGACCTGGCCGGGCTGGAAGGTCATCGGCTCAGCGCCTTTGGCGGCATTGGCCCTGCCGGACCGGCCGGTACGCCGAGCCCCGGCCGAGACACCCGGGACCGTGACCGGAGCCCGGGCGGCAGAACTGGCGCCGGTAGGCTCGAGGAACAGAAGCGCCTTGCCGTCCGGGGATATTTCAAGCAAGTAGATCCTCAGCCCGGCCGCCGACAATTCCCCGACTTGCCACGGCCACAGTGCGACGTGGCTACGTCCCGGCCCCCACTGCCCGTCCCGCCAAAAAATCTCAACAGGCGCCGCCATCGGCTCCGCTTCCGGCGGTTGCCTATCCAGGTCGTCCGAACCCCATAGGCGCACCGGTCCATTGGGCACCAGAATTGATTTACGTGCATTGAACCACACGGTCGCAGCAGACTGCGGAACGTCCAGCGCGTAACCCGCCAGCTCCAGCCGAAACGCACTGATCGCTGGGAAAACCCGGCCAAGTTCCCGAACCAGG
>JAWLFN010000255.1:0-3602 GCA_041685555.1 Gammaproteobacteria bacterium | reverse complement strand
CGGTGGCCGCGGTTTTACAGGGAATCGAGGGGCACGCGCAGGTAACGGGTGCCGGTCGCGTCTTCTTCGGGCAGTAGGCCGGCTTTCATGTTGACCTGTAGCGAGGGAATGATGAGCCGGGGCATGGCCAGGCTGCGATTCAGTTCTTCGCGCAGGCACCACGGGTCGGGTCCTCGACCACGTAGCTGAAAGTGCTGGTCGGTGCGTCGAAAAATGGCGTCATGACCCGCTTCCGGGTGCTGCCGTAGACGATTTTCATGATCTTTTTCCTGTTGCCTGACTTGTTGTGACAGGATCAGAGTAGGGCGCAGTGCATAAAAGGGGAAATCGATAATAAGACTGAAATTGATCGCGTCTAACGATCAGAGGCCTGGCGTTATCACCTCAGGGAGGGGCGGCCTGGTCGCTCGTACGGGGCGCAACTGAGTTAAACTACATTAAAGACCGCAGAGCGATTCTGGCAGTGACTGACCGACGCAGCGCCTCCCTATCCCTGAAGCAGCTGGCCTACCTCCTGGCGGTGCGGGATACCCTCAACTTTACCCGCGCCGCCGAGCAGTGCTTTGTCACGCAGTCTTCCCTGTCCGGTGGCCTTGCCGAGCTTGAGCGCAGCCTCGACCTCAAGCTGGTTGAGCGTAGCCGGCAGCACGTGGCCATGACCCCGCTCGGCGAGGCGGTCTGCATCAGGGCGGAGCAGATTCTCGCCGCCAGCGAGGACCTCTTCGCCTTCGCCCGTGCTCAGGCTGAGCCTGGAACCGGTAGCCTGCGCCTGGGCATCATTCCGACCATCGCACCCTACCTTCTGCAAGAATTTCTTGCAGCGAGCGCAGAGCATTTCCCCAGTCTCGAACTGTTCCTCCACGAGCGGCAGACCCAGAGCCTTCTCGACCAGGTCGGCAGCGGTGAGCTCGACGCCGCGGTGCTCGCCCTGCCCATGGATACGCGAACCCTCGCGGTGACCCACCTCTTTGATGATCCGCTTCGGCTGCTGGCGGCGCCCGGCCACCCGATGGCCCTGCGGAAAGCGCCACTGCGGTTGTCGGCGATCGATACCAGCCAGATCATCCTCCTGGAGCCGGGACATTGCCTCCGGGAACACATTCTCTCCGCCTGCGGTGTGGGTGCTGAGGCCAGCCGACGCTTCGAAGCGACCAACATCGATACGCTGGTTCAGCTGGCAGAGGCGGGCTTCGGCCTCGCGCTGGTGCCAGCGATGGCGATAACTCACGGTGCGTTGCGTGACACCTCGCTCGTCGAAATCTCCCTGGAGGCTCCGCCACTCCGTGGCATCGCCCTGGTGACCCGGCCCAGTCATCCGCTCCGTGATTTCCTCGAGCGCGAGGTGGCTGCCCTCTTCATCGGCGGCCGCTGAGTCCGTTGAACCGGCGCACGTTTCCTGTTCGTATGCTTCTCGAGTGCTGTGGCTTGCCGAAGCGCCAGGCTAACGGAAAGCATATTCAGCCAGTTCCTTTCGATGCTGTGGAGGGCGCAGCGTGGCAGTGAAGGTGACTTTGTCACGGATGTGTCCGGAGTAACAGAGTAGCGTCGGCATCCGGTTTACCAGTCAACTCAAAAAGGAGTCTTTTGCAATGATCAGAACTTTTAAAACCATGGCGATTGCTGCACTGTTTGCGCTCGCGCCTTTCAACCTTCATGCGGGCGGACACGATAGTGCGATTGAGGAAGTGCTCGTCATTGTTTCCAGTGACTCCCTGCAGACTCAGGGCATGGCCATGGTGCTGTCCAACACCATGGCCCAGCAGGGAGCCAGGGTGAACGTACTGCTGTGTGACAAAGCCGGCGATCTGGCCCTGAAGTCCTATGAGGGACAGGCACTCAAGCCCAGGGACGTGACGCCCGGCCAGATGCTTCGCGGTCTGCTGAAGCAGGGCGGTGAGGCCAAAGTCTGTGCGCTATACCTGCCCAATAGCGACTACGGCAAGGATGACCTGATTGATGGCGTTGGCGTTGCCATGCCGATGGAGATGGCAGGCCGGATGCTGAATGGCAGGACCCGCACTTTCACATTCTGAACGTGTCTTGAAGACCTGCCCGGGCTCCTGCGGCGGGCAGGTCTGCTTTAGCTGGTAAGAATGATGAAGAAGAACTTTCAGTTGCTGACACTCACTACCCTGCTCGCGGCCGTGGGCGTTCCTGCTGCCACCGAGGACTTGTCTCCACTACTGACCCCACGGGCACTTGCCACAATGCTGGAGGGCGGCGCCCGCCTGCAGATCCTGCGCGTCAGTGGCAACCACGGCGCCGGCCACATTCCCGGCTCCGTCTCCGCCGACTACGCGGACGTCCGTGGACCGTCCGGCAATCCCGGCGCCCTGCCGCCTCTCCCGGCCCTGACCCACACGGTACAGTCACTGGGCCTGGAAGGAACCCGCCCCGTGGTACTGGTTCATGATGGCGCCAGTCCTTCGGACATGGGAACGGCCACCCGCTTCTACTGGACCCTGAAGTCCCTGGGCCTGCAGGAACTGTCCATTCTTAACGGAGGATTCAGCGCCTGGAGGGACACCGGTCTGCCGGTGCGCGCGGGGACGGTCGCGACTACACCGACGGACTGGACCCCGGACTGGCACGACGACTGGAGGATCAGTACGCAGGAGATGGAGCGTCGTCTTGATGACCCGGACGTCCGGATGATAGATGCACGCCCGACGGCATTCTATGATGGCTCACAATCCTCAATCGCCCGGCCAGGCACCATCGAGGGCGCCGCCAGCCTGAGCTTCGACCGCTGGTTCGACGATAGCCGCATGAAGCATCCTGACGAACTAAGGCAGATCCTGGCATCGAGTCCGCTCCCCGATGCCTCCCAGACCGCCTCCTTCTGCAACACCGGCCACTGGGCATCGATCAACTGGTTCGTACTCAGCGAGCTGGCCGGCGTGCCGGATACCCGCCTGTATGCCGAGAGCATGGCCGAGTGGAGCCAGGCGGACCGTCCGGCGCATGATCCAGGCCCGCGATGGCCGCGGGCTGTTGGCCCAGTTCCTGGCCATCGGCCTGTGTGCGCTGGTCGCCTTTCCGCTACTGGCCGCGTTTCCGGATGAGCTCTATGGCGCCCACGCCCCGGTGGGCATCGCCATGCTGGGAGCGGCCTTCGTGTTCGGCGCGACCATGCAGATTGTACTGGGCTGTGGCTCCAGTGTACTGGTCAATGCGGGCAGCGGTAACCTGATGGCGGGGCTGGCCGGTCAGTCATGGGGAATCGTCTACGGCCTGGGGTTTTGGGGTGCGAAAGTGGGCCAGGCGGCCGGCATGGATGTGCTTACCACTGCATTCTGGTCGACACCGGACCACGCCGAACGCCTGCAGCAGAGCCTGCTGACGGACGTCACCAGCCTGACCAACATCGGCATCATCATTGGCGCCTTTGTCGCCATGCGCTGGCGCCGTGATCCGGGGCCGCAGGTGCCACCTGGCAGTACGCCCGGTCGCCTGGTTATCCTGCTTTCCGGCCTGGTTCTTGGCTACAGCGCTCGCATCGCCTTTGGCTGCAATGTCGGGGCGTATTTCAGCGGCATTGCCACCGGTAGTTTCCACGGCTGGGCGTGGTTCGCGGCTGCCTTTGCCGGCTCGGCGCTTGC
>JAWLFN010000254.1:0-3605 GCA_041685555.1 Gammaproteobacteria bacterium | reverse complement strand
GCACTCGCAGACCGGCGGCAACATTTTCATAGATGGACTTGGGAAAGGGGTTGGGCTTCTGGAACACCATGCCAATGCGCAGTCGCACCAGTACCGGATCTGCCTCCGGGCCGATCAGGTTCTCGCCCTCGGGTTCGAGGATCACCGAGCCCTCGTAGCGGTTGCCGGGGTACAGGTCATGCATGCGGTTGTAGCAGCGCAGCAGCGTGGACTTGCCGCAGCCGGAGGGACCGATCAGCGCCGTGACCTGCCGATCGAGGATAGGCATGGAGACATTGCGCAGGGCCTGGAATCCGTCGGCATAGTAGAAGTTGAGATTCTCTACCCGGGCACGCAGCGGTGCCTTCTCGGCACGCGGTGGTATGGGTGGCTGGTCGGCATCGGTACTGGCCTCTGCAGCCCTTGTGTCTGGTGTTTTATTCATGGCATGTTCCAGCGTCGTCGATTCGGTGAGATCAATTGTGGTGCTTGCGGCGCAGCCGATAGCGTATCCAGATGGCGACACCGTTCAGGGACAGTGTCAGTGCCATCAGCACGACGCCGGTGGCGGCTGCGTTGACGTGGAAATCGGCCTGCGGACGGGAAATCCAGTTGAACATCTGGATTGGCAGCACGGTAAAGCCGTCTGTCAGCCAGTCGAAGTTGATGAAGGGGAAATCTCCCGATACCGGCGCCGGCGGCAGGAAGGCGATAAAGGTCAGCGCCCCGATCGTGATGATGGGCGCAGTTTCGCCGATCGCCCGCGACAGGCCGACAATAGCGCCGGTGAGAATCCCGGGTCGTGCCGCGGGAATAATGTAGTGCCACATGACCTGCCACTGGTCGGCCCCGAGCCCGTAGGCGCCTTCCTTGATGACCCGGGGGATGGCGCGCACTGCCTCCCTCGTGGAGACGATCACGATGGGCAGGATCAACAGGCCAAGGGTCATGCCCGCGACGAGTATTGTCTTGCCCAGGTCCAGTCCGTAAACGAACAGGCCCAGCGCCAGCAGGCCATAGATGATGGATGGGACGCCAGCCAGGTTGGAGACGTTGATCTCGATAATGTTCGACAGCCAGCCTTTGCGCGCGTACTCCTCGAGATACAGGCCGGCCGCGACCCCTACCGGGATGGCCAGGAATGCCGTGGTCAGCATGACCAGGATAGAGCCGACCCAGGCCGAGAGAATGCCGGCCCGTTCTGCGCGGCGCGAGGGGAAGCTGGTTAGAAAGTCGTAATCGATGCGGCCGAGACCGCGCACGACCAGGTCGCCGATCAGCGCAAACAGCAGACCCATGGCAATGACCATGACCAGGATGCCACCGACGGCGAACACGAGGTCGATGCGCTTGGCACGGTTTACCGCACCGATCGCGTCGAGCGTGGAGAGCTCTGCCGATGACAGGTTGCCGCCGCTGGTCAGGGACATGTCAGTAGGCCTCGCGGAAGCGTTTGCGCAGGTAGAAGCCGGCCAGGTTGAAGCCGAGCGTCATGATAAACAGCACCAGGCCGGTGGAGAAGATAGTCGAGTAGGCCAGGGAACCATGGGGCAGGTCACCCAGGCTGACCTGTACGATATAGGCGGTGATGGTCGCGGCGCCCTCGCGCGGGTCGAAGGTGAGATTGGGGTTCTGCCCCGCGGCGATGGCCAGCACCATGGTTTCGCCCACGGCGCGGGACATGCCGAGGATGAACGCCGCCGTAATGCCCGAGAAGGCCCCGGGGACCACCACGCGCAGCGCGACCTGCCACTTGGACATGCCCAGCGCATAGGCTCCCTCGCGCAGCCCGTTCGGCACGGCGCGCATGGCGTCCTCGCTGACCGAGACGACATAGGGCAGGATCATGATGCCAAGGATGATGCCCGGCACCAGCAGGTTGATGCCGGCGAGGCCGGGAATGAACTTCTGCAGGAACGGTGTCATCACCAGGAGGGCAAAGTAGCCGTAGACAACCGTCGGGACGGCCTCGAGCAGCTCCAGCGCGGGCTTCATGATCTCCCGGACCTTGGGGTTGGCGTACTCGCTCAGGTAGATGGACATGAGCAGGCCCATGGGAACGGCGATGATCATGGCCAGGGCGGCGGTCTGCAGCGTGGCCAGCAGCAGCGGAAGCACGCCGAACTGCGGATTGGCGAACACGGGCGTCCACATGGTGCCGGTCAGGAAATCGATTATCGACACCTGGGCGAAGAATTCCCAGGACTCGGAAACCAGAATCACCACGATGGCGGTGGTCACGAAGACCGACAATCCGGCACACAGGAACAGCAGCACGGACATCACGCGGCTCAGCAGCTTGCGCCGGGCGACGAACCCCGATGCCACCAGCTCTGTCGCGTTTGGTACTCCGGAAACAGCCATGCTTCCTCCTGGCCTTAAAACAAATAAGGCGAGTGGCCGTCGCGACCACTCGCCCTGATGCGCTCAAGCTCAGTCGATTGCCAGCAGATCCTCGATGCTGACGCCGACCTTGGAGCCGCCATCAAAGAAGCTGCCTGTCTTGCGTGCCTTGATCTTGGCGCGACCCATGTCGAATGCTTTTTCCGGCAGCGGGACATAGCCGACTTCCTCAACCAGGAAGATGCCGTTTTCCGGATCCATCATGAAGTCGGCGTAGGCCTGCACCGCGGGCCGGTCCAGTGCGGCAGCATTCGCATACATGAACAGCGGGCGCGACAGTGGCTGGTAGCTGCCGTTGCGCGTGGTCTCGACCGTGGGCTCGACGCAGCTGCCGTCCTCCTGCCGCACGGACACGGCTCGCAGTCTGCTGCGGTTCTCGTCGAGGTAGGCAAGGCCGAGGAAACCGAGCGCATTGCGGTCTGAGGAGACGCCCTGGACCGTGACGTTGTCGTCCTCGGTCGCCGTGAAGTCACCGCGGGAATAGTGTTCGACGCCCGTCAGTGCAAACGTGTAGTAGTCGTAGGTTCCCGAATCCACGCCGGCTCCGAACAGACGCAGCGGCGCGTCGGGGAAGCTGTCGCGAATCTGGTTCCAGTTGTCTATCCTGCCCTGGGCTTCAGGCTCCCACATGCGCTTCAGCTCATCGGGGCTGAGGCAGGTCGCCCAGTCATTATCGGGGTGCACGATGTTGGCGATGCCGTCCATGGCAATGGGGATCTCTATGAATTCGATCCCGTTGTCGCTGCACTGCTGCAGTTCGCCATCGCGGATGGGCCGGGACGCGCCGGTAAAGTCGGTCTCGCCGCGACAGAACTTCTTGAATCCGCCACCGGTGCCTGAGAGGCCGACCGTGACGCGCGTGCGGGTGGCAATCTGGAATTCCTCGGCGAAGGCCTCGGAGATCGGAAACACTGTGGACGATCCGTCAATGGAGACAACCTCGCGCGCCGAGGCCGGGTTGCCCAGTGTGGCTGCAATTAATGAGACGGTGATAAGTGAGCGAATTCTGAACATGTGGCCCTCTGTTTAACTGAAAGTGTGGCCAGTCTGGCGCGGCGCGCGATGCCGCACTTGCCGGATGGCGTATGTTGCCTGCCTGATATTACAAAAATGTGACAGCTTGTCGTGAGCTCAGGGGGGGCTGGCGCCTCCCTGGCGCGGCCGCGGCGGTCAAGATTATACCTGTAACCCGGGCCCGCGTCAGCGCCGCCGGGCAGCACTGA
>JAWLFN010000040.1:0-14852 GCA_041685555.1 Gammaproteobacteria bacterium | reverse complement strand
CCTCAGCGACATGGACCGTATCACCTCGGTGATCCGGGCCTGTACGCAGGTCGAGGTGCATCCGCGCCATCCCTATGCGGGGGATCTGGTGTTCACGGCTTTCTCCGGCAGCCACCAGGATGCCATCAAGAAGTGCCTGGACCAGTACACCGAGGGCGATACCTGGGAGATCGCCTACCTGCCCATCGATCCCCGCGACGTGGGCCGCACCTATCAGGATGTGATCCGCGTCAACAGCCAGTCCGGCAAGGGCGGGGTGGCCTATGTGCTGGCCAGCAAGTTCGGCTTCCAGCTGCCGCGCTGGTTGCAGATCGAGTTCAGTCGGGTGATCCAGAAAGAGGCCGAGGACAGTGGCCAGGAGATCTCCCCGGATCGCATCTGGTCGTTGTTCCGTGAGCACTATCTGCATGAGGAGCAGTCGGTCAGTCTGGACAATTTCTCGATCAGCAAGGCCGGTCGCGATGGCATGGAGCGGTTCACCGCAACGCTGGATGTGTTCGGCGACAGTGTGGAGCTGGAGGGCGAGGGCGATGGCGTGCTGGATGCCTTCGTGGAAGCCATCCAGGACAAGCTGGGCATCGAGTTCGAGATCATGGAGTATGGCGAGCACGCGCTGGAGAAGAAAACCGATTCCGATGCCGTGACTTACATCCAGCTGCGCAGTGGTGATGATCGTTTTACCGGCGTGTCGATCAATCGCGACATCGTCAGCTCCTCGCTGAACGCGCTGCTGCGGGCAGTCGGTTATCTGATCAGGCAGGAGCGGGCACAACGTGCCGCCTGAGCCGGACCCGGAGCAATCCGGCCGGAGTTGTGCGGGCGGCAGCCGCCGCCTGCAAACTATTTCCCCCATCCCGGCGACCCAATGACAAAGCGACCACGAACCGTGGGTGAGGCCGCGCTGATCAGGGCGGCCGCACACGGTTCTTCCCGTGCCTGGGATCGGCTGGTGCGGCGTCATGAACAGCAGGTCTACAATTTCGCCCTGCGGCTGACCGGCAACCCCGCTGATGCACGTGATGTGATGCAGGATGTGTTTCTGGGTGTCTGGCGTAATCTGCACAGCTTTCGTGGGGATTCCGCGTTCAGCAGCTGGCTGTTCCGCATCGCCCACAACAAGGCCGTGGATCTGCGGCGGCGGCAGAGGTGGCTGGCCACCCGCAATATACGGCCCGGGGCGGGTGAGCCGGGCGATCGGGACAATGACGGCGGCGGCGACTACGACGAGATGAAGGATGAGTCCCGGCCCGGGCCGATGGAGCAGGTGCTGTCCGACGAGGCCAGCGATCGCATTCTGGCGCTGCTGCAGTGTCTGCCCGAAACGCAGCGCAGAGTGGTCGAGCTGAAGTTCTATCAGGAGTTGACCTTCGAGGAAATCGCGGCCCTCGAATCGGTTTCGGCCAATACCGCCAAGACCCGTTTCTACACTGCCCTGCGTAGACTCGGGCGTGAACTGGAGCATACCGATGAGTGAAGACAGATCCTCCTGTGACCGGACGGCACAGGTCATGGCCGATCATCTGGGCACCCCCCGCGGCAGTGAGGCCGCCAGAGCAGCATCCCGTCACATCGCCGGTTGTCAGTGCTGTCAGGCCGAGCTGGCGAGCCTGGAACCGGTCGTCGGCGCACTGGCGCAATGGCGGGACCAGCCGGTGCCGGACTGGAACCGTCATCCGCAAGGTCGTCCGGATATTCGAGTGGTGTGGCGCCGGGCATGGCAATGGGGGCCGCTGGCCGCCTCTGTCGTGCTGGCCGTGGCGATGCTGTTCCATCTGCAGCTACAGCAGGATCGCATGAATGCGCTGGAGGCGCGTTGGGAACGGGACCTGATGGACAGCCAGCAACGGGTGACCGGGATGACCGCCGATCAACTGGAATCGGTGGTCCACTGGGTGGAACAGCAACGTGAAGCGGATCTGCGGATGCTGGAGGCCAGTTTCGAACAGATGCTGGCGCGTGAATACGAGACGGCGCGTTCAGTACGGCAGCTGGCCGGTTACATACAGTACCAGCAGCCTTGAACCGGCGGTGGAGACAGACATGGCGATGAGTCGCAACAGAAAGAGAACCCGCAGCCTGATCGGGTTGATGGCCGTATTGCTGGCGACCGGAGCCGCCTCCAGCGGCCATGCACAGTCGCCGGCCGGAGTGGATCTGCGAGAGATGCGCCGCAGCGTCTCCATTTTTGAAGAGGTCCTGCGGGAAGCGCTGGATCTGGGTGGACAGCAGGCGCTGTTCCGGCCCACGGACCGTGCTCGGGTCAGCGGATGGTATCTGGCCGGTCAGGGGGTGGTGGTGGAGATCAATACACCGCTCCGCATCGGCCGCCGCGGGTTCGGGATGCGCATGCTGGATGACGCGGCGGCTGCACTGGAACGGCAGCTGAGCGAACCAGGCCAGCTGATCGGACCGTTGCCACAGCGTCCGGATGTCGAGGCAATGCGACGTTCCATGGCGCTGTCGGTGCGCCGTGATGAAGTGGCCGAGTACGCCCGTGACGTGCTGCGCCAGCTCTCGGAGCTGGATGCGACAGCGGCCGTTGACAACGCGGTCCGGTTGGCCGGGGAAGCCATGCAGGCTCTGCGGGCCACGGGCGACCCCGACGAAGGCCAGTACCAGGAGTGGGGTCGGGAGCTCGAGCGTTTGCGTGGCAGACTGCGGGAACAGCAACAGAATCTGGAGTCGCTGACGGAGTCGGTGCAACAGCTTGCCAGCGATACCGCCACCATCAGTGAAGAGCAGCGTCAGTGCTGGGCGCAGCGGATCGATCGCCTGACAGACCGTTGGCCGGCGCTTCGCGAAGAAGCGCTGGACGCGGCCGAGGCCCTGCGCCAGCGCACCGAGCAGGTGCGCGAGCAGCGTCGGTCGGAGTGGCGCGCCGAGGTGACCGGACTGGAGCAAGAGTTGTTTGGCGTGCTGTGTCGTTATGGCGCCAGTGTCGAATTGCCGGATGGCGAATCGCTGACGGTGGTGTTGCCCGGTCTGGGCGAGCATGGTGATGCAGGCCCCGGCTCCGTCGATCGTGTTCATGTGCTGGCGCGCCAGGCATTGCTTCGGTGTCAGAGCGGCGACATGGATACCGCCGGGCTGCGGATGGCGGCGCGAAGCTACGCCTTCTGACCGGGACTGAAGTCTGATCCAGCGCAGATTCCAAGTGATTACCGTGGTCTGCACGTTGGCATTCGGCGCGGGCAGTCGCTATGATTGGCGACAGGTCGTCAGGACCCATAGCGCATTCGATAACAAGCAGCAAGGAGACCAGAATGGAATGCCCCAAATGCAATGCCGCCATGAAAGAGATTACAGTCGACACACTGGGCGGAGAAGTGGTGATTGATCAGTGTTCGAGCTGCAAGGGGCTGTGGTTCGATAATGGGGAAGCCGAGCAGCTGAAATCTTCCTGGATGTCGGATTTCCTGGACAGTGGTGATCCGCGGGTGGGCAAGACCTACAATCGTGTGCGCGACATCCAGTGTCCGCGCTGCCACGAGCCCATGAAGAAGGTCAATGACGCCAAGCAGACCCATCTCGAATACGAGGTCTGCCCGGAGCATGGCATGTTCATGGATGCCGGTGAATTCACCGACTACAAACATGAAACCCTGCTGGACATCTTCAAGGGCCTGATTGCCTCTCTCAGGCGGCGTTGAGCGACGGCCAGTCCGGATGGTGCCACACCGCCCGCGGCTCGCAGTCGGCGGGTAACTGGCGCAGCCGGCCCAGGTCCATCCAGGTGGTTTCCGGCGTGTGGAAATCGGAACCCACCGAGGCCCACAGGCCCCGGCTGTCCGCCTGCTCCGCCAGATATCGGAGTACGTCGGGGTTGAGATTGGAGTAGCTGACTTCCAGTCCGCTGCCGCCAACGTCGGCGAACTCGTCCATCAGTCCGCGCAGCTGGCGTTTTCCGAGACGGTAACGATCCGGATGGGCCAGAATGGCGATACCGCCAGCGGAGCGGATTGCGTCGATGGCGGTGGCCATGTCGCACCACGGGGCGGGGGTGTTCAATCGGCCCTGGCGGCCGAGAAAGCGTTTGAAGGCGTCCTGTTTGCTGCTGGCATGGCCCTGCTGGATCAGGAAGTCGGCGACGTGATTGCGGCCGGCCGATATGCAGTCGAGCGTATCCACGTATTGCTGTACTCCGTCTATCCCCTTGCCGCGCAGCTGCCGGGCCAGCTCGGCGACCCGCTCACGACGCAGATGCTGGTGGTGTCGCAGCAATGCATCCAGGCCGGCATCATGCTGATCCTGCAACAGGCCCACAATATGGATTTCGCGGTCGGTCTGACCGCTGCGCCAGCATGTGGAGATCTCGGTGCCGGGAATCATCACCAGGTCCAGGCTGGCAGCGGCCTCACGAGCCTCATCCAGGGCATCCATGCAGTCGTGATCGGTGATGGCCAAATGGGTGACGCCGCGTTCGGCGGCCCGATTCACCAGTGCGGTCGGCGACAGGGCGCCATCGGATAGCCGGGTGTGGCTGTGCAGGTCGGGTCGGAACATGGCTCATTGTACCGCATCGTCCGGGTCGGCCCCAATAGTTGATTAAAATGCTTGGGTATTCCATAATCAAGTTACATACCGTTGAATGAGAGTCCTACACGCCATGCGTCTGACGACACGGGGACGATACGCTGTCACGGCAATGCTGGACCTGGCCCTCCATACCGATGAAGGGCCAGTGAATCTGGCCGACATATCGCGTCGCCAGTCCATCTCCCTGTCCTATCTTGAGCAACTGTTCTCCCGACTGCGTCGCAGCGGGCTGGTGGCCAGTGTCAGAGGGCCCGGTGGCGGGTACTACCTGGACCGTCCGACCAGCGAGGTGGTCATCTCGCAGATCATCGATGCAGTCAGCGAGTCGGTGGACGTGACCCGTTGTCAGGGGCAGGGTAACTGTCAGCAGGGCGAAACCTGCCTGACGCATCACCTGTGGGAGGACCTCAGTCGGCAGATTCACGATTTTCTGGGCCGGATCAGCCTGGCCGACCTGATGCAGCGCAATGATGTGCAACGCATTGCCGGCGACCAGGAACAGCGTCAGCCGGTGTCGGAGGAAGAGCTGATCAGCGCCCGCAGTCTGTAGCCGGCGGCGCGGAATAAAGCGCGCGGCCGCCGGATCACCACCACGGAGTTGTCATGCAGTTACCCGTCTATCTCGATTACGCGGCCACCACCCCTGTCGATCCCGCCGTGGCCGATGCCATGAGCCGCCATCTCGGCATGGATGGCGTATTCGGTAATCCGGCATCGCGCTCGCACATCTATGGCTGGCAGGCGGAAGAGGCCGTGGAGACGGCGCGGCGCGACGTCGCCGATCTGCTGCGCTGTGATCCCCGCGAGATCGTCTGGACCTCTGGCGCCACCGAGGCCGACAATCTGGCCATCAAGGGGGTGGCGGAGTTCCACGCCGAGCGTGGACGGCACATCATCACTTCCCGCGTTGAACACAAGGCCGTCATCGACCCCTGCCGTCACCTGGAATCCCTGGGCTGGGAGGTCACCTGGCTGACGCCCGACCGTCATGGGCGGATCGATCCGCGGGCGGTAGTGGATGCACTGCGTGATGACACGGTGCTGGTATCGTTGATGGCCGTCAACAATGAGGTCGGTACCTGCAATGACATCGGAGCGATCGGAGCGTCATTGCGTGACCACCAGGCCGTGTTCCATGTCGATGCCGCGCAGGCCGCCGGCAAGATGGCACTGGATCTGTCGTTGCTGTCCGTGGACCTGATGTCCCTGTCCGCGCACAAGGTCTATGGCCCCAAGGGCATCGGGGCCCTGTATGTACGCCGAGAGCCGCGCGTCGGTCTGGAGGCGCAGATCCATGGCGGCGGCCACGAACGTGGCATGCGCTCGGGTACACTGCCGACCCATCAGATCGTGGGCATGGGCCGGGCTTTCCGCATTGCCGCCGAGTGTCTTGACGCCGAGCGCGAAACGCTGTGGGCGCTGCGACGGCACCTGCTGGACGGGCTGGCGGATCTTCCCGGGTGCCGGCTCAATGGTCATGAGACCGACACGGTGCCGGGCATTGTCAATCTGGCCTTCGAGGGGGTGGACGGAGAGTCCCTGCTGATGGCGTTGCGTGGTCTGGCGCTGTCGTCCGGTTCGGCCTGCACGTCGGCGACACTGGAGCCGTCCTACGTGCTGCGTGCCATGGGGCTTGAAGACGAACTGGCACAGGGTTCGTTGCGCCTGTCGATGGGGCGTTTCACCACCCTGGCCGATGCCGACAAGGCGGTCCGCGCCCTGCGCGAGACCGTCACGACGCTGCGCGGTGGATCCGCAAAACCCCGTGTCAATCAGTCCATTTAAGCGTATAATGCGCGCCTTTTCCGAACAAAGTGCAATGGAGCTGATCAATGGCCGTAGAAAGAACCCTGTCCATCATCAAACCGGACGCTGTTGGCAAGAATGTCATCGGTGAAATCATCACACGTTTCGAGAAAGCCGGACTGCGGGTCGTCGCCGCCCGGATGATGCAGCTGGATGATGAAAGCGCCGGTGGTTTCTATGCCGAGCACAAGGAACGTCCGTTCTATCCGGACCTGATTGCTTTCATGACTTCCGGGCCGGTGGTCGTTCAGGTGCTGGAGGGGGAGGATGCCGTCGCCCTGAACCGCAAGCTGATGGGCGCCACCAACCCGGCGGAAGCCGAGTCCGGCACCATCCGCGCCGATTTTGCCAAGTCCATCGATGCCAATGCGGTCCACGGTTCGGATTCTCCAGAGTCGGCGGCACGCGAGATCAGCTATTTTTTCCAGGAGCAGGACATCTGTCCGCGCGGCTGAGGCCACCGCGGACTTCCTGCGGGAAGGTCGGTCATGAACACTGTCACTGAAAAAACCAACCTGCTCGGCATGACACTGCCCGGATTGCAGGCTTTCTTCCGCTCGCTGGACGAGAAGCCCTTCCGGGCCGTCCAGGTTCTCAAGTGGATCCACCAGCGTGGCGTGACCGATTTCGATGCCATGACCGACATCAGCAAGGTCCTGCGGGAAAAGCTGAAACAGACCGCGGAAGTGCGACCTCCGCGGATCGTGGATGAACTGCCCTCCAGCGACGGCAGTCGCAAGTGGATCGTGGCCGTGGAGAGCGGCAGTCGGGTGGAGGCGGTGTTCATTCCGGAAGGGACGCGCGGCACACTCTGTATTTCCTCCCAGGCCGGCTGCAGCCTGGACTGCAGTTTCTGCGCCACTGGTAAACAGGGTTTCGACAGCAACCTGACCACGGCCGAGATCATCGGCCAGCTGTGGTGGGCGAATCAGCGTCTCAACGGCTTCGACGCGCACCGGGTTTCCGATGCCAGGGCGCGACAGAGTCATCCCGAGCGGGTGGTGAGCAATGTGGTCATGATGGGAATGGGAGAGCCGCTGCTCAACTTTGAGCCGGTCATGGAGGCGCTGGACCTGATGATGGAAGACAATGCCTATGGCCTGTCCAAGCGAAGGGTCACCATCAGCACCTCCGGTGTGGTACCGGCGATCGAGCGTCTGGCCGGACGCACACAGGCTTCACTGGCGCTGTCACTGCATGCGCCCGTGGATGAACTGCGCAATGAACTGGTGCCACTGAATCGCAAGTATCCCATCGCGCGCGTGCTGGAGAGTGTCCGTGGTTACATGGCGAGCCTGCCGGACAAGCGTGTACCGCTGATCGAGTACACGGTCATGGCGGGGGTTAACGATCACCGCCAGCATGCCCGTGAGCTGGCGCACCTGTTGCGGGATTTTCCATGCAAGATCAATCTGATACCATTTAACCCATTCACGGGCTCCGGATACCGCCGGCCCAGCGCCACGGCGCTGTCGCGGTTCCGGCGGATCCTGCAGGGTGAAGGGTACACGGTGACGGTGCGCACCACCCGCGCCGAGGATATCGGAGCCGCCTGCGGCCAGCTGGTCGGCGAGGTGGATGACCGGACCCGGCGCAGCGAGCGCTACCGGCAACGGGAAGCGGTCGGTACCGGTGATGGCCGGACATTCACTCGTGATGACAATCTGGCGGTCAATATCGACCAGGGCGTTTAAGCATGGCACGGCGCAGTGCGTTGATTTCCGCATCACTCCTGGTGGCAACGTTCACGGTTGCCTGTGTGACCACCACCAGTGGCGGATTCAATGTCGAGAGTTCCCGTGAGCGCGCACTGGAGGATTACGTACAGTTGGCGGCGGGTTATTACGCGGCCGATGATCTGGTCAGCGCCAAGCGGCATGTGGATAATGCCCTGGCCATAGACCGGCGCAGCGCCGAAGCGCACAATGTACGTGCCCTGATCCATCAACGCGAAGGCGAGGTCGCGCTGGCGGAGGATACGTTCCAGCATGCCATCAGCCTGGACCCGTCCAATTCGCGTGTAAGAAACAACTATGCGGCCTTTCTGTACGACCGGGAGAAGTACGAGGCAGCCTACGAGCAGCTGCGTATCGTGGCTGATGACACCGAATACGAGTCCCGCCCGCGGGCCTTCCAGAATCTTGGTCTGGCGGCCATGGCGGCGGGCCGCCCGGACGCGGCGGTGGAAGCCTTCGAACGGGCCCTGCGACTGGATTCGAATCTGTACCGATCTTCCGCCGTGCTGGCGGAGCTGTACTTTGAGGAGGGTGAGTTCGGCACGGCGCGCGAATACTACCGACAGTACCAGGTCAGCAGGGAGTTTGCCGGTGTGGAACCGACCGCCAGGACCTTGTGGCTTGGTATCCGGCTGGCCTGGCGATTTGACGACCGGGATCGTGCGCGCGAGTATGCGCGTCAGCTGGAAGCGATGTACCCGGACACCGAAGAGTACCGGATGTACCTGCAACTACGGGATGACGGACGCTGATACGTAATGAGTGAAGAAACAGAGACAGTGGTGGACGAGCCTGGCGAGGAGAAGCCAAGAATCAGTCCCGGACAGGAGCTGCGTGCCGCGAGGAAGGCCCGGGATCTGTCCGTGAAGCAGGTGGCCAATGAACTGCATCTGACCATGCACTACGTCAATGCGTTGGAATCCGATGATTTCGACACACTGCCCGGTGATGTTTTCGTGAAAGGCTACATCCGTAGCTACGCTCAGCTGCTGCAGTTGGATCCGGACCAGATTCTGAAGCATTATCGGGAACTGGGAGAGCGGCGCCAGGCGCGCAAGGAAGAAGCATTCGACCGTTACACTCAGCGTCGCAAGAACAGAAACCGGCCCTGGGTGGTCGCGTCCGGCGTGGCTTTCGTGTCACTGGCTCTGCTGCTCTGGTTTCTGAGTGGCAATTCCGGCGAAGGGCCTCCCGCGGTGGATGCAGGGGACGGGGCGGCCGAGCCGGTCCAGCGCTCGCGGGACACGTCGACATTATCCGGTGCGGTTCGCGCTCTTTCCGGGGAGGTGCAGGCGCAGGACCTGGCCGCTATGGCTGAATCGGCTCCTGCTGGCGAGTCGGCGTCGGAAGAGAACGGGCTGCCTACGGTGGCGAGCCGCACCTTGTCCTGGGGCGGGTCTGACTCACTGCAGCTGCTCCTGGCCTCGGACAGCCGGGTGGCAGTGCGCGAGGCGGACGATCGCAACGGCAGTGAGGAAACCATGAAGGGGGGTGAGATGCTTCGCGTGGAGGGAACCGCTCCTTTCGATGTGGTCATAGACCAGGCCACCGGCGCCAACCTGACCTTCAATGGCAGGGATCTCGACGTGGACGGAATCGTCCGTGATGATGGTTCCGCCCGCCTGACCATCGGCTTCTAGCAGGCAACAAAATATGCAACAGACTCATACAGTGACACGTCGTACCAGCCGTCGCATCATGGTCGGCAATGTGCCCGTCGGCGGAGATGCACCCATTTCGGTGCAGAGCATGACCAACACGGAAACCTGTGATGTGGAGGCCACGGTCGCACAGATCCGACAGCTGGAGAGTGTCGGGGCTGATATTGTCCGGGTTTCCGTTCCCGGTATGGATGCGGCCGAGGCGTTCCGTGTCATCCGTCGACAGGTCCAGGTGCCGCTGGTGGCGGACATCCACTTCGATTACCGGATCGCCCTGAAGGTGCTGGAGTATGGTGTCGACTGTCTGCGGATCAACCCTGGCAATATCGGCAATGAGCAGCGGGTCCGTGCCGTAGTCGATGCCGCCCGGGATCGCGGCATTCCCTTGCGTATCGGCATCAACGCGGGTTCGCTGGGCAAGGCCCTGCTGCGCAAATATGGAGAGCCATCCGCCGAGGCCATGATCGAATCCGCCATGACCCAGATCGATATTCTGGATCGTCTGGATTATCAGGATTTCAAGGTGAGCATGAAGGCCTCCGAGGTGTTCATGACACTGGCGGCCTATCGTGGTCTGGCCAGTCAGATCGATCAGCCCCTGCATCTCGGGATCACGGAAGCGGGAGGGTTGCGTTCGGGCACGGTCAAGTCCGCTGTCGGTCTGGGTGCTCTGCTGATGGACGGGATCGGTGATACGCTGCGGGTGTCACTGGCCGCCGATCCGGTCGAGGAGATCCGGGTCGGATTCGATATTCTCAAGAGCCTGGGGTTGCGCAGCAAGGGGGTGAACCTGGTGGCCTGTCCCAGCTGCTCCCGGCAGAACTTCGATGTCATCTCCGTGGTGAATGAGCTGGAGGCACGCCTGGATGATGTCATTGAGCCCATTGATGTCGCCGTGATCGGCTGTATCGTCAATGGTCCGGGAGAAGCCAAGGTCGCCGAAATCGGGCTGACGGGTGCCAGCCCGGCCAATCTGGCCTATGTGGAGGGTGAACCTGATCACAAGATCCGCAATGAGCAACTGGTGGATGAGCTGGAGGCGATGGTGCGGGCCCGCATACGCGCACGGGGCGACCGGCACGACATCATTGCCACGGACTGAACCGGACCCTCTGTCCCGCGCACTACCGCATCACAGTTAAGGAAAATACATGGCACGAATTCAGGCCATCAGGGGAATGAATGACGTTCTCCCCGAGCAGACCCCCGTGTGGCAGTTTCTGGAAGAGCGCCTGCGGACACTGGTGCATCGCTACGGGTATCGCGAGATGCGATTTCCGATCGTTGAGCAGACCCAGTTATTCAAGCGCTCCATCGGTGAAGTCACCGATATCGTGGAAAAGGAGATGTACAGCTTCAGTGACCGCAATGGCGATGAGCTCAGCCTGCGGCCGGAGGGTACCGCCGTCTGTGTGCGGGCGGCCGAGCAACACGGTCTGCTGTATAACCAGCAGCAGCGTCTGTGGTACCGCGGACCGATGTTCCGCTACGAGCGGCCACAGAAAGGCCGGTATCGGCAGTTCCATCAGTTTGGTGTAGAAGCTTTTGGCATGACCGGGCCGGATGTCGATGCCGAGCTGATTCTGATGACCCACCGCCTCTGGCGCATGCTGGGACTCGACGGTCATGTCCGTCTGGAACTCAACAATATCGGCACCTCGTCGGATCGCACCGCGTATGGCCGGGCATTGGTCGAATACCTGCGTCCGTATCGGGAACAGCTCGATGAAGACAGTCGTCGTCGTCTCGACAGCAACCCCTTGCGTATACTGGACAGCAAGGCGCCGGGGACGCAGGAGATACTTCGCGATGCCCCCGTGCTGGACGATTTTCTGAGCGAAGAGACAGTGGCGCATTACGGGGAGCTGAAGGCCCTGTTGGATGGCGCCGGCATCGCTTTTGTCGAGAATCCTCGACTGGTCCGCGGGCTCGACTACTACAATAACGCGGTATTCGAGTGGGTCACCGACAGTCTGGGTGCCCAGGGTACCGTCTGCGCCGGCGGCCGCTACGATACGCTGGTGGAACAGCTGGGTGGCCGGGCCACACCGGCGACCGGTTTCGCCATTGGCCTGGAGCGATTGGTGTTGATGCTCGAGAATGCCGATGTGGTGCCAGAAGACATGAAGCGTGCGGTTGATGTCTACGTAGTCGTGCAGCAAGGACAGGAGGCGATGGCCATGCAACTGGCCGAGCGACTGCGGGAGCGCCGGGCCGGGTTGAGGGTTCTGACCCACTGCGGTGGAGGCAAGGTACCCGCGCAGGTCAAGCGAGCTTTCAACAGCGGTGCCAGGCTGGTATTGATCATTGAAGAAAGCGGGGCGTCGGAACTGCAGCTGAAAGTACGGGCGCTGGACGACAGTCTGTCCGATGTTTCCGTGGCGGAATCGGCACTTGACCCGGTTTTGGCCAGGCTGTGATGCTTGACAGTATAATGTGGCTGATTCACGATTCAGCCGTTTCCCTAGAAGTATTGAGATAGTCCGAGTGAGGAGCAACCCGTGGCCCTGAGTGCGTCCGAAGAAGAAACCATTGAATCCCTGAAACGCTGGTGGCGCGAGAGCGGCAAGGCGCTGGCCACCGGTGTGGGCATTATTGCCCTGGGCTGGCTGGGTTGGCTGCAATGGCAAAACATGCAGGAGAACACCGTGGCCGAGGCCTCGGCCCTCTACGACGAGGTGGCCCGCCGCCTGGCGGTGGGGCAGGATGGCACCGTGGAGCCGCCGGCCAGAGAGGAGGCCAGAGGTTTCATCCAGCAGCTGCGGGACGATTATCCGGACACGCCGTACGCTCTGTACGGGGCATTGTTCGGGGCCCGGCTGGCCGTGGATGCGGGTGATCTGTCCAGCGCCAGAAGCCAGCTCGAGTGGCTGCTGGATAATACGCAGGACGGATGGTTCCGTCAGACGGACCCGACACTGGTGGCCACCGCGCGACTGCGTCTCGGACGTGTACTGTTGGCGCAGGACCGCGCCGAGCAGGCACTGACCGTGGTCAGTGCCGCCGAGCCCGGCGCGTTGCAGCCTGAATTTGACGAACTGCGGGGTGATATCTATATGGCCCGCGGTCAGGAAGAGCAGGCGCTTGAAGCCTGGCGCGCTGCCGCGGAAAGCGGGCAGGGCAGTCCCTTCCTGGAAATGAAGATCAACCAACTGGCCTCCGGGGCCTGATGAGTCTGTCCATGATGTACCGAATGACCGTGTGGCCCGCCCTGTTGCTGACGATGTTGACCGGATGCGGGATCTTTTCCAGTGACGAGTCCGAACAGCCCCGTGAACTGGTCGACTTCGAGCGCGAAGTGGAGCTCGAGACGCTGTGGACGACTCGTGTTGGCAACGGTCAGGGTTCGTTGTTCAACCGCATCGCGCCGGCGCTGGATGGGGATACCGTCTATGCGGCCGCCGCCGATGGCACGGTGGTCGCCGTGGATCGGGAATCGGGCGATGTGCTTTGGCGTCAACGCACCGATCAGCAGATCAGTGGCGGAGTAGGAGCATCCCGGGGTATGGTCCTGTTCGGCACCCGTGACGCGCGAGTATTCGCTCTGTCCCAGGAGGATGGCAGTGAGTTGTGGAGTGCGCGGGTCAGCAGCGAAGTACAGTCGGCTCCGCGGACCGATGGCCGCATCGTGGCCGTGCAGACGGTGGACGGCAAGCTGATTGCACTGGAAGCGGCTTCCGGGCAACAGCGCTGGATTTACGAGAACAGCGTGCCGGCCCTCACACTGCGCGGTACCAGCAGCCCCGTGATCGATGGCAATGTCGTCATGGCCGGTTTCGCCAACGGCATGCTGGCGGCCGTCAATGCCGGCAATGGCCTGCTGCAATGGGAAGAGCGCGTGGCGGTTCCACAGGGGCGCTACGATCTGGAGCGGGTCATCGATATCGACGGTAACCTGCTGATCAATGGAGGCATCGTCTATGCGGCCAGCTACCAGGGTAACGTGATGGGGCTGGATTCCCGCAGTGGCGAGGTGGTCTGGGGTGAGGAGGCTTCCAGCTATCTGGGGCTGGCCACCGGCCTCGGCAACATCTATTACGTCAATGATTTCAGCCATGTCATCGCCATGGGTCGTAACAACGTAGAACGCGTCTGGGAGAATGATGACATGAGGCTGCGCCAGTTGTCGGCGCCCGCCAGCACCGGCAACTACCTCGCAGTGGGTGATTTCGAAGGCTATGTGCACGTGCTGTCGCAGGTCGATGGTGACATGGCTGGCCGGACCCGCGTCGATCGGGATGGTATCCGGGCTCCCATTGCCGCGCAAGGGGGAGTGTTGTACGTATACGGTAACAGTGGCCGGTTGCGCGCCTTGCGAATCCGCCAATGAAGCCTGTCATCGCCCTGGTGGGCCGACCCAATGTAGGCAAGTCCACCCTGTTCAATCGATTGACGCGGAGTCGTGACGCCCTGGTGGCCAATCTTCCCGGGCTGACACGTGATCGCCAGTATGGCGAGGGGGTGATCGGCGATCGCCCGTATATCGTCATTGATACCGGTGGTCTGTCCGGTGAAGAGGAAGGCATTGATGACGAAATGGCCTCACAATCCCGGCTGGCCATGGAAGAGGCGGACGTCGTTCTGTTGATGGTGGATGGCCGCTCCGGCCTGACACCCGGGGATGCCGAGATTCTTGATCACCTGCGCCGATCACGCAAACCGGTGATCATCGTGGTCAACAAGATCGATGGACAGGATGAGCACGTGGCCACCGCGGAATTCTATCGCCTCGGGGTGGGTGAGCTGTTCGCCATCTCCGCCAGTCAGGGCCGTGGCGTTCGTCAGCTGATCGATCAGGTGCTTGAGGGGTTTCCCGAAGCCGAGGAGGAAACGGCTGCCGAGCGGGCCGAGCGCGGCATCTGCATTGCCATTGCCGGCCGGCCGAATGTCGGTAAGTCCACCCTGGTCAACCGGATGCTGGGGGAGGAGCGCGTGGTGGTCTATGATCAGCCTGGTACCACCCGGGACAGCGTCCGCATCCCTTTCGAGCGCCGGGGACAACGCTATACACTGATCGACACCGCAGGCATACGCAAGCGGGGCCGGACGCGTGAAACGGTGGAGAAGTTCTCCGTGGTCAAGTCACTGCAGGCCATCCAGGAAGCCAACGTGG
>JAWLFN010000039.1:0-14876 GCA_041685555.1 Gammaproteobacteria bacterium | reverse complement strand
CATGGTGGATCCAGTGTATGGCGGCGTCTCAGCCAGTCTGGCCATGCTCGGCGACATCAACATTGCCGAGCCCAATGCACTGGTCGGCTTTACCGGGCCTGATGTGATTCGACAGACTGTGCGGGTGAAGTTGCCGGAAGGTTTCCAGCGCAGCGAGTTTCTTTTGGAACACGGGGCAGTGGACATGATCGTGCATCGGCGTGACCTGCGCGATCGCATCAGTGGACTGGTGCAGAAGCTGACCCACTTGCCGCCGGCTGCCTGAATGCCGACCACCGGTTCCTCCGATCACAATCCCCGTTCGCTATCGCAGTGGCTTGCCAGGCTGGAGCGCTTGCATCCCGATGAAATCGATCTCGGTCTGTCCCGTGTCAGTCAGGTGGCGCAACGTCTGGACCTGCTCGATGCGTTTCCACTGGTGATCACCGTTGCGGGTACCAACGGCAAGGGTTCAGTGGTGGCAACGCTGGAGGCACTGCTGCTGGCGCAGGGTCGCACTGTCGGCGCGCACACCTCTCCTCATCTTCTGCGCTATAATGAGCGTATTAAAATCAATGGGCTGGAAGCGGATGATGAAGCTATTTGTCAGGCATTTCTGCGGATTGATGAAACGCGGAACGATATCTCCCTGACCTATTTCGAGTTCGGCGTGCTGGCGGCACTATGGTTGTTCCGTGAGGCGCGGCCTGATGTGGTTGTGCTGGAAACCGGACTCGGTGGGCGTCTGGACGCGGTCAATATACTGGATGCTGATATTGCGGTGATCTCCAGTATCGGTCTGGATCATCAGCAGTGGTTGGGCGATGACCGCGAATCGATCGGCCGGGAAAAGGCGGGTATCTTCCGAGCGGGACGCCCTGTGGTCTGTGTCGATGACAATC
This sequence comes from Gammaproteobacteria bacterium, assembly GCA_041685555.1. Lineage (GTDB taxonomy): Bacteria > Pseudomonadota > Gammaproteobacteria > Pseudomonadales > Pseudohongiellaceae > PWQG01. The sequence continues at coordinate 13,995 of JAWLFN010000039.1, read as the reverse complement.
CACCGGTATCGCTGCGCGATACCGCCAGGGCCCTGAAGTGCGCATGGTATGGTATGGACAATGCCATCCATTGGGCGTCCCGGACGGACACATGGTCCTGGTCGGGACTTGACCCGGATGGCAAGCCACTTGAGATGTCGGGTCTGCCTGTCCCCCGACTGGCATTGTCGAATGCATCGGCGGCCCTGCAGGCATTGGCACTGACGCCGTACTGGCCATCCCGCAGTGCCGTGCAAGAGGCACTGTCAGACCTGCATCTGGCGGGACGCCGGCAATGGCTGAGAGATTCCGGCTGCGACTACCGTGTGCTACTGGATGTGGCGCACAATGAGCAGGCCGCGGAGGCACTGGCTGACGAGCTGAGTCGGCAGCCGCCGCAGGGACGGGTGCACGCAGTGGTGGCAATGATGCGCGACAAGGATCATGCGGGGTTCTTTCGCGCTTTAGAATCCAGTGTGGATTTCTGGTATATTACACAAGTCGATCAGCCACGTTGTCTGCCAGCAGACGAACTGCTGGAACGCCTGCGTATATTGGGCGCTGAAACGCTGCATGGTCCTTGTGAGAGCGTGGAAGCGGCCTACCGGTCAGCCTGCCGAGAGGCGGCGACCGACGATATCATTCTGGTGTGTGGCTCATTTTTCACGGTATCCGCCATGCTGCGGGTGGCGGACACCGTATTCACTCCCGATCCGGAGCGCTGAGGCATAGAAACGGCTTGAACCAGAGCACCCGGCAAAGAGTTGCAGGCACCATCGTATTGCTGCTGGCGGCCATAGTGGTCCTGCCTGCCGTACTGGACGGTGATGGAATTCCTTCCCGGGACATTGCCGACCGGATTCCGGAGCGGGCCCCGGATCCGGAGCCCCCCGCCATCAACCCCCAGCGGCCTGTAATTACGGCGGATACCGATGAACTGCGACTCCCGGATGACAGTCCGGCGCTATCCGGAACGGCTTCCCCGGATGATTCCGCTGCAGAGCAGAGTGATGAACAGGAGGATCGACCCTCGCCGGCGCTGGATCAGTCCACCGGTCTGCCAGAGGCATGGAGCGTCCGGCTGGGCGCTTTTTCCAGCGAGGCGAATGCCCGGCGCCTGCGGGACCGACTTCAGGCAGCCGGCCATCCTGCGTATACCGGACCCGTGGATACTGCCTCCGGAGCGCTCGTCGGAGTGTTCGTTGGACCACTGGCGGAGCGCGCGGCGGCTGAGGAAATGAAGACCACATTGCAGGAATCATTCAATGAATCGGGCATGGTGGTCCGCTACCGGATTGACGAATGACGGACGACCGGAGACGGTCATTGTGAGCGGAGGGTGGCCATGAACTGGCTGGACATCGCGATCCTGATGATACTGGCGCTGTCCGGCTTCTTCGGACTGTTGCGTGGCTTCATCAGGGAAGTGCTGTCGTTGGCGACCTGGATCGCGGCGATTCTGGTGGCCCGGTTCTATGCGGAGAGCCTGTCGCCCTCTCTGGAAGGATTCCTGGCTAACGAGATGGCCCGGTACATACTGGCTTTCGGTCTGTTGGTGCTGGCGGTACTGATCGTCGGCGCGATGGTGCATGGTCTGGTGAGCCGCCTGATAAAGGCGGTCGGTCTGCAGCTTTCGGATCGTATGCTGGGCATACTTTTCGGTCTCCTGCGGGGCGTGGTCGTGGTGATGCTCATGGTCTATGCCGGCATGAATTTCTTCAGTACCGAGCCGTGGTGGCAGGCGTCGGTACTGCTTCCCCATGTCACTGATCTTATCGAATGGTCGCGCCTGTTCATCATGGATTTTACCGGGCAGGAAGCGACAACTGTATGACAATGATCGAGGTACTCTGAATGTGCGGTCTGGTTGGAATGGTCGGCAGGTCCGACGTGGGTGTGTGTCTGTACGATACGTTGACGGTGTTGCAGCATCGGGGGCAGGATGCGGCCGGGATAGCGACCTGTGACAATGGCAGGCTCAACCTGCGCAAGGACAACGGGCTGGTGAAGGATGTGTTCCGGACCCGCCATATGCGTCGTCTCACCGGACAGCTGGGCATCGGTCATGTCCGGTATCCGACCGCGGGCAGTTCCAGTCCGGCGCTGGCGCAGCCATTCTACGTCAATTCCCCCTATGGCCTGTGTCTGGCCCACAATGGCAATCTGACCAACTCTGAACAGCTCGGACAGGATCTGTTTCGAGAGGATCTGCGCCACATCAATACCGATTCCGATTCGGAGATCCTGCTGAATGTGTTCGCGCATGAGTTGCAACAGGTTGGCCATATGGAGCCGAAACCGGAGGACATTTTCACGGCAGTGGAGGGGGTCAACCGGCGTTGCCGCGGCGGATACGTCGCCCTGGTCATGATTACCGGTCATGGTGTGGTCGGTTTCCGGGACAAGCACGGGATCCGGCCGTTGGTGTATGGCAAACGGGAACGTGACGGGGTGACCGAATACATGCTCGCGTCGGAAAGCGTGGCGCTGGATTCACAGGGCTTCTCGCTGGTACGCGACGTCAGACCCGGAGAAGCGATCTATATCGATGTGGACGGCCAGCTTCATTCCCGTCACTGCGCGGCGCAAGCCGAGCATACGCCCTGCATTTTCGAGCATGTGTATTTTGCGCGCCCCGATTCACTGATGGATGATGTGTCGGTGTACAAGGCGCGATTGAGAATGGGCGAGAAGCTGGCCGAAAAAGTGATGCGGCTGCGCCCCGAGCACGACATCGATGTCGTCATTCCCATCCCCGATACCAGCAGGACATCGGCGCTGGAAATGGCCAACTGTCTCGGAGTGAAGTACCGGGAAGGTTTTGTGAAGAACCGCTATATCGGCCGTACCTTCATCATGCCCGGCCAGAGTCAGCGCCGAAAGTCCGTTCGACAGAAACTCAATGCCATCGAGCTGGAGTTCCGGGACAAGAATGTCATGCTGGTGGATGACTCGATTGTCCGTGGAACGACCTGCCGACAGATTGTGCAGATGGCACGTGACGTCGGCGCCAGGAATGTCTATTTCGCATCGGCCGCGCCTCCGGTGCGATACCCTAACGTATACGGAATTGACATGCCGGCAGCCGCCGAGCTGATCGCACACGGCCGGACAGAAAAAGAGGTCGAAGAGCTCATCGGGGCCGACTGGCTGGTGTTCCAGGACCTGAAAGACCTGATCGCGGCCTCGGCGGAAGGTAACTCCCGCATCAGGCAGTTCGAATGTTCGGTATTTGATGGTCAGTATATCACCGGCGATGTGGACGATGCCTATCTGCGCAAGCTGGAGAGTATTCGTAACGACGTGGCCAAGCAGAAACGGGTGGCCGCCACCTCCTGAATAGCAGGTCCGTCATGAAGGAACAGATCGATCAGGCAAGTATGGCGCTTGGACACGTTCTGCAGGGCAAACAGGACCGAATCCGGCTGGCCCTGTGCTGTCTTCTTGGTGGTGGCCACCTGCTCATCGAGGATCTTCCCGGAATGGGCAAGACGACTTTGTGCCGGGCATTGGCCACGTTGTTCGGCCTGCAATATACGCGCATCCAGTTCACCAGTGATCTGTTGCCCGCTGATATCACGGGCTGCTCGGTCTATGATGCCGAAGCTGGCCGCTTTCATTTTCATCCGGGACCGGTTTTCAGCCAGCTGGTCATGGCGGACGAGATCAACCGGGCCAGTCCGCGAACGCAAAGTGCACTGCTGGAGGCCATGGAAGAAGGGCAGGTGAGTGTGGAGGGGGAGACCCGGCCATTGCCCGACCCGTTCTTTGTCATCGCTACCCAGAATCCGGTATCCATGTCCGGCACTTATCCGTTGCCGGAGTCACAGCTTGATCGATTCCACCTCTGCCTGGAAATCGGTTACCCTGATGCCAGGGCCGAGCGTGCGTTGCTGGCTGACGGGGAACGTCCCGAAACCGGATCGGTTCCCCGGTTTTTCGATCCCGGGCAGTTGCTGGAAATACGAGACCGGATCCGGAACATCCGGGTCAGTGATGCACTGCTCGATTATGTCCAGCGACTGGTGGCGGCCACACGCAATGACCCGGCCGTCACTCTCGGGCTCTCGCCAAGGGGAGCGCTGTCGTTGATGCAGGCGGGGCGTACCTGGGCCCTGATGACAGACCGTGACCACGTGCTTCCGGAAGATGTCCAGGCCGTTTTTGTCGCCGTCTGCCGGCATCGTCTGGTGCTGGATGGTGGTCAGCCGATGGATGCGGCCGACCGGTTGCTCGAGGCCATGCTGGAAGCCGTGCCGGTGTACAGTTGACCATGGAGGCTCTGTGTCCCGGAGGATGGCTGCAAGACATCGACTCGTCGAGCTGATCCAGCTGACATGGCTGCGACGTCACCCGCCCGCGTCCCGACAGACTCTCGGATACAGGCGCCTGTTCATCCTGCCTACCCGAAGCGGTCTGTTTTTTCTTTTCTGTGCCGCATTGATCTTTCTGCTGTCAGTGAATTATGTGCTGAGTCTGGGGTTGTCACTGGCTTTCTTCATGTTCAGTCTGTTCATGACGGCCATTCTGGTGACGTTTCGAAACCTGTACGGTCTCCGGCTGAGTTCGGTAGAGAACCACCGGAAGATCCTCTTTGCCGGTCAACCATTGGTATTCCAGGTTCTGCTGGACGCTGGCGGTGCTGATGTGAGGGCGGTCTCCATCCGGTTCTGGCGGTCACGCTCCGGTCCCGCGCCAGTGACGCTTGATCGTGGTACCGTAACCGCGGCGCTGTCTCTGCCTGCCTCGGGCAGAGGGCTTCACAAGGCGCCGCCGGTGCGGGTTCAGAGTCTGTATCCGACCGGGCTGTGCCGGGTCTGGGCGGATATTGATCTGGACATGCGTTGCGTTGTGGCGCCGAAGCCGTTGCAGCCTGCCTCAATGCATGTGCGCCCGACATCGGCTCAGCAGAGCGGCAGTCGGCATCGCTTGCGATCCGGGGAAGATGCCGGCAGCGAGCACTTTCATGGTCTGCGGGACTATCGCCATGGGGACAATCTCTCCCGGGTGGCCTGGAAAAGTCTGGCCGGGCAACGTCAATTGCAGGTCAAAATGTTCGGTGACGAGTCGGATGGCGGAACGATGCTGCGCTGGAGCGACCACGAAGGTGCCGATGCGGAATCGCGATTGTCCTGGTTGTGTTACAGGGTATTGGAGGCGGACCGGAATGGATCGCTGTATGGTCTGCAGTTGCCAGGGCAACAGTTTGCGCCCGGTCGGGGCAGTCGGCATCGTTGGCAGCTGTTAGAGGCCCTGGCCTTGCACGGGAGAGCGGACTCATGATCCGTTCCGATGCACTCTCCGCTGTATCCGTCACCTGGGTGCTGGTGACGGTGACCGCTGCATTGATCCCCCATTTCATGCGACTGCCTTTATGGCTCAGTGGAGTGCTGCTGTTGCTGTTGGGATGGCGTTATTCGGCCACATGTCATGGCTGGCGGCTACCGGGAAGAAGCGTGCGTGTTCTGCTGGTGGTGGGCCTGATCGGTGGTGTCGTGGCCACATACGGTCTCGATGACAGCAGCGTCGACATCTTTGCCGCCCTGCTGGCGTCCGGCACTGTATTGCGCTTTCTTGAAGTGTATTCAGCGCGCGCCGCAAGGAATCTGATGACGCTACTGCTGGTGGTGTTGGCATCGGGGTTTATCTATGGTCAATCGATTCCCATGGCATTGCATGCGGTCGTCGTAATGATGCTGGTGCTGATGACCTGGCAACAACTGTTGCTGAATCCGGAAAAAGGCCACGGTCTTGTGGAGCCGGTGCAGGAAGCGCTCCGACTGGCCATCATGGCGTCGCCCCTGATGCTGCTGCTTTTCCTGACCGTACCGAGACTCGGTCCGTTATGGTCCATGCCCTCCCGGGACACGGCTGCCACATCCGGTGTCGATGAAGAACTGGCTCCGGGCGGGATCACAGATCTGGGACTGTCCGACGAACTTGCTTTCCGGGTCGGTTTCGATGGAGACAGTCCTGAGCCCCGGGGGTTGTACTGGCGGGGACTTGCCCTGGATCAGTTCAAGGAGGGACGCTGGAGACGCAGTCGCGGCAGTCTGGTTCCCACCAGCGCCGTGGACCTGGGTCCGGGGCAAGCTGAAGAGGAAGAGAATGCGTCCGCCTACGAGCTCATCATGGAGCCGACCGGTCAGCGCTGGATCTATTCCTTGTCCCCCTTGTCCGCGAGGGATTCTGATATCGGCATGGATGGCAATCTGGCCCTGTATGCGGAACGCTCCATTGTGCAGCGGGAGCGGTTCCGTCTGGCGGGTCTGCCGCCACCGGACAGCCTGCCGGGACTGGCTGATGGCAGTGATCGTCGTCGGGCGCTGCGGCTGCCCGACTCAGGTGAGCCCCGGGCCCGAGAGCTGGCTCGCCAATGGCGTCGTGATGCGGATGATGACAGGGATGTGCTTGAGCAGGCTATGGCATGGCTTCGCTCCCACCCGTTTGAATATACGCTGCAGCCGCCGGCGTACGGCGGGGATGACGCACTGGATTCGTTTCTTTTTGATGGACGCCGTGGATTCTGCGGCCACTATGCCTCGGCCTTCACTTATCTGATGCGCGCGGCAGGCGTGCCGGCCCGCGTGGTGGTTGGTTATCAGGGCGGGGAGCGAAATCCCTACGAAAACTACGTGATGGTCTATCAGTACAATGCCCACGCATGGGTGGAAGTCTGGCTGGAGGAGAGCGGCTGGGTCAGAGTCGATCCGACCACGGCAGTGGCACCGGAACGCATCGATCTGGGCGCACAGGCCTGGTTGCAGCAATACAGCGAACAGACCGGGGTGGAGACGCCGGGTAACGGCTCAGCCTGGTATTACGGGATGCGGATGCAGCTGGATCGGCTGGAATACGCCTGGAACCGATGGGTCATCAATTTTGACACGGAAACTCAGTTCAACCTGCTGGAGTCGCTGACCGGACAGCGGTCCGAACGACTGCTGCGTCTGCTTCTGATCGGTGGATTGATGACAATGGTTATGATTTCGGTTGCATTGGTGATCTGGTCAGTCCATGGAAAACGATATGTTTTTCACGGAACGGACAGAGTGCTGGGCGGCTTTCATCGGCTGTTGGAGGTGGCGCGCCGTCGCGGTGTCGGTATCAGTTCAGCTACAGGCCCATGGGAAGCCTCAATGGCCATGAGCCAGGCCTGGCCCCGATGGTCATGCGAGATACTGTGGGTGGGTGACAGGGTGATCGACTGTTGTTATGCGCAGCGTGAGGCAGCTTCCGGAAGTAACAGGCTGAGAGCGCGTCTGCGGTTGCGGTGGACCCTGTATCTGTTGCGGTGGAAGCTGTGGTTCAGCCGCCCGCAAACTTGCTCCTGATGCCCTTATCAGCAAGGTGATCACGGATGGTGTTCCGATGATCTCCCTGGATCTCGATGATTCCGTTTCTGACCGTCCCACCGCTACCACAGCGGGCTTTCAACACCTTGGCCATTTTTTTCAGTTCTGCCTCGGTACCGGTCAATCCATCCACCAATGTCACGCCCTTGCCCTTGCGGCCGCTGGTTTCACGTCGCAACCGCACGACGCCGTCGCCGTACCCCTCATGACGGTTACTGGCCTTTTCGGCTGCGCACCGACAATCCGTAACCGGCTGTCCACAATCCGGGCAGAGCCGTCCGTTTTCTGTGCTGTATACGCGGGACATGAACGGTTCAGTTCCTGTACAGCGGTGGCAACTCGTATCGATGCCTGCGATCACGGGCACGTCGGTGGCGTTCATTACGCTCTCGCCAGTCGCTGATGTACCGGGCCAGATTTTCACGGCTGTCGCGACTCAGGTCCTCGGCATTATCAGCGGCATAGAGTGCCTGTTGCAGCTGGGTGCAGTAGGCGGTGAGCCTGGGGTCGTCAGCACGCCGGGTCAACGCGTCGAGTGTGTGTAATTCCGGGTCGTTATAATACTGGCGAGCCCAGGCAATCAGGGCCAGACGGATGGCACCCGGGGTTCCCTGGCGGCAACGTTGCAGCAGTTCGTGATAGGACTGCTTCTCGTCCAGTTCGGTGAAATCCCTTCGATAGGCCATGGATGTCGGGGCTACCGACGGTTTTCCGGTGCTGGCCAGAGCGAGCGACTGTTTGCGCCGGTACGTCAGCGCCATGAAGGCACCAGCGGCGAGCAGCAGGGCCGTCATCAATGTAAATATCCATACCGGTGTGGTCGGTGAACTGACCAGTTCATCTGGCGTATCCAGCAGGCCAGGTGGAGTACTTTCACCTTCCTGACGGGAAGCGGCGTCATCGGCCGAGGTGCTGGCTTCGGGGTCACGCACGGTGATGAATGCCTCTTGCAGTACGGCATACTCCAGGCGCTCTTCATCGGTGTTCCACCAGGGGATGCGGACTTCAGGAATGACGATGGATCCGGCTCCCGTCGGGACCATCGACCAGGTGCGGGTGCGGGTGCCGACCACCTGACCGTCGATGATGGTGCGATCGACGTCGGGGGCCTCCGGGTACAGGCTGGCGCGCTGGATTTCGTCCATATCGATCGGAGGTATGGCGGCGCCATCCAGTCCGTCCGCACGGATGGTGATGGTTCTTTCAGCCGAATCACCCGGATCAAGGTCTGTTATGTCCCGATCCCATTCTTCGTTGATATTCAGGGAGCGAGCAGGAAGCCAAGTCGCATCCTCGGGGAACTCGTCGGGCCTCGGCTTCACTTCCACGCGATAGCCGGGGGTAAACGCGGTTATGTTCTCCACGCTGTTGTTGCGGAAGATCGAGCGACTGGCTCCGTCAGTCAGCTGCGCACGGAAGAAGATGTCGGGTATCTCCAGCTCGCCACTGCGTTGCGGAAAGATGGCGTAATTCAGCTCATAGACACCGTAACGTTGCCCGTCGACAATCTGTTCGTACTGGTTGGGCGGGCCCAGCTGCTCGATGACCGTGTCATCCATGTCCAGCGTGGTGAAATTCGGATTGCGGATACCGTCGAGACGGAAGAACAGCCTGATAGTGAACAACAGTTCCTGTTGCACATAGACACTCTCCTCGCTCAGCGAGGTCTCCAGATACAGGTTTTCATCACGCTGTTCATTGCGCTGTCGCTCGTTGACTTCTATCTCGATGGGGTCGCTGTTGTAGCCACCGACCTCGATGGAGGGAATGGACTGCTCTCCCGCCTGTCGGGGAAAGAGTATGAGTTCGTAGCGTGTACGGGCCTGGACACGACCGTTGATGGTGCGGAGCTGGGAAGAAGTCCGCGTCGAGATCACATCAAAGTCTTCTTCGAGTGCGGTGATGTCGATCGGCACATTACCCTGGCGGCCCAGTATTTCAACGGTCATCGTGATGGTCTCACCGAGGGTGATCTCGTCACTGTCGATTTCCGTGTTGATGTTGTTCTGGGCGATAGCGGTCGTGGTCAGCGCCAGCAGGACCACCGTCGTAAGCCAGTATTGCAGTCTGTATTTCATAACTCTCTGCCTGCTGCCCGCGCCTCGATCTGACGCCTGCGGTGCTCGAACTGGAATTTCCGTTGCAGCAACTCCCCCGGATTGTCCTCGATGCGGCGCAACCATTGTTCCAGTGACTCCTGATCCTCGGTCTCCTCCAGGTTCAGCTGCTGCTCCTGGTCCTGGGTCCCGTCGTCGTCGGGCTGCTGTTCCTGGGGTTCCTCTTCTCGCTGGTCTCCCTCGGGGGCCTCTTCCTCGGATTCCTGCTCCTGCGGCTCTTCATCCTCTTCCTGCTCGTCTTCTCCCTGCTCCTGTTCCTCTTCCTGCTCCTCGCTGTCTTCCTCCTGCTCCTCGCTGTCCTCGCTTTCCTCCTGCTGTTGCTGTTCAAGCAGTTCCTCGACCAGCGCCTTGTTGTCCTGGGCATCTTCATGGTCGGGCTCAAGAGTCAGCGCCGCTTCATAAGAGGAGATGGCCTCTTCATACATCTCACTGCGGGCCAGTGCGTTGCCCAGGTTATAGTAGGTATCAGGGTCATCTTCGTCGGCTCGCGCCCAGGCCTCGGCCGCGGCCTGGTAGTTTCCGGCACGATAGTGCGCTGCACCCTGCCAGGCGGGCGATTCAAACAGTTCGGCGGCGTCCTGGTGTTCATCCTGTTCGAAGGCACGGGCTCCCTGTTGGTCGGGATTGCGGAACAGGTTACCGAGTTCCTGTGCCTGGACCGGGCGCGAGGGCGTGCCCATACCGAGGGCCAGTGTTCCAGCCAGCATCAGTCCCAAAAGCCAGCCACGCCGGAAAATCAACGCGGTCAGAGGCAGGACCAGCAACAGTAGCCAGGGTCCCATATCATTCCACAGATCAAATTCCTGCAGGGTGTCGGCGAACTCACCTTCGCCGGGTAGCACGGTATTGTCCAGCAGTTGCTCGATATCCGCGTCTCCCAGCGTCATGTCCTGATAATCGCCACCCAGAGAGTCAGCGAGCTCGCGCAGACTGTCGCGGTTCAGCGACGAGATCAGGGTCTCACCCGAATCGGTGCGCAGAAAGTCGCCATCGGGCCCGGGGATGGGGCCGCCACGGCTTGTGCCCACACCGATCACCGACAGGACGAATGGCGTATCTTCCATCAGATTCTGGATTCTGGCGCGCTGACTTTCCGCGACGCCACTGGTCATCAACAGGATCTGTCCCGTGCCACTGCGCGACTCGGCCAACAGTTCCAGGGCCAGTTCGACGCCATGCGCGGGATTGTTGCCCTGGGCCGGCATGATGTCCGGACTCAGGGAAGGGGTCAGGGAGCGCATCATGACATTGTCTTCGGTCAGGGGAGTCACCACATGCGCCTCGCCGGCGTAGACCACCAGCCCGGTCTGACCTTCCTCGCGATGATCGAGTATGTCCAGCAGTTTGCGCCGGGTCACGGTCTGGCGGTCGGGGTCGACATCGTCGACGGTCATGGCAAGGGACTGATCCAGAACGATCACCACGGCGCTCTGTCGTTCCTGGGCCGGGTAGGGGATCTGGTTCCATGTGGGGCCGGCGAGCGCAATGATCCCGGTAAACCAGGCCACCGACAGCAGCAACACCGGCGCCCGCTGGGCACGACCGGGACGCTTGTCCAGCAACCAGGGGAGCAGCTCCGGGTCAATGGCCTGCTGCCAGGCCGAGCCCCGGGCGTTGCGCCGCCAGACGCTGCGGACCAGCCATAATGCGGGCAGCAGGGCGAGCAGCCACCAGGGTCGCAGAAAATGAAAATTGGCAAGGAACTGCGCGAAACTCATCGATTCATTCATGAATCCGGCCCTCCCTCATGCTCGAGCGCATTCCGGAGTCGGTGCCACGATTACGAAATGCCAGCAACTTGGCACCAAGCGGTGTTGCCACCAGCGCCATCAGGAAGCTCAGCAGCATTGCAACGCCAAGTGGCCAGTGGAATAGTGTCTTGACCGGTCGGAATGTCTGGTCGTCCTGCTCGATCGGCTCGATCTGGTCAAGCTCGTCGTAGATCTCCACCAGGTCTTCCAGTGTACGTGCCCGGAAGTAGCGCCCTCCGGTCATCTGTGCCACCCGGGTCATGGCGGCATCGTCAATTTCCGAGTTGGCACTGTTGCCCTGGGAGCGGATGAAAGCCGACTGTCTGGCAAACTGATCGGAAGCCAGTCCGACAATATGGACGCGCACACCCTCGGTCTCTGCCAGTTGGCCCGCCTGGTCCGGGGTAAGCTCGCCGGAATTGTTGACGCCGTCGGTCAGCAGGATCATGACCCGGTTGTTCTCCGGCTGCTCCCGCAGATGTTTGACGGCGAGGCCGATACCGTCCCCGATGGCCGTGGCGGATTCATCGATGACGCCGACTTCCAGGTCCTGGATCATACCGGCCACTGAGTTGAGGTCAAAGGTCATCGGCGTCAACATATAAGCGAAGCGGGAAAACAGGATGATGCCGAGACGGTCACCCTGGCGGTTCTCGGCAAAGTCGCTGACCACCTCTTTCATGACCCGGAAACGGGACAGCTGTGTGTTGTCCAGGAACATGTCGCGGGCCTCCATGCTGCCGGACATATCCAGCACCAGCATCATATCCCTGCCGGTGGCTGGCAGCTGTTGCGGTTCGCCGGCCCACTGCGGGCGGCTGGCCGCCGTGACCATCAGCAGCCAGATGAGAATGCACAGGGTCAGCAATACGGGCTTGCGTCCCAGTCGGTGAGAACTGTCGCTGCGCAGCTGTTGCGCCTGACGGAAAAACGGCACCTGCAGAGCAGCCTCCTGGCGTGGTGCCCGGGGCACAAACCAGTAGATCAGCAGCGGCAGTGGCAGAGTCAGAAAAACCCAGGGCCAGATGAACTCAAGCATGATGCGTCGCCGTTTTTCGGAGTGAAGTCCCGGATCTGATTCCGGTGGAATATTGACTGTCGATCCACTCTTCCGCCGCCTTCTGGACGGCGTCCGGGTCAAACTGGCAGTCGGGAGCGAACCGGCCTTCGGCCAGTGCCTGTTCGGATTGCGGGTCGAGCCCCTGCAGGCTGCCGTGTTGATGCAGGAACCGCAGCCAGGCGCGACCGGTCAGGCCAGCGACTGTCTGGCGCGGAAAATGTGCCAGTGCCACCCGACGGAGTACCGCGTTGACCGCGTTGAGATAGTCGATCCGGCTGGCGTTGGATCCGACAGCGCCGGCCAGCTGGTGACGACAGTCCCGCAACTCGGACAGTGCTGCCTGACGCAGGCGTCTGCGGTGCAGGTAACGCCCCGCCAGGAACAGGGCCCGGATCAGAACAATGGCCAGCACAAGCAGCAGCACCCACCAGCCGGGAGCCAGCGGCCAGATGCCGACCTGTTCAGGGAGGTGTATGTCGGCCAACGCGCTTAGCGGATCCGATTCCATGTCTGTATCCGTTCCATCACTGATTCGTCGGTTCGGAGTGTCAGCAGCGGAATCTGCATCTTGTCGAGTTCACCCTTGAGGTGGTCGAGATGCTGGCTGAACAACTCATGATAAGTATGTCGGGCCTTGCGGTCGAACGCATTGAGTGTGCCGGTCTCCCTACCGTCCGTTATACCGTAGTAACCCGGCATGGGCAGTTCTTCTTCCAGTGGATCATATACAAAACAGCATACCACGTTGTTATGGCGGGAAATCTGGTACAGATACCGCATTCCGGCCTCGTCAATGCTGCTGAAGTCGCTGATCAGGTACAGGGTGCTGCCCGGCTTGGTGATACGTCGTATCTGGTGCAGGGATCGGGCCAGACCGGTGTCTCCGGTCTCCTCGCGGCGCTGGATGCGTTCCCTGTCATGGTCGGCGAGGGCCTGGTTATACTGACAGACCTGGTTCAGCAGGTGCAGGGCGGAGCGGCGGCTGCGCCTTGGACGGATCAGGCTGTGCTGACCGTCTGTATGCACCAGACCGCCAACCCGGTCTCCATTGTCAATGGCCAGCCAGCAGAAGATGGCGGCGGCCTGGGCGGCAATCACCGACTTGAACGCATGCCGGCTGCCGAAAAACATGGATGAGGACTGATCGACGGCGATGATCACTGGCCGTTCCCGCTCCTCCCGGAATACCTTGGTGTAGGGCTTGCCGGTACGCGCGGTCACGCGCCAGTCGATGGTGCGGATGTCGTCGCCGGGCTGGTAGGGGCGAAACTCCTCGAAGTCGATGCCCCGTCCGCGCATTTTCGACAGATGGAGACCGGAAATGCCGGCTACTGAGCGCCGTTGCAGGGCATATTCGATCAGCCGGGCATTGTAACGCTGCAACAACAGCTCGCGCAGGTTGACGATGGCGCCGTGAACGTCCAGTGACGAGCTGTCGAGCGGCCCGTAATCGGTCGAGGTCAAAGGCTCTTTCTGCATCAGAGACACGATTCCTGTCCGCTCACGCGGCCGGTACGCGTTCGAGTATGGTTCTGAGGACATGATCCGGTGTGATACCACCCGCCTCGGCCTCGAAGCTCAACAGAATGCGGTGACGCAGGGAGTCGAACATGATCTCCTGCACATCGTCCGGGCTGACGAAATCCTTGCCCTGGATCCAGGCGTGGGCCCGCGCACAGCGGTCCAGTGAAATGGTACCGCGGGGGCTGGCGCCGTATTCGAGCCAGGAAGCC
>JAWLFN010000253.1:0-3618 GCA_041685555.1 Gammaproteobacteria bacterium | reverse complement strand
ATCATCGCCATACACAACACGCGGCTCGGCCCGGCGCTGGGCGGCTGCCGCTTCATCGAATACATCAGTGATGATGCCGCCATCACGGACGCCATCCGGCTGGCGCGGGGCATGAGCTACAAGGCCGCCCTGGCCAATGTGCCGCAGGGCGGTGGCAAGGCAGTCATCATCCGCCCACCCCTGATCCGTGATCGCGGCGCCCTCTACCGCGCCTTTGGCCGTTTCGTCAATGACCTGGGCGGGCGCTACATCACCGCCGTGGACAGCGGTACGAGCCTGGCCGACATGGACGAGGTCGCCGGCGTCACGCCTCATGTGTCCGGAACCGGCCAGGATGGCGCCGACCCTTCTCCGGTCACCGCCCTGGGGGTTTTCTCCGGACTGCAGGCCGCTGTGCGCCATCAACTCGGCACCGACTCCCTGCAGGGCCTGCGCGTGGCCATACAGGGGGTGGGCAATGTCGGCTACTCATTGGCCCGGCACCTGCACGATGCGGGTGCCCGGCTGGTGATCAGCGACCCGGACCCCTCCCGGACGCGACGCTGCCAGGATGCCTTCCAGGCAGAGGTGGTGGAACCGGACGCCATTTACGACCAGGCCTGTGACGCGTTTGCGCCCTGTGGGCTCGGCGGCATTCTCAACGGGCAGACCATTCCCCGGTTGCAGTGCCGGATTGTCGCCGGCGCCGCCAACAATCAGCTCGCGGACGATGCGCAGGGTGATGCACTGCACGGGGCCGGCATCCTGTATGCGCCCGACTATGTCATCAATGCTGGCGGCCTGATCCAGGTGTCGCTGCGCCATCACCGAGCGCCCGAGACGGAAGTGCTGCATCGCACGCGGGCGCTGGGCGACACACTGGGCGAACTGTTCGAACGCAGCCGCCGTGAAGACCGGCCGCCGGAACAGATCGCCAATCAGCGCGCGGAGGAAATCCTCTACGGTCAGGGATGACCAGCGCCGGGGGATACCACAAGGTCCGGCCGACGCTTGAAAGACGCACCGAAACGGTCTACTGTCAGAAAACTTCTTTATCCGGACAGCAACAGGGGAGCTTTCATGCAGAGGCTGTACGCCATGCTGGTCATTCTGTTCACCGCCCTGGTGATCATTTTCGTCTTCCAGAACGCGGAGACCGTGACTGTGCGCTTCCTCACCGCCAGCATCAGCCTGCCGCGCTCGGTGATGCTCATCGTGGTGTACCTGCTGGGCATGTTCACCGGCGGCTTCGTCATGAACGTGATCCGCAGGTGGATGCGAGGAGCCAGAACCGACCGCAAGACGGGCAAGACTCCCTCCAGCGCCGACCATCACTGACCCGCGGTCGGAATCACGCGACCGGGCTACCGAACAACTGGCCCACAGCGGCCGTGGCCACCATGGCCATGGCACCCCAGAAGGTGACCCGCGCAGCTCCTTTCCAGACCGGTGCCCCGCCGGTCCTGGCGGCCAGCCCGCCCAGCATCGCGAGAAACACCAGTGACAGCAAGGCGACGGCCGGCATGACACCTGCACGCGGCACCAACCAGGTGGAAGCCAGGGGAAGAGCGGCGCCGCTGGTGAAAGCCGCCGCCGAGGACAAGGCGGCCTGGACCGGGCGGGGCTTGCCAGTATCCGTGATACCCAACTCATCCCGGGCATGTGCAGCCAGTGCATCACCGTCCATCAACTGTTTGGCGACCTGACGGGCCAATTCCGGTTGTAGTCCACGTCTTTCATAGATCCCGGCCAGCTCGCGAAACTCATAGTCACGATCGTTTCGCAGGGATTCGCGCTCCAGCAGCAGATCCGCGGCTTCAGTATCCGCCTGAGAACTGACTGACACATATTCCCCGGCTGCCATGGACATGGCGCCGGCCACCAGACTGGCGGTGCCGGCCAGCAGAATGGTAGCCTGGCCAGCACCGGATGCCGCCACCCCGATGATCAGGGAAGCCGTCGAGACAATGCCGTCATTGGCGCCCAGCACCGCGGCCCGCAGCCAACCCACGCGCTGTGACCGGTGCAGTTCGCGCCGGCTCATGTCCCTCTCCGGAGCGGAGGCTGGCTGGACATGTGCAATCCCCGGGTAAAGTAATTCATGACAGGATCTCCGGATCTGAATCGACCAGTGGTTGCCGGATTGCGATCAAGGCAATCCTCCGCCGGACGTGAACATGGTATCGTATGGGCGATCAATATCGTAAGGGTATCCTGCATCGCGCCGGATACCCGTATTTCCCATCGAAGCAAAGGAAGGGGTCGTGCATGCCAAGGACCATCATCGCAATCATCGCAGCATTCGGTATGTCAGCCGCCATGGCGGACATCACTGGCAACTGGACTTTTAACGTCGAGATCCCCGGCGTCGGCGGTGGCTCCGCTGATGTCATACTGGAAGAAGTGGACGGCTCTCTTCTCGGCGAGTACTCCGGTCAACTCGGCACCACGCCGGTCACGGGAGACATCAACGGCAACACCTTCACTTTCGATGTCAACGGAGACATGGGCACCGTGACCTACGAAGGTGAAGTCCAGGATGACGGCTCGCTGGCCGGCACTCTTGACCTGGGTGGCATGGCGGAAGGTGAATTCACCGCCACCCGGAAGTGAATCCATGCACCTGGCCGTACTCACTGTGACCTTCTCGCTGCCCGGCTGCACGTCGCGGAAGGAGAAACGCCAGCGCATGGGCGGGCTGCACGAGCGCTACGGCCGCAACCCGGCCGTGGCGGTCTGCGAAAGCGGCGCCCACGATCAGCCGGAGACCGCCGAGTGGACCTTTGTGGTCACCGGCATGGCACACAGGGAGGTGGAATCACTGAGCAGTGAGATCGAGGACCGGCTGCAACGGACGGTGGACGGCCGCGTGACCGACGTATCCCGGGAATTTCTCTAGTGGGCCATGCGCCGATAATGCGGTAACGTTGATCCCTCCGGACCGGTCTGCTGTCATGTTAGTATGATTCTGATGACAGTCTGACCACGAGGTCACGGCACAGGCATGAACACCGTTTCGTTATTGCAGAGATACCCCACCGCCGTCCTGCTGCTGGTACTTCACCTGCTGCTCTTTGGTGTCTGGCGATACTGGCCCGAAGCCATCGCCCAGGACCACACTCCGCATCCGCCTCATCTGACCGACCAGACCTCGGAACAGCGACAGTGGTTCGTGGAGGCCCGCACCGCGCTCGAACAGGGTGACGAAGACCGTTTCCGTGCGCTGAAAGACCGGTTACAGGACTATGCGCTTCTACCCTACCTCGAATACGAGGCACTGCTGCCGCGGCTGTCCGAACTGCCTCATGCGGATGTCGGACAGTTTCTGGAAAAACATCCCGATACCTGGCTCGCCGCCACGCTGGAGCGACTGTGGGTACTGGAACTGGCTGAACAGCAGCGCTGGGAGGCAGTGGTGCAGTTCCATAATCCGGACAACACCACGGCCATTCTGAGCTGCCACGCCCTGCGAGCGCGCCTGGAGACCGGCGATGACAGCGCGCTCGACGAGGTCGCGCCGCTGTGGAACGTGGGCCGCTCCCAATACAATGAATGTGACCCCGTATTCGAGCACTGGATGGATGCCGGCCGGCTCACGCCGGAGCTGGCCTGGGACCGTTTCCGCAAGACCATGGACGC
>JAWLFN010000252.1:0-3622 GCA_041685555.1 Gammaproteobacteria bacterium | reverse complement strand
GTGGAACTCGGTTTCTTCTATCGTAACCCCGAAAACCGCGGTGGTGTATTCACGGCCGGGGGCGAGCAGCTGATGTTCGACGTGACCGAGGATGGAACGGGCAACTGCCCCTCGATCCCGACCGGAGTCGACCCGGACACGGGCGTCACCAGCTCGATCATCGCCTCCAACGTCTCCGCCAACAACCCGGACTGCTTCAGTTTCACCGAATGGTTCCCGGGCGGCTACACACCGGATTTCGGCGGCGGAGTTGTCGATTTCTCCAACACCACCGGCATCCGGGGAGAGTTTGACGACGGCACCAGCTATGACGTCAGTCTTGGCAACGGTTTCTCGGAAATCACCTATTTCCTGACCGATACCACCAACCCCTCCATGGGCCCGGATTCCCCGACCTCATTCGAGCCGGGTATCTATACCACCATCGAGAACAACCTGAACATCGACTTCGTCAAGCCGATCGAGATGGACGGACTGTACTCGCCGCTGAACGTGGCCTACGGTGTGGAATGGCGCCGCGAGATCTTCAAGGTCCGCTCCGAGGATGAAGACTCCTACCGCATCGGACCGTACGCGGACCAGGGCGGCGGTGTCGGCTCCGACGGTTTCCAGGGCTTCAGTCCGCAGCAGATGGGTAGCTGGGACCGCAAGAACTGGGCCTTCTACGTCGACCTGGAAGCGGATGTCACCGAGCGTCTGTTGCTGGGTGCGGCCCTCCGTTATGAGGACTTCTATGACTCCTTTGGCGACACCACCAACGGCAAGTTGTCCATGCGCTATCGTCTGACGGATACCACCAACATCCGCAGCACGGTCAGCACCGGTTTCCGTGCACCGTCGCCGGGTCAGGCCAACATCGTGAACATCAGCACGGGTGTGGACAACAACATTCCCATCACTGATGGTCAGATTCCGCCGACCAACCCGCTGGCCGTGGAGTTCGGTGGCAAGCCGCTGCAACCGGAAGATTCCACCAACTTCTCCATCGGTGTGGCCACGGAGCTGGGGCCGATCGACCTGACGGCGGATTTCTATCGCATCGAGATGGAGGATCGCATCCTCAACTCAAGCAACTTCGAGATCACCGAGGAAGAAGCGCAACGCCTGGAAGAGTCCGGTATCACCGGCGCTCGCAGCATCCGTCGGTTCACGTACTACACCAACGACATGGACACCACCAACCAGGGCGTGGAGATCGTGGCTTCGACCTCCTATGACTGGGGTGATGCCGGTGTGACCGACTTCAATGGCTCGTGGGCCTGGACCGATCAGGAGCTGGACGACTTCACTCCGGATCTGCTCAGCCGCAGCGGGCAGCTGGCACTGACCGAAGAAATCCCCGAGAACCGGGGCAACTTCCGGGTGAACCACAACCTGATGGACTGGCGTTTCACGCTGCAGGCCAACTACTATGACGAGTTCCTGGTAGTGCCTTCCAACAATGATCCCAGCCAGGACTACATGCACGGTTCTGATATCATCTTCGGCGGTGAGGTCAGCTACACCTGGCGCAACAACCTGCAGATCATCGTTGGCGCGGACAACCTCTTCGACACGATGCCGGAACGGGTGCGCAATCCGTCGCAGTTCACCAGCAACCCGTTTGTCACTTCGGTTTCCTACTCACCGAACGGCCGCATGGTATACACACGCCTGCGGTTCGATCTGTGATCCGGAGAACTGAATGACAGCAAGCTAGACCGGGAGGGGGCTTCGGCCCCCTCTTTTTTCCGTAACCCTGAACAGAGAAACAAGACCATGCTGTCCAAACGAATTCTATGCCTGGGAGCACTGTCCGCCGGCCTGCTGAGCATGGTGCCAGCCAGT
The DNA here is from genome assembly GCA_041685555.1 of Gammaproteobacteria bacterium. Classification (GTDB taxonomy): domain Bacteria; phylum Pseudomonadota; class Gammaproteobacteria; order Pseudomonadales; family Pseudohongiellaceae; genus PWQG01. Next base: position 1,795 of record JAWLFN010000252.1, on the reverse strand, counting down.
GCCGAGGTCGTCCCCGAGGCCACCGACGGCTTCTACTGCACCACCTGCCACGGCACCGATGGCCAGGGCAATGTGGCCATTGATGCCCCGCGGATCGCGGGCATGGAGCGCTGGTACCTGGAGCGGCAGATGAACCTGTTCCGCGACGGACTGCGCGGCACGCATCCCGAGGATCTGCCCGGACAGGAAATGCAGCCCATGGCCGCGATCCTGGATGACGAGAAACTCGAGCAGGTGCTCGACTGGGTGGATGAATGGGAATACGTGCCCGCCGAGCCGACGCTGACCGATGGCGATGTGCGCAACGGCCGCGCCCTGTATCAGTCCTGCGTCGCCTGCCACGGCGCCGAAGGCGAAGGCCGGGAAATGATGAACTCACCGGCACTGGCCGGCCAGAATGACTGGTACCTGGTACAGCAGTTGAAGAACTTCAAGGCCGGCTATCGCGGCTACGACAATGCCGACACCTACGGCTCCCAGATGCGTATGATGGCGCAACAACTGAACGACGAGCAGGCCATGCGGGACGTGGTCAGCTATATCAACACACTGGGTCGCGATTGAGATCCAGTTCCTGACTACAAAAAGAGGTATTGCAATGATGAAAAAAACGGTACGACTGCTGACTGCCACTGTGCTTGGGGCCGCCACGCTGGCGGGCGCCTCCATGGCTTCGGCCCAGGTCACCATCTTCCCCAACAGCGGCAGCTTTCCGATCGCCAATGCCGCGGAAGTGGGTGCTGGCTCCAAGATCATCTTCCACAGCGGCGTGGTCCCGGCACCGGCCAACCCGGACGCGGAGCGCGGCACTCCGGAATACTATGGTGACACCAGGACCCAGACCATCAACGTCCTCGAACGCATCAAGGAAGACCTCGAATCCAAGGGCATGGGTCTGGAAGACGTGGTGAAAATGACCGCGTTCCTGGTAGGCGATCCGGCACTGGACGGTCAGATGGACTTTGACGGATTCATGGAGGGTTATACACAGTTCTTCGGTACCGAGGAGCAGCCCAGTGTACCGGCGCGGTCAGCGGTGCAGATTGCCGGCCTTGTGGGGCCGCTGATGTTCGTGGAAATCGAGGTCATCACGGCAAAGTGACCGGTCACTGATGGATACCACCGGCAGTGAAATCGCATGTCCACTGCCGGTGAGTCCCGACCTACTGCCGGGTATAGCTCTGGGTATTGATCACTTCACCCTCGCCATTTCGCTGCGTGATTTCGATCTGTGGACTGGTCGGGCCAAACAACAGCTCCATGGTGATGTAAACCCGATTGTTGGTCGGAGGCAATGAAACGTAGGCTCCGGCCACTGAATTGGACGATGAGATGCCGACACCATCCCACATGCAGGCAGCCACCCCGCGAGATCGGAACCGATAGAAAGCGTCACCGAATCGCGGCTCCTCCAGATCCAGCTCCATCACTTCGAGCTGGCATTCATCCTCGCCATCGGACACATACTCTCCGTGGATCTGTGCCAGGCCAGCGTGAGCAAATAACAGAGCTCCGGCCGACAGCATGGCAGTCAACGGTTTTTTCATTTTCATAGTAGCAGCCTCTCCGTTCGTTGGATCGTTCAGATCTCTTTTTCAGGGTCATCCCATGGTAGGACGACTGCAGCAATCTGCTTTGATCGACATCAAATTCGACGAACCCGATCGGCCCCCTCCCCGCATTCACCCAAGCTGCCCCGCTATCGCGATATTGACCTGCATCAAGGAAACCGCGCATAATTGACAGGTCGTCAATGATGGTCCTCATAAATAGCACCTATCGTCGGAAGTAATCG
>JAWLFN010000251.1:0-3656 GCA_041685555.1 Gammaproteobacteria bacterium | reverse complement strand
CGGGAGATGGACGTGGCACTGGATAGCGGTTTCGATCTGATCGGGATCAACAACCGCAATCTGCATGATTTCAGTACCTCGCTGGACACCACCCTGCGGCTGGCCCAACGTGTCCCGGAAGGAACCCTGATCGTCACGGAGAGTGGCATTCACGAACGCGCGGACGTGGAGCGGATGCTGTCTGCCGACATCCACGGATTCCTGGTCGGTGAGACCCTGATGCGGGCACCGGATCCCGGCCAGCGTTTTCGGGAGCTGTTCGACCTCTAGTGGGCCATCAAATAATTGCCATGCCGGCCGATAGGTTATTCATGCGTTTTGCGCTCCTGATGCTGACCCTGGATGCCGGAGATGGTGAGTCTGCCCGCCCTGATCGTGATTCTGTTGATGCTGCTGCCGTCGTCGCTGTGGCTGTCGCGGTTTGCCGGGCAGCAGCAGGAGCACCGCCTGCGTACGCTGCAGCGGCTCAGTGCGCTGGAACGTCGCAGACGAGAGCTGGAATCGATGCTGGAGATGTTCCAGCAGCTTGGTGCCGGCGAGGACATACTGGAGGTGCTGCAGCAGGCGCTGTTGAATGATCTGCGGCGCATGCAGCGTCTGGATCCACGGCGGCGGGATCTGGATGTCCCTGTCGAGCAGGCGGCGAAACCACCCCGTAAACGCGTTGACGCTGGCTCCACGGAGCAGGCCGCCGTGCGCTCGGAGCAGGAGCTGAGTACACTCCGCCATCGATTCCACCGCGCGCTGGAGTTGATCATACAGCAACAGCGTCAGGGCCTGCTGTCGCGCGAAGACGCCCTGCGTTCGCGGCGGGCACTGGAAGCCCTGGTGGCCATGGTGGGGGTCAATTCGTACGTGTTGATGGCCCGTAACGCGCAGGCCTCGGGCAATACCATGAAAGCGTTCTCCCTGTACCGCAAGGCCGAGCGGTTATCCAAGTATTCCGGGCTGACCGCGGCTCAGCAGCGGGACAGTCTGTCCATGGTGGAGGCGGAGAGGGAACAACTGCTGCAGCGCCATGAAAGCGACCGTGGACTGATGCTGCTGGCGTCGGGGGAATGAGGCGGGAGGAATGCCCTGCCGAGGCTGCCGGAGGCGCCATCAGCGCGTGCCGAACACCACGATGGTCTTGCCATGCACGGAGATCAGATCCTGTTCCTCCAGCGTCTTCAACACCCGCCCGGCCATTTCCCGCGAACAGTTGACCAGCCGCCCGATTTCCTGACGGGTGATCTTGATCTGCATGCCGTCCGGGTGGGTGATGGCATCGGGCTGGCTGCTCAGTTCGATGAGCGTGCGGGCAATGCGGCCGGTTACATCGTAGAATGCCAGATCACCCACCTTGCGGGTGGTCTTGCGCAGTCGGCTGGCCATCTGCTGGCCGATGGTGAAGATGATCTCCGGGTGCTGGTGGATGTACTGACGGAATTTGTCATAGGAAATCTCGCCGACCTCGCAGGCGGTGCGGGTGCGGCACCACGCGCTGCGAGAAGAGGCGCGATCGAACAGTCCCATCTCGCCAAAGAAGTCCCCGGGGTTGAGGTAGGCCAGGACCACTTCCTTGCCTTCATGGTCCTCCAGGATCACGGATACCGAGCCGTCGATGATGTAGTACAGCGTGGAACAGCTGTCGCCTTCGTGGATGATCGTGGTCTGTTTCGGGTACTGGCGCCGATGGCAATGTCGGAGAAAGTTGTCCAGGTCCCGGATGTGTGGGGTGAGCGCCGTGGGCGGCATGTCGCGGTCTCCGTGATTGCGGCGAGTGAGCTCCCGATGATGATATGGTATTCTCGCCGTCCTGTAATTCACTCCATTTATAAGGCAGCCGATTGATGAAAGCAACAGTGCGCTGGCTCGACCAGGCCAGTTTTCTGGGAGAATCGGGCAGCGGTCACGCCGTTGTCATGGACGGACCGGAATCCAGCGGAGGCAGAAATATCGGCGTCCGGCCCATGGAAATGATGTTGCTGGGGGTGGGCGGCTGCTCGTCCTTTGATGTGGTCAACATCCTGCGCAAGTCCCGTCAGGCAGTCACCGACTGCGTCGCCGAAGTGTCGGCCGAGCGGGCCGATGCGGTGCCGGCCGTCTTTGAGAACATTCATATCCGGTTCCGGGTCCGGGGCCATGACCTGAATGAGAAGCAGGTGGCACGGGCCGTCTCCCTGTCGGCGGAAAAGTACTGTTCGGCGACCATCATGCTGGTGCGGGGCGGGGTCGAGGTGACGCATGATTTCGTCATCGAGCCTGACACCGCGGACGCCACCTGACGATGTCCGGCCGCTACAGCCGGTAGGTCAGTCCTTTCATGACTTTCGACATCAGCCGCATGCCGGCGCGCACCGGCATCGGCAGGTCCGCGCCACCGGCCTGCCGGGCGCTTTCGCCGTGCTGTTGCTCATCGATGATCATCTGTTCCAGTATGGCGCGGCTGCGCTTGTCGGTGGCGGGCAACCGTTGCAGATGATCGCTAAGATGTTCGCAGACCTGGTCTTCGGTTTCCGCCACGAATCCGAGGCTCCAGCGGTCACCGGCCAGACCGGCGGTGGCGCCGAGGCCGAAAGACATCGCATACCAGGCCGGGTTCAGGTAACTGGTGTGGCTGTCCAGCTCCCGTAGCCGGCCCTCGCACCAGGCCAGGTGATCGGTTTCCTCGGCGGCCGCTTCCTCCATGGACTGGCGGACATCTTCCAGTCGCGCGGTCAATGCCTGGCCCTGGTACAACGCCTGGGCGCAGACCTCTCCAGTGTGGTTGATTCGCATCAACCCGGCGGCATGGCGTTGCTCGGATGCTTCCATATCCGTATCGACGCCGGCGCTCTCGGCCGGTGAGGGGCGGGCCGCATGGGCGCTGCCCGGCAACAGGGTGCGCAGGGCCCGGTCCATCTGCAGGATCAGCCGATCGGCCGATGAGTATTCGCGGTGGTCCATGGGGTCAATCCTCGCTAGTACCGCCCGGATTCCCGGGCGATGGCCCGGTGGGCGATGTCATGGCGATAATATACCGCGTCCCAGCGCATGGTGGCCACCAGGGCGTAGGCGCGTTGTGATGCCTGTGTGGCACTTTCTCCCAGTGCAGTGGCGCACAGCACCCGTCCGCCGCTGGTCAGCACGTCGCCGTTGTCCGCCAGTTGTGTACCGGCATGGAAGACCTTGGCGTCCTCCGGCTCGGCGGCGGCGTCGGGCAGGCCGCTGATGGCCTTGCCTTTCTCGTACGCCTCGGGATAACCACCGCTGGCCATGACCACGCCGACCGAGGCGCGCGGATCCCACTCGGCCTGGACCTCGTCCAGCCGGGCGTCCAGCGCCGCGTCGATCAAAGGCGCCAGATCGCTCTTCAGCCGCATCATCACCGGCTGTGCCTCCGGGTCGCCAAACCGGCAGTTATACTCGATGACGTTGACCTCGCCCTCCGGCGAGATCATCAGTCCGGCGTACAGGAATCCGGTATACGGGTGGCCATCGGCGGCCATGCCGTTCACCGTCGGCCGGATGACCTGCTCCATGATGCGGCGGTGGACGTCGTCATCCACCACCGGCGCGGGGGAATAGGCGCCCATACCGCCGGTGTTGGGGCCGGTGTCGCCGTCGTCACGGGCCTTGTGGTCCTGGGAGGTCGCCAGCGGCAGCACATGCTCACCGTCCACCATGACGATGAA
>JAWLFN010000250.1:0-3659 GCA_041685555.1 Gammaproteobacteria bacterium | reverse complement strand
TGGTTGTACAAATCCGCCGATGACCGGCCCAGCAATGCCCACCTGCGGGCGCGGCAATGGGTCAACGGGCTGCTGGAACTGCAGCAGAATGCCGGCAACTCGCTGGAATTCATCGAGAATGTGAAAATCGATCTGTTTCCGGACGAGATCTATGTATTCACGCCCAAGGGCCGCATCCTGGAACTGCCAGCCGGTTCCACCGCCGTGGATTTCGCCTACGCCGTGCATACCGATGTCGGTAACTCCTGCGTGGCCTGCCGGATCAGCCGGCGGCTGGCGCCGCTCAGTGAACCACTGGAAAGCGGCCAGACCGTTGAAATCATCACATCGCCCGGCGCCCAGCCCAACCCGGCCTGGCTCAGCTTTGTCGTCACCGGCAAGGCCCGCAGTAACATCCGCCATTTCCTCAAGAACCAGCGCCACTCCGAATCAGTGGCCCTGGGCAAGCGACTGCTCAACAAGGTCCTGGCCAGCTACGGCACCCACCTGGACAAGGTGTCCCCGGAACAGATCCGCGCCGCGCTGGAAGACATGAAGATCGAGACCTTCAACACGGTGCTGGAGGATATCGGACTGGGCAACCGCATGGCGTTCCGCGTGGCACGACAACTGTTGCCCGATCTTGTCCACGAAGAGGACGAGACGCCCCGCGGTGGCAGGGAGGCCAAACACGGCTCATTGGCGATCCGCGGCTCCGAGGGCATGGTGCTCAGCTACGCCCGGTGCTGCCACCCCATTCCCGGCGACCCCATTGTCGGCCACATCAGTTCCGGGCGCGGTATGGTCATCCATACCGACGGTTGCAACAACATCGCCGAGATCCGTCACGACCCGGACAAGTGCGTATCCGTGCGCTGGGATCCGGACGTCGACGGTGAGTTCGCAGTGGAAATCCGGGTGGAACTGGAGAATGAACGCGGCATCATCGCCACGCTGGCCAACACCATCACCCGCGCCGAAGCCAATATCGAGAAAATCAGCACGGTCGAGCGCGACTCCCGCTTCAGTATCGTCAACCTGTTGCTGAATGTCCGCAACCGCATCCATCTGGCGCGCGTGATGCGTCATATCCGTCTGATCAAGCCGGTGGAAAAAGTCACCCGGGTCAAAAGTCGCAAGGTGGTCAAGCCGATACGCAGCCACATTGCCCCGGACTCGTTGATGCATGAACGTCACCGGTTACAGAGCGGAGGATTGCCAGACTCATGAGTGAACGCGACGCCATCTCCACCCGCGAAGCGCCCGAGGCGATCGGCCCCTATTCGCAGGCGGTGCGCAGCGGCAACACGGTCTATCTGTCGGGCCAGATCCCCCTGGACCCGGCCAGCATGAACCTGGTCTCCGGCGGTATCGAGGCACAGACGCGGCAGGTGCTGGACAACCTGCAGGCAGTGGCACGGGCGGCCGGCGGCGGTCTGGATGACCTGGCCAGAATCACCATCTATCTGACCGATCTGGGTGACTTTGCCACTGTGAACGAGATCATGGCAGAGTGCTTCGATACCCCGTACCCGGCCCGTTCCACTCTCCAGGTCGCCGGTCTGCCGAAGGGCGCCGCCGTGGAAATCGACGCGATCATGGTGTTGTGAATCCGGCACCCGGTCTGGCCGACCAGTCGGTCACCACGTTGAAAGGGGTCGGCCCCGGACTGCGGGATCGTCTGGCCCGGCTGGGCATCCATTCCGTTCAGGACCTGTTGTTCCATCTGCCATTGCGCTACCAGGATCGCACGCGTATCACACCCATCGGCCAGGTACGGCAGGGGCAGGATGTGATGGTCGAGGGCGAACTGGTCAGCGCCGCAGTGGATCTCGGCCGACGTCGCAGCCTGTTCTGCCGGCTGCGAGATGAGAGTGGCATGATCGGCCTGCGCTTCTACTATTTTTCGGCTGCTCAGCGCAAGCGCCTGCGTCCCGGCGCGCGATTGCGCTGTCATGGCGAAATCCGGCCCGGCCGAAGCGGCTACGAGATCTACCACCCCGAATACCAGGACGCCAGTGACCGACAGCCCGTCGAGGATCGACTCACGCCCATCTATCCGGCTACCGAGGGACTGCAGCAGACCCGCCTGCGGACGTTGATGAAGCAGGCACTCGAACGCCTGTCCCGACAGGGAGATACCCTGCAGGAGTGGTTGCCGGAAGCTCTCTGTCCTCCGGGACTGAATTTCTCCCTGACCCGGGCCCTGCAATACGTGCACCAGCCTCCCGTGGACGCCCGCATTGAACTGCTGGAACAGGGTCGGCACCCCAGCCAGCAACGGCTGGCCTTCGAAGAGCTGCTGGCCCATCGCCTCAGCATGCGTCGTATCCGCCAGCAGGCACGGCAGTTTTCGGCAGTCGCGCTGCCCAGTCGCAACCGATTGACACGGCAATTACTGGACCACCTGCCTTTTCCCCTCACGGCGGCACAGCAGCGTGTGCTGCACGAGATCAGCCGGGATCTGGCCGAGCCCGTACCGGGCCTGCGACTGCTGCAGGGGGATGTCGGTTCCGGCAAGACCGTGGTCGCGGCACTGGCCGCGCTGCAGGTAGTGGAAAACGATCACCAGGCCGTGATCATGGCACCCACCGAACTGTTGGCCGAACAGCATTTTATCAGTTTCTCGGAATGGTTGACGCCACTCGGCCTGCAGGTCGGCTGGCTCAGCGGCCGGGTCAAGGGCCGGCGCCGCGACCAGCAGCTGTCCCTGATCGCCAACGGCTCCGCACAGGTGGTGGTGGGCACCCATGCCCTGTTCCAGGATGACGTACAGTTCCATCGCCTGGGCCTGGTGATCATCGACGAGCAACACCGCTTCGGCGTCCACCAGCGACTGGCGCTGCGGGAGAAAGGAGCCACCACGGACAACCGACGGTTACCGCACCAGCTGGTCATGACCGCCACACCCATTCCACGGACACTGGCCATGAGCGCCTACGCCGATCTGGAGGTCAGTGTCATTGACGAACTGCCGCCGGGACGCACGCCGGTCAATACCGTGGTGATTTCCAACGAACGGCGTGAACAGGTGATCGACCGTATCCGTGACACATGTCGCCGTGGCAGTCAGGTATATTGGGTCTGCACGCTGATCGAGGATTCGGAGGCGGTACAGTGTCAGGCCGCGGAAGCCACGGCGGAACAGCTTTCGGCACTATTGCCGGAACTGCGGATCGCTCTGGTGCACGGACGCATGAAACCGGCCGACAAGACACGGGTCATGGAAGCCTTCAAGAGCGGCGAATTCCAGCTGCTGGTGGCTACCACGGTCATCGAGGTTGGCGTGGATGTCCCCAATGCCAGCGTCATGATCATCGAGAACCCGGAACGACTGGGGCTGGCCCAGCTCCATCAACTGCGGGGCCGTGTCGGGCGCGGCAGTCGGGCCAGTCATTGCATCCTGTTGTACCAGACACCGCTGTCGGAGGTCGGCCGCGAACGACTGATGATCATGCGCGACAGCAACGACGGGTTCCATATTGCCGAAGAGGACCTGCGGCTGCGTGGTCCGGGTCAGGTACTGGGCACGAGGCAGACCGGTCTGATGGATTTCCGGGTGGCTGACCTGGAGCGTGACGGAGAGCTGCTCGCCCTGACACTGACTCCCGCGGACCGCCTCTTGCATGAGCATCCGCGGCACGTTGACCCGTTGATCCGTAGGTGGCTGGGAGAAAGAG
>JAWLFN010000249.1:0-3670 GCA_041685555.1 Gammaproteobacteria bacterium | reverse complement strand
CCGCGAAGGTGGTATCGGACCGTTCGCCATGGACAGTCACACCATGGCGCAGGGTTGGGCTCCGATGATCCGTGAAGTGCTGATGACCAAACGTATGCCTCCGGGCCAGATCGATCCGCATGTGGGGGAGTTCGAGAACACCTACACGCTGGATGTCGAGGATGAGCGCAAGATACTGGCCTGGGTGGACGCCGGGGCGCCCAGGCAGGCCGACGAGCCTGATCCGCTGGCCGAGTTGACGTGGCCGGAGACGGACTGGGCCTTTGGCGAGCCTGACATGATTCTGAATGTGCCGCCGCAGGAGATTCCGGCCACTGGCGTGCTGGACTATATCCACACAGCGGTACCGATTCCGCTGGAAGAGGATCGCTGGCTGAAGGCCAGCCAATACGTGGCGGGTGACCGAACCGTTCTGCACCATACGCTGAATGCCGTGGTGGGACCCGATGAGCAGCTCGATGGCAGCGCCTTCATCGATGGCAAGGATCCCAACAAGGCGCGGATCCAGGCTTACATCCCGGGAGCACAGCCGGAAATGGCCGAGCCCAATACCGGTGGTCTGCTGGAGGCCGGTTCCACGCTGGCGCTGCAGCTGCACTACACCACCAATGGCCGCGAGACAGTGGACGAGAGTCGCATCGGTCTGTGGTTCTACGACGAGGATAATCCGCCGGAGGAGCGCATGATGCAGGTCTGTGCCTGTATCTTCACCCCGACCTGGGAGAACATCCCGCCGTACGATCCGAATTTCGTACAATCCACCTCGATCACGCTGGACCGTGATGCGTACCTGTACAGTTTCCTGCCGCATATGCACTTCCGCGGCAAGTGGATGCGCTTCGAGGCGCATTACCCGGATGGTAGCGTGGAGGAGCTGATCAACATCGCCAGTTACAACTATAACTGGCAGATGGATTACCAGCTCAAGGATCCGAAGTTTGTTCCGGCTGGCACGGAAGTGGTTGCCACTGGCGCATTCGACAACTCCGAGCAGAACCTGAACAACCCGGACCCATCCCGCTCGGTGCCTTGGGGCCAGCAAAGCTGGGATGAGATGTTCTTCGGTGCGTTCAGCTGGAAGTGGGCGGATCAGAGTGTGCATCGCGCTACGGGAGACTGATCCCCGATGTGGGAGGCCGCACCTGAGCGGGTGATGGCCGATCCGTGAGATTGCACGAAAACGCAAGAGGCCCCGAGGCGGTGGAACGCCCTGGGGCCTCTTGCGTTTTCCTCCGCGTGATCGGCTCCCGCCCTGGTTTGCCGCGGGGCGGGGTTGGGGTATCATTGTGGTTATGAGTCGAGTGAATGTGAGAAATGGTCTGTTGGGCCTGGTCGGGATTCTGTTGGTCGGGTGTTCGGATCCGGCGGAGGACGGGGAGCCGCGGATTGATCTGCGGGGGACGCAGCGTGCTTTTGATCAGTCGCAGGAGCGACTGCGGGATGCGTTGAGCGACGACCGCCGTGAGATCTACGATGAAGCCATGCGTATCCTTTACTACCGCGCGGCCGATCTGCGCGACAGCGGTGTGCTGGCCGCCGAGGAGGTTGAAGCGTTATTGCGGGAGCAGATCCACGACAACACGGCCGGCCAGATCGTCGAGGAAGCCCTGCGCACTTTCCGCGAATTCTGTACCGACAACGAACTGCCTGAATCCGAGTGCACCGCCAGCATCCAGTCCGCGGGCCTCGATTCCTGGAACTGATACAACCCATCGGAAAGCCAGCCTCGAATCGGCACCGACCGCCAGAGGAAAAATCAACAGCCCCCGCGGCGTTCCGCCGCCGCGTGGGGCTGTTGATTTTTCGTGCTCCTCCCCGTGTCATGCCATCCGAAGATCCCCATCAACGGTCTCGTCCTCATCGATCCCCGGCATGAGATCCTCCAGGATCAGATACAGCGACGGAATCAGGAACAACGTCAGAACCGTCCCGAACACGATCCCGAAGCCCAGCGATAATGTCATCGGAATGACCATCTGCGCCTGCATGCTGGTTTCGAACATCACCGGCAACAGGCCAAGGAAGGTGGTCAGTGTGGTCAACAGGATGGCCCGGAAGCGGGATGTGCCGGCATCGACCACCGCGTCCATCAGCGCCATGCCCTTGCGTCGGCCGCGATTGACGAAATCCACCAGGATCAGGCTGTCGTTGACGATCACCCCGGACAGGGCCACCAGGCCAAACAGTGACATCATGCTGACTGTAGAGTCGAACACGATGTGACCGATCAGGGCTCCGATCATGCCGAACGGGATGACAGCCATCACGATCAACGGCTGTACATACGAACGCAGGGGGATCGCCAGCAGCGTATAGATCAGGAACAGAGCCACCAGGAAGAACAGGGCAATGCGCAGCATCAGTTCGTTCTGTTCCTGGGTGGCGCCCCCCAGCCCGAAACTGACAGCCGGGAAATCACTGAGAAGCGCTGGCACATGATTGGCGATTACATCGCGAACCACGGTGCCTGACTGGGCCACCAGTGGATCAATGTCAGCAGTCACCGACACCGTGCGTTGACGGTCGATGCGACTGATGGTGGAAAAGCCCTCTCCGATCTCTACCTCGGCCACTTCGCTGAAGGGCACCTCTGTACCCTCCGGTGTCCGTATACGCATGTTCTCCAGACTGGCGACCGACTCACGTTCTTCTTCCGGATAACGGACCATCACGCGGAGTTCATCGCGGCCACGGAGCAGGCGTTGCGCCTCGTCGCCATAGAAAGCGCGGCGCACCTGGTTGCCCAGCATGGTGGCGTCCAGTCCCAGTTGTTCGGCGCCGGGCTTGATCTTCAACCGGATCTCGTCGCCGCCCTGACTGTAGGAATTACTGACGTCGTACACGCCTTCGTACTCACCGAGCACCGCGGTCAACCGGTTGGCGGCACTCTCGAGTTGAGTGAAGTCCGCGCCGGTCAGTTGCAGGTTGATGGCGGAACCGCCGCCAACCATGGTGCTGGAAAAGAAACGCACTTCCCTGGCACCGGTGATGGGGCCGACCCGCTCGCGCCAGCGCTGTTCGATCTCCGACGGCGCCACCTGACGGTCTTCCGACTTGACCAGCTCGACCAACAGGGAGCCTCCTGTGTCGCCATTGGTGAAGACCATGACGTGATCCACCGGCGGCGTCTCCGGAAACGCCTCGTTGAGGGTCAATACGGCCTGCTCCATCTGTGCCAGTGCTTCGTTCCGGGCTTCGTAGGAAGTGCCATCGTTCATGGTCACGCTGGCCTGGATGAAGTCGCTGGGGATGCTGGGAAAGAACTCGAAACGCACCAGGCCACCGACGATGATGCCTGCGCTGAGTATCAGGCCGCCGATGAACAGCGCCACGGTCGAGTAGCGGTTCCTCAAGGAAAGCTGCAGGGCAGGTCGGTAGACGTTGTGTATGAATCGTGCCAGCCGGTGGGCCACGGCATCCTGATAGCGCTGCAGTGGACTGCGCTGTTCCGGGTTGTCGGGAACTTTCTCCGCCGCTGCCAGGTGGGCAGGCAGAATCAGCTTGGATTCCACCAGGGAGAACAGCAGGCACAGGATCACCACCATGCCGATGGCTTCGAAGAACGGGGCTGCCTGGCCGCCCACCAGCAGCATTGGCGCGAACGCGGCAATGGTGGTCAGTACGCCGAAAGTGGCGGGTACCGCAATCCTGTGAGTGCCAGCTATCACAT
>JAWLFN010000248.1:0-3671 GCA_041685555.1 Gammaproteobacteria bacterium | reverse complement strand
CCGCCGCTGTTCTTCGAGTACCTGGATGGCGGCTCCTATGCCGAACTCACCCTGGCCCGCAACATCGACGACATGCAGGCCCTGGCGTTACGGCAGCGGGTCATGCGCGATGTCTCGGAGCTGTCCACGGACATCGAACTGTTCGGCCAGAAGCTGGCGTTGCCACTGGCCCTCGGACCCATCGGTTTCGCCGGCATGTTCTCGCGACGTGGCGAAGTGCAGGCGGCCAACGCCGCGGCCCGCGCCGGAGTGCCCTTCTGCCTGTCCACCGTCGGTATCTGCAGCGTGGAGGAAGTCTCCGAAAAGGCTCCGGTGCCACCCTGGTACCAACTGTACCTGATCCGCGACCGCGCCTATATGGCCGAACTGCTGGCCCGCGTCGAGGCCTGCCACTGTCCGGTGCTGGTGTTCACCGTGGACCTGCCCGTGGCGGGCGCGCGCTACCGGGACGTGCATTCGGGGATGTCCTCTCCACCGGGGCCGATCACCAGTCTGCGGCGGATCTGGCAGGGAGTGACCCATCCCCGCTGGCTCTGGGACGTCCAGGTCAACGGCCGCCCGCATGTGTTCGGCAATATCGTTGATGCCGTTCCCGACAACAGCGGCTTCGCGTCCTTTGCCGGCTGGGTACAGCGCAATTTCGACCCCACCGTGACCTGGGATGACATCGCCTGGGTGCGGGAGCGCTGGAAAGGTCCGATCGTGGTCAAGGGCATCCTGGACCGCGGCGACGCCAGGCAGGCGATCGCGGCCGGCGCGGACGGCGTCATCGTCTCCAATCACGGGGGCCGACAACTGGATGGTGTCCCGTCCAGTGTCGCCGCCATGCCGGACATAGTGGAAGCGGTGGATGGCGAGGTACCGGTGTTGATGGATGGCGGTGTGCGCTCCGGACTGGACGTACTGCGCGCCCTGGCGCTGGGCGCCGACGCCTGTCTGCTGGGCCGCGCCTGGGCCTTTCCTCTGGCAGCCGGAGGCGAAAAGGCCGTGGCCCGCATGCTGGGTCTGATCCGATCGGAACTGAAAGTGGCCATGGCCCTGACCGGCTGCACGGACGTGCGCGAGGCGGGCCGGGAACTGCTGGTAAACCATGACAGGGACTGAATCATACGGGAGGGATGCAGATGAAGACAATCGGCCTGATCGGAGGAATGAGCTGGGAATCCACCCAGACCTACTACCGGCTCATCAATCAGAAGGTGAGAGAGCAGCTGGGCGGACTGCACTCGGCCCGACTGGTGCTCTACAGCGTGGATTTCGCCGAGATCGAGGCCCTGCAGCACCAGGGAGACTGGGACGCGACCGCCGGAATTCTTGCATCGGCCGCTCAGGCGGTCGAATCCGCGGGCGCGGAGTTTCTGGTGCTCTGCACCAACACCATGCACAAGGTGGCGGCCGACATCGAGCAGGCCGTGCGTGTTCCGCTGCTGCATATCGCGGATGCCACTGCCAGCGTGCTTCAGCAGGAGAAAATCACCAGTGTCGGGTTGCTCGGCACACGGTTCACCATGGAGCAGGCATTCTATCGTGAACGTCTCGAGAGTCAGGGTATCCGAGTGATCATTCCCGACGAATCGCAGCGGGAACTCGTTCATACGGTCATCTACGATGAACTGTGCCAGGGCGTGATCCGGCCCGATTCGAAAACGGCCTATCTGGAGGTGGTGTCATCACTGGCCGGGCGCGGTGCGCAGGGCGTGATCCTTGGCTGTACGGAAATCGGACTGTTGATCCAGAATGCCGATACGGACGTTCCACTCCATGACACGACCGCGATCCATGCGGAGCAGGCGGTGCAAATTGCGTTGAACCGGGCGCAGACGCGGGAGTGAGCACCGCGTTCATGGCCCGGTTGTATGCTGGAAGCGCATGACTGTGTTGCTCTGTACGGGCAGCGCCGTGGGTATTACAGTTACGGTGTCTGTATCATCGGTAGTGCGAAGCGGATCGGGTGAGGAGCCCCAGGACACCATGGCAATCAAGAAACTGAAGCACGAGAAAGAACTGCTGAAGAAAGCCATCGAGGTGGGTGTGGTCTACGCCGAAAAGCGGGGCGCGGCCCGGTTCGAACCCACCGACTCGGCCGAGGACAAGGTGCTCTTTCTGTACCGGCTGCTGGTCCGCGACGGGCTCATCCAGCCCCTGCCGGAGGAACAGGTGTCACAGCAGACCATGGAACACAAGCTAGCGCTCTGGTATGCCAGGCAACTGCCAGAGGGCCACCCGTTACTGGGATAACGGATAGCAGGGTCAGACTCGCACGTTATCGAAAAGTGGATGATTCCGGCATGCTCATCCTTCTTCCGGGTCACCGTCCGCTATGGCGGTCAGTTCGGCCGCATCGAGGATGCAGATGTGGTTATTGTCCACCGATAGAATATTCCGGTCCCGCAGGCGACTGAATATTCTGGACACGGTCTCGGGAACCAGGCCGATATAGCGTGCCAGATCTTTCCTGCCCATAGGCAGGTAAAACTCCATACGGTCATAGCCCCTGCTTCCCTGGGCTTCCGAATAATCCAGCAGGAAACGGGCAAGCCGCGCATCCGTGCCGCTGCGTTCAATGTGAAGCAACTGCGTAAGGCGGAAAATTTCGCGGCGCATGCAGGCATAGAACTCACGGTCCATGACATCATGGAAAGGAGTATCCCCATACGCGGAGCGAAGCGACTCCCGCGCCACACTGGCGGTATCCAGTGCCACCACGGAGAATGCGGCATGGTCATCGGCAAGCGCATCAAAGCCGATCAGATCGCCAGGGAGATGAAATCCGGTGATCTGTTCGTCGCCGCCTTCGTGAATGAAATAGCTTTTCAACACGCCTCCGACGACGCGGTACACATCATCGACCACATCTCCGGTCCGGAACAAATGCTCGCCCCGATGAAGCACCCGGCTGGCAGAGGTTCGGGCCAGGCGTGAGGTAAAACGATCGTGTGTCGTTCGCGGATGGCGGTCAGCCACACTGAACAGACCGACTCGCTCCAGCTCCATTGTTGCTTGCATATTGGTCTACTCCAGAATGATCCATTCCTGCTGGTCTTGACGGCAGTGCATTCAGAATAGACCCTCATGCTCAACGTCAACAATAAGGGATTTCCACTAGTGCCCCCTCCGTTTTTTCAGGCATCGCTGAATGGGTCCTGCTCCGTGGTCTCCAGTTCACTGAGCAGGCGTGCAAGCTCGGCCAGCGTGCCGATCTGGAGTTTATGCATCGCATGACTGCGATGGATTTCGACCGTCCTGTCACTGATCCCCAGTTCCGCCGCGATCGCTTTGTTCGCTTTGCCATACGCGGCCAAACAGGCCACCTCGCGCTCCCGTCGCGACAACGTGAGAATCCTCTCCCTCAGTGCCTCCCGACGCTCTTTGTCCTGAAGACCCTGGCGGTGCTCTTCCAGGGCGGCCAGCACGCGATCGACCAACTCTTCCGGCCTGAAACTCCCCTTCTCGAATAAATCCATGGCACCACCCTTCAGGGCGAGCACGGCAGACGACACATCAACGGCTCCACTCAGAAAGATGATGGGTACACAGGAATCGATGGCCCGCAGTGACTGCTGAAGTTCCAGCCCACTTTCTCCGGGCAGGCAAAGATCCAGCAACACGCAGGTGGGACCTCTCGGCAGACCGGACTCCAACAGGGAGGGGCCATCCGCATGACTGCGCGC
>JAWLFN010000247.1:0-3672 GCA_041685555.1 Gammaproteobacteria bacterium | reverse complement strand
CGCATCGTCATCGATGCGCACACCGGGTACCGTGAGACTGGATTCGGCAATGGCGGTGGAGAGGATGACGCGTCGACGGGCGTCGACGGGCGGGCGCAGCACGGACTGTTGCTGTGCCAGGGGCAACTGGCCGTGCAGCGGCAGCACTTCGACGGTGTCGGGCAGGGTGCCTTCCAGGGTCTGTTGCAGCCGCCGGATCTCGCGCTGACCGGGCAGGAAGACCAGAATATGGCCCTGATGCGAGTCCAGTGCCTCGCGGACCACGCGCGCATGGTGAAGTTCTGGCTTCTGCCGCGGCGTTGGTGACCGATAGTGAGTGGTCACTTCGTAGCTGCGCCCCGGGCAGTCGATGACCGGAGTATCTTCGCCCAGCACGCCGAGCAGTGCCTGTACATCCAGTGTGGCCGACATCACCAGCAGCTTCAGGTCCTCGCGCAACCCGCTCTGTACATCCAGGGTCAGCGCCAGTCCCAGATCCGCCTCCAGGCTGCGTTCGTGGAACTCGTCGAAAATGATGCCGGCCACTCCCTCCAGCATCGGGTCGTCCTGCAACATCCGGGTCAGTATGCCCTGCGTGACAATCTCCAGGTGTGTGTGAGTGCTCACTTTGGTGTCGCCGCGCACACGATAACCGACGGTGTCTCCGGCCTTCTCGCCAAGTTGCTCCGCCATCCATGTGGCCGCCAGACGGGCGGCGACCCGGCGCGGCTCCAGCAGTAACCAGCGACCGCCATCAGCGGGAGTGTCTTCCAGCAGGGCGAGGGGCGCCCGGGTGGTCTTGCCGGCTCCGGGCCGGGCCACCAGCAGGCAGCGGTTGTGCTGGACCAGGGTATCGCGCAGCCGCGGCAGCACGGACTCGATCGGCAGGCGGGAAATCGGAGCGGCGGAGTCATTCATGGAGCGCATTGTAACCGGTTGCCGGTGGAGCCGGTGCTATACTGTCCACGTCATGGACCTTTTCGATATCCACTCCGCCCGTGATGCCTGGTCCGAACAGCTGGACGGGGGCACCTGGCATCTGCATGGTTTCGTCGTTGATGAGGCGGAAGAACTGCTTGAAAAAGTGACTATCGTCTCCGAAACGTCGCCATTCCGCCATCTTGTGACACCGGGCGGCAAACGTATGTCGGTGGCCATGACCAATTGTGGCCGATTTGGCTGGGTCTCTGATCGATCCGGGTATCGATATCAGGTGATGGATCCCGTCACGGGCCATGAATGGCCGGCCATGCCCCCGATCTTCGGGAAAGTGGCGAAGAAAGCGGCAGAAGCGGCTGGTTACTCCAATTTCGCGCCCGATGTCGGCCTGATCAATGAATATCGGCCCGGAACACGACTGACACTGCATCAGGACAGGGATGAAAAGGATACGGAATCACCGATCGTGTCGATCTCCCTCGGGGTTCCCGCCGTATTCCAGTGGGGCGGCCTGAGGCGTGGTGGTCCGACGCGGCGCGTCTCGCTGCGCCACGGGGACGTCGTGGTGTGGGGAGGTCCGGATCGTTTCCGGTATCATGGCATCCTTCCCCTGAAGGAAGACATCCACCCGTTGACCGGGGATTGCCGGATCAACATCACGTTCCGCTGCACCGGTCTGAGCGCGGCAAATTGACTCCGCCGCGGATCGGACAGAAACTGCACCGTAGATGATCATCAATTCTGGAGGAACTCGCTCATGAACCTGCACCGATCCCTGGTCATTGCTGCATTGGGGCTGACCCTGGCGGCCTGCCAGTCCGCCTATTACGGCACCATGGAACGCTTCGGCGTCCACAAGCGTGACATCCTGGTGGACCGGGTCGAGGACGCACAGGAGGCGCAGGAAGAGGGACAGGAGCAGTTCGAGTCGGCGCTGGAACAGTTCCGCAGTGTGCGTGATTTCGATGGCGGTGAACTGCAGGAGGTCTACAATCGCCTCAATGCCGAGTTCGAGGCCAGTGAAGCGGCGGCGGAGCGGATCCGTGACCGCATCGGGTCGGTGGAAACCGTGGCCGAGGACCTGTTCGATGAATGGTCGGACGAGCTGGCGTTATACACCAGCGAGAGCCTGCGCCGTGATAGCGAAGCGCAGTTGCGGATCACCCGTCAGCGCTACGAGCAACTGATGACGGCCATGCATCGGGTCGAGTCCTCGCTGGATCCGGTGCTGGACACGCTGCGTGATAATGTCCTGTACCTGCGCCACAATCTCAATTCGCGCGCCATCGCGTCCCTGCAGGGCGAGCTGGACACCATCAGCACCGATGTCGATCGGCTCATCGCTGACATGCAGAGCGCCATCAGCGAGTCCAGGGAGTTCATCGAGGGCATGCGCTCGTGAGTGTGGAAAACGAACTGACCGAACTGCAGATCAAGGTGGCGTTCCAGGAAGAGGCAATGGACGCCCTCGACGATGTGATCATGGACCAGAAGCGTCGGATGGATCGACTGCATCAGCAACTGCGGGAGCTGCAGGAAAAGTACGAAACCCTGATCGAGCAGGGAAGTCAGACGATCCCGCCGGCGGATGACGACAGGCCACCCCACTACTGAGTCACGTGCCCACGAGTGCGCCAGCGCACCGATAATGCCATCGACTTTGCCCATCCTGTAGCGTGCGGTTCCTGTGATTCTCGAGCCACAACCCAGTCCGTCCAGGGCACCACCAACAGGCATGGGGCGTTCCATGAAGACACCGGCCCCGCGGTGGTGTGCCTGATCTTTCTGTTTTGGTGTGGGCCAGAAAATGCAGGAAAATCCGCGATTAGCCGATTACATTCGTACACAGATAGAGCCGATTCTTCAGGATTGGGAGGCGTTCGCCCGGACTCTCCTGAGTGCCGGTCGTATGAGCAAAAGTGGGCTGCGTGACCACGCCAGGGACATGCTTCTGACGATAGCCGATGATCTCGATTCGCGCCAGACTCAGTCCGAACAGGTCGCCAAATCGCAGGGCCATGGGCCGGAGGGCGTGGAAGAGTCCTGGGCGGAAGTGCACGGGGGCGACCGGCAGACCAGCGGCTTCAGTGTCATTGAGACCATTTCCGAGTTTCGTGCCCTGCGCGCCAGTGTGGTGTCTCACTGGACCAGGGCCTACCCGTCGGTCTCCGGACAACAGCTTGAAGACCTCACCCGGTTCCACGAAGCCATCGATCAGGCCGTCGCCGAGTCGCTCGAGCAGTATGCGTTCATCAAGGATGTGGAAACCCGGCTGTTCGGCGCCATTCTGATCGCATCCCCGGACCCGATTCATGTCATGGATCTCGAGGGCCGATTCATCTACGCCAACCAGGCCACGGCCGATCTTTTCGCCCTGAGACCCGAGGCCATCATCGGGGAATCCGGCTTTACCCTCGGATTTCCGTTCGCCCCGGACTTCCAGCGGAACCTGGAAAAGGTGGTTGCCGACCAGACCACCTACCGGGGCAAGTTCGTTCATGCTTTTGTGTCCAATCAGGGTGACAGGTTCGAGTACCTGATAGCTCCCGTGCTGGACGAGCATCAGGAAACCGAAGCAGTTGTCTGCATCCTCCGGGATGTGACCGAAAGGGCGCTTGCCGAGGAGAAAATATGGCATAACGCCCACCATGACCTTCTCACCGGGTTACCGAACCGACGTCTTTTTCTGGATCGACTGGAACAGCAAGGCAAGGAGCTCGCCACTGCGCTTTGTGTGTTTGACCTCCTGTTCCA
>JAWLFN010000246.1:0-3700 GCA_041685555.1 Gammaproteobacteria bacterium | reverse complement strand
GCCGCGTATCCGAGTGCAACGCCGCCGCCCGTGAACTGCTCGGCGAGCCCCTGCAGGGCAGCGACTGGCGTGGCATCATCCGGGACCGTTTCGCGCCGCGGGAGGATGACGGACACGAAATCTCCCTGCGTGATGGTCGCCGTGTCAGTTTACTGACGCGCTCGCTGGATGACGAACCCGGCCAGATCATCCTGATCACCGATCAGACCGAGACCCGCCGCCTGCAACAGCATCTCAGCCGTCATCAGCGCCTGTCCGAGATGGGGCGGATGGTGTCCTCGCTGGC
The DNA here is from genome assembly GCA_041685555.1 of Gammaproteobacteria bacterium. Classification (GTDB taxonomy): domain Bacteria; phylum Pseudomonadota; class Gammaproteobacteria; order Pseudomonadales; family Pseudohongiellaceae; genus PWQG01. The sequence goes on along the minus strand of JAWLFN010000246.1, from coordinate 3,414 downwards.
CCATCAGATCCGCACGCCCCTGTCGGCCGCCATGCTCTATGCCGGCCACCTGGAAGGCATGCAGCTGCCTCCCGCTCAGCAGCGACGCACCATCGGTCGGCTCGGCGAGCGCCTTCGCAACATGGAGCGCCAGGTGCGCGACATGCTGCTGTTTGCCCGCGGCGATGCCGTGCTCGACAGCGAGGTGTCCGCCACCACGTTGCTGGAGGATGTGCGGATGGCAGCCGAGACACTGTTGCGATCCAGGGGGCAGCAGGTGGTGTGGGACAACCGTGCCGGTGACACGCGGCTGCGGTGCAATCGCGACGCCCTGATCGGGGCCATCCTGAACCTGATAGAGAATGCCCTGCAGGCCGCCGGTGCCGATGCCCGGCTGTTTGTCGCACTGGCGCATGATGATGACGGGCTGACGATCAGTGTGCGGGACAACGGACCCGGTCTCAGCCGGGAACAGGCGGAACGGGCCCGCGAGGCGTTTTACACCACGCGTCCGCAGGGCACCGGTCTGGGCCTGGCGGTGGCCCAGGTCGTGGCGCGTGCCCATGATGGAGAGTTTTTCATACGCCGTGTGCGTGGCGATGACTGGCCTGTTTCCGAACCGACCCGGGGCACGGTGGCCGGATTCCGGATGCCACCTGTCACGACACCCACAGCCAGTGCAGAGGACATGTATCGATGAGTCAGTCGACCGTATTGATTGCCGAGGACGACCAGGACCTGCGCGAGGCACTGGAGGACACCCTGGCCTACGCCGGATTTTCCGTGGTCGCGGTGGAGTCGGCCGAGGCGGCGCTGGACGTGCTGTCCGGGCGCAGCGTGGATCTGCTGGTCTCGGACGTGAACATGGGAGGCATGGACGGACAGGCACTGTTGAAGCAGGTTCGTGCCGGATTTCCCATGACACCCGTGCTGTTGATCACCGCCTATGGCAGCGTCAGCCAGTCCGTGGAAGCGATGCGCAACGGTGCGGTCGACTATCTGGTCAAACCGTTCCAGCCAGACACCCTGGTCGAAACCGTGAGAAAGTATGTGGCCGTGAGCGGCAACGGGATCAGCGATGCACCGGTGGCCGAGGAGCCATCCAGCAAGCAGACGCTGGCTCTGGCCGCACGGGTGGCGGCCTCGGATGCCACCGTGTTGATCTCCGGCGAGAGTGGCACCGGCAAGGAGGTGCTGGCCCGGTATATCCACCAGCGTTCGCCGCGCGCCCGGGGTGAGTTCATCGCCATCAATTGTGCCGCCATTCCCGAGAACATGCTGGAGGCGACCCTGTTCGGCCATGAGAAAGGGGCGTTCACCGGTGCTCACAACGCCAACCCCGGCAAGTTCGAACAGGCCGACGGGGGCACCATCCTGCTGGACGAGATCTCGGAAATGGACATCGGCCTGCAGGCCAAGATCCTGCGCGTACTTCAGGAACGGGAAGTGGAGCGGGTCGGCGGGCGGCGCACCATTGCGTTGGACGTGCGCGTCATCGCCACCACCAATCGTGACCTGCACCAGTGTGTCAGCAATGGCACGTTTCGCGAGGACCTGTATTACCGGCTCAGCGTGTTCCCATTGCAATGGCAACCACTGCGCGAGCGACGTGGCGACATCGTGCCGCTCGCTGAGCGACTGCTACGGCGCCATGCCACGCGTATGCAGCAGCCCGTCAGCGGCTTCGATGACGATGCCCGCCGTCAGCTGACAGCCCACCACTGGCCCGGCAACGTCCGCGAACTCGACAATGTCATCCAGCGCGCCCTGATCCTGCAGGACCATGGTCTGATCACGGCCGACTGCCTGGGCCTGGGCGGCGAGCCGCGGACAGGCATGGCACCGCTCGACCGGGCCGCCGCGGGACCCGCCGATGAAGAACACGACGAGGTCAGCCGCAGCCTGGCCGAATCCGCCGGCGAACTTGGCAATGACCTCAAACGGCACGAGTTCGAGATGATCCTGCGCACCCTGAAGGACCAGGGTGGGCGGCGCAAGGAGACTGCCGAGGCACTGGGCGTCAGTGCTCGCACCCTGCGCTACAAGCTGGCACGGATGCGCGACTCCGGTATCAATGTCGAATCACTGACCAGCGCCTGAGGCAGAGACGATGAGCAACATCACCAACCGAACCGACATCAATGAACTGCTGACCCAGATGCGCAGCATGCGCGAGCAGGTCCAGCCCGCCGGGCAGTCCACCCAGGCCGTGGATGGACTGCGGCCCGGCCAGGGTGTGCAGCCGGGAGAGGGTATCCGCGAAGGCGGTGCCAGCGAGGCCCCCGGGTTCACCGATATGCTGCGCCAGGCCGTGGACAGCGTCAACGACACCCAGCAGCAGTCCGGCGCCCTGCAGCGTGCCTTCGAGGCCGGCGATCCGGACGTGGATATCACCCAGGTGATGATCCAGATGCAGAAAGCCAGCGTGTCCTTCGAAGCCATGAACCAGGTGCGTAATCGCCTGGTCAGTGCCTACCAGGACATCATGAACATGCCGATCTGACGGCGTTGACTCACCCGCATACGGAACAGCAGCATGGCGATAGCGGATTCACAGACCGAGGACACACAGCAGCGTGGCGGTAGCGGCGGCCTGCGCAATGATTTCCTGAACGGCTTCGGTCGCCTGGACATGCTGCGTCAGCTGGGTCTGCTGCTGGGCCTGGCGGCCAGCGTGGCGCTGGGTTTCGCCGTGGTGCTGTGGTCCCGGGGGGAAGACTGGCAACCACTGTATGCCAACATGCAGGGCTATGACAGCGCCGAGCTGATCAGTGCACTGGAGACGGAAGGGGCCACGTTCCGCGTCGATCCGGGCAGCGGCGTGGTGCTGGTGCCCTCGGAACGCGTATCGGCGCTGCGGCTGGCCGTGGCCGGCGCCGGTGTCAGCCGCGACAACGGCTATGGCTATGAATCGCTGGACCAGGAGCAGGGGCTGGGTACCAGTCAGTTCATGGAGATGAACCGCTACCGGCGCAGTCAGGAAGGCGAGCTGCAACGCACCATCGCCAGCATGCGCAACGTGCAGTCCGCCCGGGTACATCTTGCCACGCCGGAGCGCTCCGTGTTCATGCGTACCGAACGCCGGCCATCGGCATCGGTCATGCTCAACCTGCGCTCCGGTCGCCAGCTGACGGAGACCCAGGTGCAGGCCATCACCAGTCTGGTTGCCTCCAGCGTGCCGGACATGGTCGCCGATTCCGTCACGGTGGTGGATCAGAACGGCAATCTGCTCAGCGGCCGCGAGCGTGATCCGGAGATGGTGATTGCCGCCGAGCAGTTCGAATATGTGCGGCGCTTCGAGGACACGCTGATGGACCGCATCAGCCGTATACTGCATCCGGTGGTGGGGCCGGGCCGGTTCACCGCCGAGGTCAATGCCAGCGTCGACTTCACGCGCATCGAGCGTGCCGAGGAGCAGTTCAATCCCGACCGCGG
>JAWLFN010000038.1:0-15326 GCA_041685555.1 Gammaproteobacteria bacterium | reverse complement strand
GGCGCGCGCACTGATGCAGCAGGCCGGCGTACCCGTTGTTCCGGGGTTCCAGGTGGATGAGGAAGTCGTCGACGACGCGGTCTTCCGGGAACAGGCCGATGCCATCGGCTACCCGGTACTGATCAAGGCCGTGGCCGGTGGCGGTGGTCGCGGACTGCGCGTCGTGCATGCACCCGCCGGATTCGATGCCGCGCTGGCCGCGGTCCGACGGGAAGCCGCTGCCGCCTTCGGCGACTCGGGGATACTGCTGGAGAAGTACCTCGACAATGCGCGACACGTGGAAGTCCAGGTCTTTGCCGACTCACTGGGTAATGTCATCCACCTGCATGAACGCGACTGCTCCATTCAAAGGCGTCATCAGAAACTGATCGAGGAAGCGCCTGCTCCGGGGCTTGATGACCGGCTGCGGAACGCACTGGGCGAGACCGCTGTGCAGGCGGCCGCCGCCATCCACTACCGGGGCGCGGGCACGGTGGAGTTCCTGCTGCAGGGTGAGCATTTCTGGTTCATGGAGATGAACACCCGGCTGCAGGTCGAACACCCGGTCACGGAAATGATCACCGGTATCGATCTGGTCGACTGGCAGCTACGGATCGCCAATGGCGAGCCCCTGCCTGTCAGACAGGACGAGGTAGCGTTGCAGGGACATGCCATCGAGGCACGGCTCAATGCCGAGGATCCCGCCGCTGACTTTCTGCCCTCCACCGGGCGTTTGCAACAGGTCCACTGGCCGGATGCTCCCGGCCTTCGCATCGATACCGGGTTCATGGCGGGAGACCGCGTGTCGGTGCACTATGACTCTCTGCTCGCAAAACTGATCGTACATGCCAGAACTCGCGCCGAGGCGCTCCGGATCCTGGCTAGCGCCCTGGATCACACCAGCATCGTCGGCACAAAGAACAATGCGGGCCTGCTGGCCACCCTGTTACGGCACCCAGACTTCAGCCATGGCGCGGTTCCCACCACCTGGCTGGAACAATATCTGCCCGAGTTGCTGGAGCAGACCGCGGCGCGTACCCCCGGCACGCAGACAGCCCCGGGGAGTGCTTCAGGGGCGTCTCCACTGCGCGCCTGGCGTAATCTGGTACACAACCCGTACAGCCGTCGTTATCACCTGCAGGAACAGTCCGCGCCCGGCCACGACAGCAATGCCGCAACGGCTGTGGGTGAACGCAGTCGTCATGTCGTGGCACCGCTGCCGGGCCGGGTCATCACTGTACACGTGAGCGGCGGCGAGCAGGTCGAACCCGGTCAAGCACTGTTGGTCATGGAGGCCATGAAGATGGAGCACACATTGACCGCGTCCCATGCCGCCACAGTTGACACCCTGCTTTGCAGGGAAGGAGAGCTGGTGGCGCCCGATGCCATACTGCTGACCTTCATTGAGGAGAATCCGTCATGATCAGCACACCCGATAACGTCCGGATCGTCGAGGTGGGGCCTCGTGACGGCTTGCAGAACGAGCCCGGCACCCTGCGCATCGATGATCGCATGGATCTGATCGAACGACTGGCAGACAGCGGCCTGATGCACATCGAGGCCGGCAGCTTCGTGTCACCACGCTGGATCCCACAGATGGCGGACTCGGACCGTGTCCTGCAGGGACTGAAGCGCCGTCACGGTGTACGCTATACCGCCCTGACACCCAATCTTGAAGGACTTCGGCGGGCCCGGGACGCCGGTGTCCGCGAAGTGGCCGTGTTCGCTGCCGCCTCCGAGGCGTTCAGCCAGAAAAACATCAACTGCGGCATTGACGAAAGCCTGCAGCGTTTCGCCGCTGTCTGTGAAGCCGCCCAGCAGGCCGGCATAGCGGTCCGGGGTTATGTTTCCTGTGCCATGGGCTGTCCGTACCAGGGGCCGGTGCCGACCACCGAGGTGGCACGTGTCACCGCCGTGTTGATCAGCATGGGCTGTTACGAAGTCTCGATCGGCGACACCATCGGTACCGGCACTCCACGCCAGGTACAACAGGTTCTTGAGCGCTGCATGGCAAAGACCGATGCCAGCCAGTTGGCGGTGCATTTCCACGATACCTATGGCCAGGCACTGGCCAACATCCTGGCGGCCCTGCAACTGGATATCGCCACTGTCGACAGTTCAGTCGCCGGACTGGGCGGTTGCCCCTACGCTGAAGGCGCCAGCGGCAACGTGTCCACCGAAGACGTCGTCTACATGCTGCATGGCATGGGTATCGAGACTGGCATCGATCTGGAGGCACTGATACAGACCGGACACTGGATCTGCGAACGCCTGCAGCGCCACAACCTGTCACGGGTTGGCCTCGCCTCGGGCGCCGGCACGGCGGAGGAAGAATCGTCATGACGCCTGACAGGATCAGTGACACGGGTGACATCATCTGGCGTCCATCGCCATACCGCAGCGGGCATAGTCGCATGCAGGCTTTCATCGCCCATATCAATACAGTCCATGATGCCGGGTTGACCGACTATGCATCGCTGCACCGGTGGAGTCTGGTCGAACGCGAGAATTTCTGGACCGAATGTCTAGAATTCACAGGTGTGCATCTGCAGGAAGGACCGCAGCGCACTCTGGAAGCCGGCACCGACATCCGTGACGACCACTGGTTTCCCGGTGCCCGTCTCAACTACGCACAAAACCTGCTTTCGCGCCAGGATGATCACCCGGCACTGATCTTCCGTGATGAGACCGGAATCAGGCAGTCCATGGGCTATGCGGAGCTGACCCGGGAAGTCGCCCGTATCGCGGCATGGTTGCGAGAACAGGGAATCGGTCCGGGCGATCGCGTCGCCGCCTTTGCCGCCAACCGCCCGGAAACCGTGGTGGCCATGCTGGCCACGGCGAGCGTCGGTGCGGTCTGGACTTCATGTTCGCCTGACTTCGGCAGCAACGGAGTGCTGGACCGATTCACGCAGATTGAACCCGCCCTGCTTTTTGCGGTCAGCAGCCACACCTATGCAGGAAAGCTCATCACACATGATGAAACACTGGAACAGATCCGTCGCGCACTGCCGTCCCTGCGACATGTCGTGTTGTTACCGGATCTGTATCGCAACACCATCCCGCCTCGCCACCGGGCCTTCGTGGACTGGAGAGAGGCCCGGCCGCTGAAACCGGCGCCATTGCAGTTCCATCCCTGTGCATTCAATGACCCTCTGTTCATATTGTACTCATCCGGCACGACCGGCAGACCGAAGTGTATCATCCACGGAGTAGGCGGCACGTTGCTGCAACATCGCAAGGAACATGAACTGCACTGTGATATTACCGCGAAAAGCACGTTGTTCTATTTCACCACCTGCGGCTGGATGATGTGGAACTGGCTGGTCAGTGCACTGGCCGCCGGCGCCACCGTGGTCTTGTACGACGGCTCTCCACTGCATCCGTCACCAGAGACACTCTTTGACCTGGTGGATCAACATGGCATCACCCATTTTGGTGTTTCGGCCCGCTTCATCGCCAACGCCAGCAAAACTGGGCTGCAGCCATCTCGGACACATGCTTTGTCCACGCTGCAGACCGTGTTAAGTACCGGCTCGCCCCTGTTGCCGGAGCATTTTGACTACATCTACCGACAGGTCCATTCCGACGTGGCACTGCAATCGATCTCCGGGGGCACCGACATCATCTCCTGCTTCGTGCTGGGCTGTCCTCTTTTGCCTGTCCGGCGGGGCGAGATACAGTGCGCCGGTCTCGGCATGGATGTCGCCGTACTGGATCCCGACGGACAGGCGGTGATCGGAGAGAAAGGCGAGCTGGTGTGTCGTCAGTCGTTCCCCTGCATGCCCACCGGATTCTGGAACGATCCAGACATGGAGCGTTATAGCAACGCATATTTCCAGCGTTTCCCCGGTATCTGGACACACGGCGATTATGCCGAACAGACCACTTCCGGGGGATTCCTGATCCATGGTCGCTCGGATACCGTGCTCAATCCGGGCGGAGTCAGAATCGGCACGGCAGAGATCTATCGCCAGGTGGAACAACTGCCCGAGGTGCTGGAATCCGTGGCCGTCGGACTACCAGATGAAGGCGATGTACGGATCGTGCTCTGCGTGCGCCTGGCGGAGGGCCGGGAACTGGATGACACGCTGCGTGAGCGCATCCGCGTCGCTGTGCGACGGGGAGCCTCCCCACGTCATGTTCCGCGGGAGATCGTCGCGGTCAGGGACATACCCCGCACACTGAGCGGCAAGATTGCTGAACTGGCGGTGCGCTCGGCACTGCTGGGCGAAGATGTCACCAATCGTGACGCACTGGCCAACCCGGAGTCACTGCGCGAATATCACCCCCCGCAATAATGCAAGAGCCGGGCTAAAGCGCTTCCAGATCGATTTCGGTAAAACTGTGCACCACCGGGTGCGAGGACTGGACCTCGTCCGGCGCCCCGTCTATTTCTTCGGGGCGCGCCATACGCAGTGTTCCCATTCCCGCTTGCCGGGCTGCGTCCAGATCGGCTTCCGTGTCGGATATGTACAGCATTTCCTCGGGTTTCAGCGCCACCCCGTCGGCCATGTGGCGATAACACGCCTCCTCCCGGCGGGAACCAAGCCGGCTGTCAAAGTAACCGGCGAACAACAATCTGAGATCACCCTGGTTGGAATAACGAAAATATAATCGTTGTGCCTTCTCCGAGCCATCGCCGTGCACATAGAGGTTGATTTCCTGATCCAGCCACTCTCGCAGCTTGTCCGGCACATCCGAGTAGACGTGAGCCTGGAACTCTCCCTTACTGTAACCTTCTTCCCATACCAGTCCCAGCAGCGCATGCAGTTCAGCCACCTCGTTGCCGTCCCTCATCCACTGTTGCAGACAGGCCACCAGCCCCTCGGTGTCTTTCTGCAGTATACCGGTCTTGTCGCTCAGGCTGCGCAGCTGCCGTGCCACGTCACGTTCATCCTTGTGTTCGCGGATATAGTCGGGCAGAAACTGTTCCGCATAGACGAACAGGACATCGCGAATAAAACGGGTAGAACTGGTGGTTCCTTCGAGATCGATCACAATGGCTATGGGCCGCATTACGCCTCCGGTCAAATCGTGCTGGTCGCAATTATATCGCGAATGTCCCCACGACCGGTAGGGAATGACCGAATGTAATCAATCGACAAGACAGACCAGCCCTTTCAGATACAGGCCTTCCGGAAACGGCAGTGACACCGGATGGTCACCGTGTTGATGCAACCAATGCCGCACCTGACCGAAACGGCCGGCATCAAGCAAGGCATCGGCGGTAATTTTCTGGAATAGCGGCATGTCAATGGCGCCGGAGCAGGAAAATGTCATCAGCAGCCCTCCGGGCGACAGCAGATGCGCTGCCTGTAATGCAATGTCCTTATAGGCACGTGCGGCCTTGTTGACCTGGTTGCGACTGTCAGCGAACTTCGGCGGATCCAGTATGATCATGTCGAAATGTCGGCCTTCTTCCCGGAAACGGCGGAGTTGTTGGAAGGCATTGGCGCATATGGCGACATGACGGTCCGTGAACCCGTTGCGGTCCACATGTTCCTCAGCCAGCCGCAGCGCGGCTTCCGAGGCATCAATACTGGTGACATGGCTGGCACCACCCTGCAGCGCCGCCACCCCGAAGGCACCGGTATAGCAAAAACAGTTCAGTACCCTGCACCCCGACGCCAGCGAGCGGGCGAGTTGACGATTGGCCACCTGATCCAGATAGAAGCCGGTCTTGTGCCCGGTCTCGATATCCACGAAATACTGCGCACCATGTTCGATAATCGAAATACGCGCTTCGGGCAGACTGCCTCGCATCAATCCGCGGCGGGGCGACAGCCCTTCCAGTTCACGTACACCGACATCCGACCGCTCATGGATACAATCGACCGGCAACAGCGTCATCAGCAGGTCAGCCACCTCCTCCTTCCAGGCCTCGGTACCGGCGGCCAGGAACTGACAGACCAGCACCCGGTCATAGCGGTCCACGATCAGGCCGGGCAGTCCGTCCGATTCCCCGTGCACCAGTCTGCACGCTACGCCGGGGCGGGTGGCCTGCCCGCCACGACGGTCGATCGCCTGCCGCAGCCGCCGCTCGAAGAAGTAACGGTCGATCACCTCCGAGGTATCGAAGCTCCAGACACGTGCACGGATCCTCGAACGACTGGACCAGGCGGCCAGCGCCAGGGCATTGCCGCCGGCATCAATCACACGCACGGTTTCCCCATCTTCCGGTGATCCACCCGTCGGTTCGTGCAACGAGCCAGAAAAAACCCAGGGATGCAAGCGCCGCAATGAGGCATCACGCCCCTTGCGCAGGCGTATTTCCTTCATTCCTCGCCGGGCCCCGAACCGAGCGACTCCAGAGCTTCCAGGACGGACTGCAACACGGTCGAGGCATCGCCATTGTCCATACCCTCTCCTTCCGAATCGAGCACCCGCCGGGCGTCATACTCCCAGTGATGCAATACCCGGATCTTGTCAGCTTTCTCCAGGGATGCATCGTCCAACACCCGTTGCGGTGTCTCATACACTGCGGAAGGATCCAGCAGAATCTGTTCCAGTTTCATTGATACCCACTCCCGTATGGTTTCAGAATGTGTCCTGTAATCGGCCATTATGGTCGCGATCAGAGGCATAACTGTGATACAACAAGTCTAACCGGCCCGACGCACGCTGGCCAGCATGCGTCCGGGTCGGCTCTCCAGCCAGGCTGCCATGGCATGGCAAGATACGAGGTAATGACATGAGCGCAGACCAGTACCGACAGACCCGGACTCCCGACAGCGAGTGGAAGAAGGCACGGCCGGACGAGTGTCATGTAAAACAACAGATGACCAGCCATTGGGATCTCGATTTTCTGTCACGCGAGGAGCTGGAGAAGGAAATGGCCAAGGGGATGGGCGACAACACAGCGCCAGTGGATCCGCCTCGCACGGCAGAGGAAGGTCCCGTCACCGGAGCGGAGGAGAACCCGGTACGCACCGGAGGAATCCTGCTGGCTGTCGCAGTGGGGATGATGGCAGTGGCCGTATTGTTGCTGCGTTCATGATGTCAGTCGCCGCAGTCGCCGTATATAGGCGGCTGTGGCCAGCGTCTTGCGTAGCCGCTGCTCCATCAGCCTGAACCGGTTACTGTCATCATCATAGCGGCACGGATACCGTTTGGCCGGCACACCCTCCAGCATGGCGGTCCATCCATTGTCCGATTCGTAACCCAACCGCACCAGCTCTTCCGACAGGGCGGGAAATCGCAGCTCCTGCTGCTTTACTCTGGATAGATGCTCTCTCCACCCGTCCAGCCTGCCTTCGTCCAGCGGCCTCACCCCGTTCATGGCATCCAGCGCTTCCGCGGACGGCTCACTGACCCGGTGATATTCCTGAAAGTCGTGTATCCGCCTCAGAAATGGCGCAAAGCGCTCCAGCTGCTGTTGAATGGAACCCGGGTCACGGATAAGATCCTCATAATGGATCACCATGACCCTCCTGTGCGACGCCAGTTCGCGGATGGCATCCATGGACTGTTTCCATACTGGAAAGTTGCAGAAATACATACCCGGCCTGGCGACATGCCGACTCGCGATCACCGCCCGGGGATCACGCACCATGGCCAGGACATGCAGGTTTCTATTGGCATTCAGTACCGCTTTCACCCAACGATGGTCATTCGGTTTTTTGGACAGCCGAATCCGCTCATGATCCGGCAGCACATCCAGTATGCATTCTTCATGGCGGGGATAGAGAATTCCCGTGTGGCAGGCGTGGATCATTTCAGCAAGCAGAGTGGTGCCGCTCCTCGGACAGCCCACAATATGCAGGGCCGGTTTCACGACAATGGTGCCCGGGACCGGAATCGAACCGGTACGGTGTTGCCACCGAGGGATTTTAAGTCCCTTGCGTCTACCAATTTCGCCACCCGGGCAGACAGAAAAGCTGATGAAAAGTGCCTGGAAGCCTTTGTGATCCGGGAAGCGGGTAAAGCGCGAGAAATGGAGGCTGGGGTCGGAATCGAACCGGCGTACGCGGAGTTGCAGTCCGCTGCATGACCACTCTGCCACCCAGCCTGAAATCTTTCCATCTCACCTGGCAGCCAGGTAGCCTCGGTCTCGGTCATTGCTGGTGACCTGCGGCTTGAAAATTGGAGCGGGAAACGAGATTCGAACTCGCGACCCCGACCTTGGCAAGGTCGTGCTCTACCAGCTGAGCTATTCCCGCTCTGACTCTCCGATGACGCTGTGATGCGTCGTCTGAAAGAGGCGCCTATTCTAATGCCATTGGCTGGATTGTCAAGCACCGAAAAGGCGGTTTCCCACGATTTTTTCACGGGTCTCCCGATTCCCTCTCCTGCTCCAGTCGCAGTACCGGGAGAGCCTTGCGCAGATAGATCCACATGGACCACACGCTGAGAGCCGCAGCCGCGTACAGCAGCACGGTACCGGCCAGCCGCAACGCTTGAGGCCAGTCCGGAGTGGCGGCCAGCAACACGATGATGGCGATCATCTGCACTGTGGTTTTGACTTTACCCACGAAGCCGACCGCTACCGCATCGCGTTGTTTTCTGTTGGCCATCCACTCGCGTAACGCGGATACAAACACTTCCCTGGCGATGATCAGGGCAATGGGCAGCACAAACCAGGGTCCCGGATAGTTGGCCGCGATCAGCACCAGTGCGGACACCACCAGCAGTTTGTCCGCCACCGGATCGAGAAAAGCGCCAAAAGGGGAAGTCTGATCCAGCCGGCGCGCCAGATAACCATCCAGCCAGTCGGTCAGGCTGGCCGCGGCGAATACCCCGGCAGCCAGCCACTCGCTACCGGGTATGGGTGCGTAGTACAACAGGACCACGACGGGCACCAGCAGCACCCGGATGATCGTGACGGTATTGGCAATATTCATGCAGCGCTTTCTCCTTGCGAGAATCCATTCTACTCATTGTGCAGAGCGGCATAAATATCCGCGGCCAGTTTTTTACTGATGCCGGTGACCAGCGACAGCTGTGCCTGACTTGCCTTTCTGAGGCCCGCCAGGCCACCGAAATACCGCAGTAGCGCCTGACGCCGCTTTGGCCCGAGACCGGCAATGTCCTCCAGCGGTGAGCGGTTGCGGGTCCTGGCACGACGCGCCCGGTGGCCCGTGATGGCGAATCGGTGGGCCTCGTCCCGCACCTGCTGCAGCAGATGCAACGCCGGTGAGGTCTCCGGCAGAACGATCTCCCGGAAGCGATCCCCAGTGGCCAGAAACAGCGTCTCCTGCCCGGCCTTGCGCGAGATTCCCTTGGCGATACCGATCAGCATCACATCCTGCAATCGGGTCTCTTCCTGCTGGCAAGCCTGAAGGATTTCACGGGCCGGACGCAATTGACCCTTGCCTCCGTCGATCAGCAGGATATCAGGAATCGTGGACGATTCACGCTCCCCCCGTGCAGGCGGACGGAAACGGCGACGGAGAGCCTGCTCCATGGCGGCATAGTCATCGCCCGCGGCGATGTCCTCGATGTTGTAGCGCCGGTAATCGGATTTGCGCGCGCCGTTAACATCGAACACTACGCAGGAAGCCACAGTACTTTCACCCTGGGTATGGCTGATGTCGAAACACTCGATGCGCTGCGGAGACTCTTCCAGACCCAGTGCTTCCTGCAGCTCGGCAAAGCGCTGGTGGACCTGCCTGCGGTCATTGAGCAGTCCCTGCAGTCCCTGTTCGGCGCTGGCTCTGGCCATCTCCAGCCAGCGGGAACGGTATGAGCGCACGGTATGGCGTATACGAACCCGACGATCCGCCAGTCGGCTCAGAGCCTGCTCCAGGGAATCGGCGGCATCGATGGACGGATCGACCAACAACTCCGTCGGAATATGGCTCGCGCCACCGTCCCGGATGTAATACTGGGCAATGAAAGCGGACAGCAGCATGCCGGCACTGGTCGCCAGGCGGTCCGTGGGGAAAAAATTCTTGCTGCCGATTACGCGTCCTCCACGGATGAACACGCAATGTACACAGGCGTGTCCGGATTCCATGACCGCGGCCAGCACATCGGCGTCACCCTGATTTCCAGACACCGATTGCTGCTGCTGGATGCGCCGCAGATCGGTGATCTGATCGCGGATACGGGCGGCCCCCTCGAACTCCAGAGCCTCAGCCTTCTCTTCCATGCGCCGGGAGAGCTCGTCAATCAACGTATCGCTGCGCCCCTCCAGAAACAGCCGGGTGAAATGGACATCCTCGGCATAGGCTTCCGGGGAAATGAAACCGACACAAGGCGCCGTGCAGCGGTCGATCTGATATTGCAGGCAGGGACGGGACCGGTTGCGGAAATAACTGTCCTCGCACTGTCGCAGGCGGAACACCTTCTGCAATATCGCCAGTGTCTCCCGCACCGCGCTGGCACTCGGATACGGCCCGAAGAACGACGCTCTGCGCTTGCGGCTGCCACGATAGAACGCCAGACGCGGATACTGGTCACGGTCCGTCATCATGATATAGGGATAGGATTTGTCATCACGCAGCTGGATATTGTAAGGCGGACGCAACTTTTTGATGAGATTCTGCTCCAGCAGCAGCGCTTCGGTTTCACTGCTGGCCACGGTGACCTCGATACCGTCAATGCGGGATACCAGCGCCATGGTTTTGGCATCCAGTCCCGAAGCACGGAAGTACTGACTGACCCTGCGCTTGAGATTGCGGGCCTTGCCCACGTAGAGGACATTGCCCTCTGCATCCAGCATGCGGTAGACACCCGGTCGCGTGGTCATTCCGGACAGCAGTCGACGGTGATCGAATGGCGCCTCGTTATTCAAAGGACAGTCACCTCCCGTTCCAGTCGGACGCCGAACAGTGCCTCGACACCATCGGCAATACGCCCGGCCAAGCGGGCAATCTGTTCACCGCTGGCATCTCCATGATTGACCAGCACCAGGGCCTGACGAGCATGGACACCCGCGTCCCCTTCCCGATACCCCTTCCATCCCGCCTTTTCGATCAGCCATGCGGCCGGGATTTTCACCTGTTCTTCGCTCTCCGCCGGAAACCCGGGCAACTCGCCAAAGCGGCTCATGAACTGCTGCCGCAATGCCTCATGACGGGCTCGTGACACTACCGGATTACGGAAAAAACTGCCGGCATTGCCGATCAGTCCCGGATCCGGCAGTTTGCCACGGCGGATTTCACAGACAGCCCGGAACACGTTGGCAGAGGAGGGTTCAATCTGTTGCTCACGCAAATAGGCCGCCAGGCTCGGATAATGCACTACCGGGTCAGGTCGCTCGGAAAGGCGCCGGACACCCCCGGTGATGATGTGGCTACCTGCCAGCGCTTGCTTGAAAATACTGTCCCGGTATCCGAACCGACACTCTTCCGCGGTCATGGTGACGACCTGGCCGGTTTCGACATCCAGCGCTTCCAGATAGTCCAGGCGATCGCCAAGTTCAACCCCGTAGGCACCGATATTCTGGACCGGGGCGGCACCAACACTGCCGGGGATCAGAGCAAGATTCTCCAGACCATGGGCGCCATGTGCCAGGCAGGTCTCCACCAGTGTGTGCCAGTTGACCCCGGCTCCCGCGCTCACCAGTACTTCACCATTGTCCCCTACCCGGAAATCGATTCCGCCAATCCTGAGCCGGATGACCAGTCCCGGATGATCAGCGGTGAAAAGCACATTGCTGCCTTCTCCCAGCACCAGCCATGCCAGCTCTCTTCGCCGCGCCCAGTGCAACAATTCGGTCAATTCGCTCACCGAGCCGGGGGCCGCGAAAAAACGGCAGCGGGCCGGAACCCCGAATGTTGTCAGATTACCCAGATCCCGATCTTGCTCGATGGAAATCACGTCAACGCCGACTTTCCAGACGCTGACGGAACTCATCCAGCCATGCATCACAGGCGGCCTCAACCAGATCCAGCACTTTATCAAAACCCTCTTCGGCTCCGTAATACGGATCCGGGACCTCGTCCGCCTGTTGCAGCGGAGACAGCATCAGGTGGATCCGCTCCCGTAAAGCGGCAGGTGCCATCTGTTGCATGTGCATCAGGTTGTTGTGATCCATGGCCAACAGGTAGTCGAAACGATGAAAATCGTCCTCCACCAGCTGCCTTGCGCGCAATGCGGACAGGTCATAGCCACGACCAAGACCTGCTTGCCGCGCCCTGGCATCAGGAGCCTTGCCGACATGCCAGTCACCGGTACCCGCCGAATCCACTTCGACCCGGTCACTCAGCCCGGCTGCGTCCAACCGGCTTTGCATGACAGCATGTGCTGTCGGAGAACGACAGATATTGCCCAGACAGACCATCAACACACGCAGAGACTGTTTGTCACTCATTGAAAGATTACCCCCGTTATTCAGCCCAGGGCTCCGCCAACAGCGCACGGACACGTTGCAGATCCGCGTCCGTATCCACACCACCACTGGACGCGACACAGGCCCGGCTCATATGTATCCGCACTCCATTGACAAGGGCCCGCAACTGCTCGAGCCGTTCCTTTCTCTCCAGATCAGCAGGAGGCCATGTAACAAAACGGCGCAATGTGGCAACGCGGTAGGCGTAGATCCCGATATGGCGTTTCAGGTTCACGGCGGTTGCCTCGGAAGCGCGTTGCCATGGAATCACACTGCGACTGAAATACAGTGCGAAGCCCATTTCATCCGTGACCACTTTCACCAGGTTGGCATCCTGGGGCGCATCACCTTCCGCCAGCGATTCATACAGGGAACTGATCCCCGCCTCAGGATGGGCAGCCAGGTCTTCGGCCACCTGACCGATCAGGTCGGGATCGATCAGGGGCTCATCACCCTGTACGTTGACCACGATCTCTTCATCCGCCAGACCCAGCAGTCGAGCCACCTCTTCCACCCGGTCGGTTCCGGACTGATGATCGGGAGAGGTCAGCACCACATTATCAGAGAACTGTCGCACGGCTTCGGCGATGCGCTGATCATCGGTCGCCACGTATACCGACGCGGCTCCGCTGCGCATCGCCCGCTCATGGACGTGGCGGATCATCGGCCAGCCGCCGATATCCAGCAGGGGCTTGCCCGGCAGGCGGGTGGAGGCGTGGCGCGCCGGTATGATGACCGTGAAAATCATCGACGCGCCGCGATCTCCTGCGGCGGCATCACCCGCGCCTCTTCTTCCAGCATGACCGGGATCCCGTCTCTGACCGGAAACACCAGCGCATCGGCAAAGCAAAGCAACTCGCCACGCTCACGGTCGAAGCGCAGCTCTCCCTTGCAGACCGGACATACCAGAATACTCAACAATCTTCGATCCATCTGATCACCTCAATGACTCTTCTTCGTGGACGTCCCGATCCGGTAATCGCCCAAGGATTGTTGCCAGCAATGATTCGGGCAACTCTACCGACACCTCCATATACCACCAGTTCGATTGCGCGAATCCGGCGCATTTGACTGCGTCTTTTTCCGTCATGACCACTGTGCCGTCAGTGGCAAATGCCAGGTCCCCTTTCCGGAAAGCATGATGATCCGCGAACGGACGGGACTCGAAGCGGTACCCCAGCGAACGCAACACGGCAAAGAAACGCTCGGGATGCCCGATGCCCGCCACGGCATGCAGCACACCATCCGCCTCCAGTGCCCGGGGTGCCACGCGACGGCCGTTCTTCAGATTGACCCAGGCTGTACAGACCATTTTGACCGCTTTCCAGTCGCTGCCCCGCAACTGCCCGCGGACCGCTTCCTTGGGCTCGCCATTGACCAGCACGGCATCCACCTGCATCAAGCGATCGGCCGACTCCCGCAAGGGACCGGCAGGCAACAACAGAGCATTCCCCAGTCCGCGCTCGCCATCCACCATGATGATTTCCATGCAACGTGGCATGGCGTAATGCTGAAGCCCATCATCGCTGATGATAACATCACAGTCACTGCGGGCAGCCAGTTCGCGCACCGCACGACAGCGATCCGGATCCACCATCACGGGCACCGAGGCACGGCGGGCCAGCAATAATGGCTCATCACCCGCCACGTCCGGAGCGTCATGCAGCGAGACCCGATGGGGCAGCGAACCCGGTCGGGCCCGGTATCCTCGCGAAACGATGCCCGGCCGGTAACCGGCCGCGCGAAGACTTTCGGTCACGGCCAGCACCACCGGCGTCTTGCCGGTGCCCCCCACCGTGATATTGCCCACCACGATGACCGGCAGAGGCAGCGACGCTTGCTTGCGCTGCAGCCTGTGTCTGCGCCTGGACGCCAGCCAACCGAACAGGGCCGCCAGCGGGCGCAACAGATGCAGCCATCCGGCCCTCCTGTACCAGGCGTCAGTCAGTCCCATCATCGGGACCCGGCGCCGGTTCATTGAACTGCATGCGATGCAGCCGGGCATAGTGGTTGCCCTGCTCCAGCAACTCACGGTGTCGCCCCGACTCGACGATCCTGCCCTGATCCATGACCAGGATGCGATCGGCATTCTCGATCGTGGACAGTCGGTGGGCAATCACGAATGTCGTGCGGCCACGCATCAGTGTATTCAGCGCTTCCTGAATATGGTGCTCCGACTCGGAATCCAGCGCGGAGGTAGCCTCATCCAGGATCAGCAGGGGCGCATCCTTCAGAAAGGCCCTGGCAATGGCGATGCGTTGCCGCTGCCCCCCGGACAGACGGGACCCGCCTTCCCCGACCTGGCTATGAATACCATTTTCCAGTTCCGAGATGAAATCCATGGCATGGGCGTTGCGTGCCGCCTCCAGCAACTTTTGTTCATCCACCCCGTCATCGTAGCCATAGGCGATATTCTCGGCCACAGTGCCATCGAACAGCACCACTTCCTGTGACACCAGCGCAATCTGTCGTCGCAGATCTTCCAGTCGATATTCACGCAGGTCCACGCCATCCAGCAAGATCTGCCCCGCTACCGGATCGTAGAATCGGGGCAACAGACTGACCAGCGTCGACTTGCCGCTACCGCTGCGCCCGACCAGTGCCACGGCCTGACCCGGCTCGACGTCGATGGAAATGTCTTCCAACACGCGCTCACCCGTCCCATAGGCAAACTGGACATTCCGAAAACTGACCGCGCCGCGGGCACGAGAAACGCTCCGGGTACCATTGTCTTTTTCTGTCTCCTCGTCCAGCAGGTCGAATATGCTGTTGGCAGCGGCGATCCCCCGTTGGATGATGGCATTGACACCGGACAGCTGCCGCAGCGGTTTCGCCAGCAGTCCCGCGAGCGTCAGAAAGGTCACCAGTTCCCCGGCCGAGGTGTTGGCCAGTATCCGGGGAGACATGGCAAACCACAGCAGTGCCGCCATGGCAATGCTGACCAGCACCTGGATCAACGGTGTTGCCGTGGCCTCGGTCAACACCATCTTCATGTTCTGGCGACGGTTGCTTTCACTGGCCCGGCTGAACCGCCGCGCCACATGTCCGGTGGCATTGAAGGTACGGATCA
>JAWLFN010000245.1:0-3714 GCA_041685555.1 Gammaproteobacteria bacterium | reverse complement strand
ACCAGGCCGGCACCTGGTACCAGGTGGAAGTGTCCATCTTTGCCCAGGAAGGCGATGACGTGCTGGAGGAGCGCTGGGATCTGCAGCGTGAGCGCGCCGAGCAGGCCGGCATGGGTGAGCATGACGGCATGACGTTGCGCTCGCGGGAGGCATTTCTGTCCCTGTCCGACTGGGACCTTGTGAGCCCGAATGCCTCAGGCAATTCCGACGCTTCCGACGACGAGGCCCCGCAGCGCTGGCTGATCGAGCCGCGGGCGCTGGACCCGGCCGACATCAACCTGCCCGACTTCGAACGCGATGCCTTCGTGCGGCTGCCGGCGGAGGACCAGAACTTCCGCCAGACCAACCAGGCCCTGGAGCGCTCCCCCGACCACCGCCTGCTGTGGCACGCCGCCTGGCGTCAGCCCATGGAGCGGATTGGCGACACCCGTTTCCTGCGGGTCGAGGGCGGCGACGATGCCGATGGCCGGCCGGAGCTCCACGGCGGCATCCGGGCCCACTTCAGCAACGACACCACGCGGGTGATCCTGGACGTGGAGCTGTGGCGCACGATGAGACTGGACGGAGAATGGCAGCGGCTGCCGATGGACCTGGAGCGGGCCATGGTCAGTAATGAGTTCCATTACCTGGATCATCCGGCGCTGGGGATTGTGGTGGAGGTGTTCCGGTACGAGCCGGAGTGATACTACTGGTGTTATTGGTGCACAGGAAGGCCCATGCCCCGTCGGTGCGGAAACCGACGGGGCATGGGCCTTCCTTCATCATGGATGGCGGCCCGTCGAAACGCGCAATATGATCAGACAACCAGCGAAATATCTCATTCACGGCTATTCTCATTATGGAGGGCAAAATATAGCTTATTGAAACCTGATACGTTATAGGTTACATTCTTTGATGATAAAGAGTTTCAAGCACAAAGGATTGTCGCGATTTTTTATCAGCGGTAGCACAGCCGGCATTCAACCGGTGGCGGATCACTTTCCGTTTCACTGGGGAAGATGTTGACGCTGTCAATTACGAGGATTACCACTGAGGTATTAACATGCAGATGCACAACCCCCCCCACCCGGGCGAGATCATCAGAGAGCTTTGTCTGGAACCGCTAAAGCTGTCAGTAACCGAGGCCGCGGATGTGCTGGGCGTGAGCCGTAAAACGCTCAGCGCAATTCTCAATGGCAGAGCAGGAATCAGCCCGGAAATGGCGGTCCGTTTATCCATCGCCTTCAATACGTCTGCCAGAAGCTGGCTGGATCAGCAGTCACAGTTCGAACTCTGGCATGCGGAGCAACACAGAGATTCGCTGAACGTCAAACCGGTCATGAACTCCATGAGCTGAATATCCATCTACTGCTATTCCGTACTCCGTGCCGGCTCCAGACCGGGAAATTCGCTGTCCAGCACCGCGTTCCACTCGGTCACCTGATCACGCCGGCGTTCCAGCACGGCCTCGATGTCACCGGTGATGGTGATGCGCTCGATGGTGTCGCCCCGGCCGATGCTGTTGACCACGTCCTGGCCCTGCGTGACCTGCCCGAACACCGAATGCAGGCCGTTGAGATGCGGCGTCGGTACGTGGGTGATGAAGAACTGGCTGCCGTCGGTTCCCGGACCGGAGTTGGCCATCGACAGCGTCCCCGGCCGACTGTGGCTGAGGCGGATCTCCCCACTGAACTGATACCCGGGCCCACCGCGACCGGTGCCCTCCGGATCGCCGCCCTGGATCATGAAGTTGCGTTCCACCCGGTGCCAGGTCAGCCCGTCATAGAACCCGCGTGTGGCCAGGTTGACGAAGTTCGCCACCGTCGTCGGCGCCGCCCGCGCCCGCAGCTCCAGGTGAATCTCGCCCCGGTTGGTCTCGATCACTGCCGCCACTTCCTGCGCGAAAGCGGGCCGGATCACCACCATCATCAGAAGAAGAACCGGAAGTGACAGCCGGTTTGTAAAAACCGGATGACGCTTCCGGTTCTGTGCCTTGATCGTTGCGGTCCTCATCGGATCAGATCCTCTATGTCGAATTGCTGGGTCACGGGTGCGTGATCGGAAAAGTTCTCTTGCGTGTAGATCTCGGCCTCTCCGGCGCGCTCGGCCAGTCCGGGCGTGACGACATGGTAGTCCAGCCGCCAGCCGACGTTCCTTTCGCGCGCGCCGCCGCGCTGGGACCACCAGCTGAACTGGTCGGGCTCCTGGTTGACCAGGCGGAAGGCGTCGCGGTACTCGAGCTCGTCATAAATGGTGTCGAGCCAGGCGCGTTCCTCGGGCAGGAAACCGGAGTTCTTGCGGTTGGCCTTCCAGTTCTTCAGGTCGATTTCCTTGTGGCAGATGTTCCAGTCCGCGCAGACGATGTACTCCCGCCCCTTCTCCTTCATCCGCTTGAGGTGCCGGTAGAAGTGGTCCAGGAACTCGTACTTGATCTCCTGGCGGTGATCGCCACTGGTGCCGGAGGGCATGTAGAGGGAGGCAATGCTGAGCTTGCCGAAATCGGCGCGGATGTAGCGACCCTCGGTATCGGCCGCCTCGAAGCCCAGGCCGCGCTCGACGCGATCGGGTTCGCGCCGGCTCATCAGCGCGACGCCGGCGTAGCCTTTCTTTTCGGCGTCAAAGTAATGGACGTGATACCCCTCAGGGAAGAACTCGGGCCTGCCCTCGAGCTGGTGCTCCTGGGCCTTGGTCTCCTGAATACAGAGCACGTCGGGCTGGCGCTGGTCGAGCCAGTCGAAGAAGCCCTTGCGGGCGGCGGCGCGGATGCCATTGGCATTGAAGGTGGTGATTTTCATGGCGGCCGATTCTACCGGCTGCGCACATGGCGCGCCAGCGCGGTGACCATCGGCTTCATGAAGTACTGCTCCTCCGGCATGACCTTGACCTCGATGTCGTGCGCGGCCAGCTGATCACCGACCACGGGGCCGACCGCCACCGACAGCGTGCGTTGCAAACCGTCGATCAGCGCCTCTTCCAGATCGTTCTTGCGGGCCACGTTGAGCAGCCGCTTGAACTGCGGCTGGCTGGTGAAGGTGACCGCATCGATCTCGCCCCGGTGCAGCGCCTGGATGAAGTCCAGGATCCGGCCCTCGTCGCTGGCCGGCGTGTAGCGATACGGCGCCACCGGAATGGCCTCGGCGCCCTTGGCGGCCAGGAATTCCATCAGCGCGCGATTGGGATCCTCGCCATAGAGTTGTACGTAGACCAGTTGGCCGTTCAAAGGCTGCTCCTGGTCCATGGCGCTGAGGGTCTCGATGATGCCTTCCGTGGTGGGCTTCGTGCCCTGGCTGTCGGGCTTCAGGTCCATCTCTTTCAGTGCCCGCCCGGGTTTCGGGCCACGGCACAGCTTGTGGATCCGCCCCAGCGCCTGCCGGAACGCCTCTTCCATCCCGGCCCGTTGGGCAAAGCCGCGCAGACGCCGGATACCCTCGCCGGTGAGGACGACGAACAGGTCACCGGGCTGGTCGATGAAACGGCGCAGCCACATTTCCACCTGCTCGGTGTCCTCGGCATCGAGGATGGTGATCAGCGGCAGGCGCTGGACGGTGGCGCCGCGGCGCTCGAGCAGCTCGACCAGGATATCCAGCTGGCGGCTTTCCGGGACGGCGATAGTCAGGTCTTGGAGGTCGTTGTTGGCGGGTGGTCTTGTCATGAGGGCATGGTAGCAGAAATCCGGCTGGGTGGTTCCTGGTGGTTAGCGGCGGAGGCCTTCGTTCCGGCGCGTTACCGCTCCGG
>JAWLFN010000244.1:0-3719 GCA_041685555.1 Gammaproteobacteria bacterium | reverse complement strand
ATGCCCATGAACGAACCGATCATGATCGTCTCGCCTTCACCGTACTGGTTGGCCACAATGGCCGGGTCGCCGGTCATGTCGAGCATTGCCAGTACCTCTGTGTTGTCGCTTATAATATCAAGCGACTCGGCGTAGAGCGTTCCTTTCAGGGTGTCTTCCCATGTGTGACGATGGGCGGCCGCCATCTGTCCGGGATTGTAAAAGTAGTTCCAGACGGCATGTTCGCTCTTCCGGGGCATCAGGGCGATGTCGCGTTCACGCATGTAGACTTCCTTTTCGCGGACGCCGAACACCTCGTGCAGTCCCATTCCGGGAATCTCGTCCGACGCATACCCCCGGTCGTCGTTCCAGCCGATGCGCGCCTCACCGACGGCATGTCCACCGTCCGCCACGAACTGCTTCAGCCCGTCGGCCGCCTCCTGTGTGAGCATCATCGACCAGGGCAGGACAACCAGCTTGTATTGCGACAGGTCGCCTGATTCCAGTTCCTTGCGATGGATGAAATCGACCGGGATATTGTTCTCGGCGAAGACGCGGTAGTAGCCGATCAGCGAGTTATGATGCGCCATGGGATGGTCGGAGCGTCGCTGCGCCCCGCCCACCATCTGTGAGAGCGGGTTGTAAACGATGGCCACCTCGGCCGGGACGGGCTTCGAGTCCAGGAAAAGCTGCTGATGCCGGTCCACCAGTGAAGCGAGATAGCCGGCCTCCATGGCGCGATTGGTGAGCGAGCCGTCCTGGTTGACCAGGCCGTATCCACCCGATTCATACCCCGATGACATCGGGTACCATGCGTAGATGTTGACCCCTTTGGCACCCTTGGCGATGGCGGACCAGATCCACACGCGATGGTCGCCCGGCGTGACCGGATCACTGACGATCAGGCCGATGGTGCCCTTGCCGGCCTGCAGCTCGCCGACGTACCAGCCCTCGTTGTTGCGGTTGGCGCTGCGCGCGAAATCCATCATATTCATGACGCGCCAGGCGGGCCAGTGCCGGTCCGGGTGGTTGTGTTTCGGATAGAGTGAAACGCCGTAGAAGTCGACCGATTCCGACATGAGAAAGTCATCCGTGGCGCCCACGCCCATATGCGGGGAGATGATGATCGACGAGACCGCTGCGTGCGAAGTGATTACATGGTCGGGGTCGGCCTCGCGCACCGCGTCATAACGCATGCGCAGGTCTTCGGCCAGTTTTTCATAGATAAAGGTTTTCCAGTCAATGTAATCGGTGTAGCTCAGGATGGTGCTGAAACGGGGCGGGCTCACATCCTCCCACTCATAATAGCTGCGGTGCCAGGCCGTGTTGAGTGCGCCAATTGAGCCGTATTTGTCGCGCAGCCACTTGCGGAAGCGCGCCTGGGTGGATGGGCAGTAGCAGAACTGCGCATTGGCCACGTAGTCGATGTTGGCCCAGTTGATGATGTGCGGTTCACTCCACAGATCCCAGCCGTAGAAGCTGTCGTATTCGCTGGCAACGCGGGCGGTCTCGGAGTAGAAATTGAGCACCGCGTCACGGACCGCGTCATGATCGGTGCAGTAGCCGGGGGCGGATTGCGAGATGATCTGGGTGCCGTCCTGAGCCGTGAATTTCGCATCGGGGTTCTGCTTGCCGACCCAGTCGGGAGCCGAATCTGCATAGAATTGGATGAAGACCCGGAGTCCCACCTCCTCGGCCAGCTCCATCAGCAGCCGCAGGTTGTCGAAGTTGTACTCACCCGGACGCGGCTCGGCGCGCTGCCATTCCACCCAGGTGCGGACGGTGTTGAAGCCCAGGCTTTTGATCTCGGCCAGATCCCGGCTCCACTGACGCCGCGATTCCGGTGTGATTTCGGAAAGCATGGGAGCCCGCGCATCGCCACCGCTGTACCAGACCGAAAACGGCATAAAATCGGGCTCATACGGGGTTTGCGGCTGTATCTGGGTAAACGCATCGTCCGCGTTAGAAAGGAACAGCGCGAAAAGAAGGAGCAAGGCAAACAACCGTAGTCGAAACATAAATAATACCCTCATTTTTTGTGATGCAGCTGTAATGGATAACTGTATAGAAGATACAATTACTGCCCCTATTTGCAAGTTGGGGAAGTGGCTTTCAGCCTCCCGCGCCCGGTAATATCCGCGTATTGCCCGGTAGTATCCGCGTACTGCCCAGTACTATCCGCATACTTCCCTGCAGTATCCGACGTAGTGTCTGCACAAGTTAGTATCCGCGCACTGCAATGCACAATACCGTAAACAGTTTCAGGAATCCCTTGCAATCCGGCGGATCATGCCGTTGAAGATGAAATAGTGGAACGGCAGGACCATGTACCAGTAAAGCCGGCCCCATACCCCGCGCGGACGGAACGTCGCTTCCTGGACAAGCCGGTCTTCCTCGATGCTGAATTCCAGCCATGCTTCACCGGGGAGGCGCATCTCCGCAAACAGCAGCAGCCGCCCTTCGTCCCTGTCGGCCAGCAGCACCCGCCAGAAGTCGAGCGTGTCGCCGGTGTTGATGTCATCGACCGACGTGCGGCCCCGGCGCAACCCAACCCCGCCGGACAGCTTGTCGAGGAATCCGCGTATCCCCCAGAGCCAGTCAGCGTAATACCAGCCGGTTTCACCGCCGATGGACCATATCCTCGCGAGAATGCGTTCCCTGTCGTTGATCGGCCGCTCCTTCCTGTCCTTGAAGCAGCCGTATGTTGGTACCTGGATGTGCTGTCCTAGCCCTGTGCGCAGGCGCCCGCTGATGAGTGAGTCCTTCCAGCTGGATAAAATGGCATTCTGCTCGATTTTCTCGAAAGCCAGCGAGACCGCTTTGGGATAGGAAATGGGCGAGATTCCGAGCATCGCGGCCAGGCGGTTGTTGCGGCAGGTCACATCCACCTTCATACTGTCGACCAGCTTGACGGCCAGCGAGTAAGTAGTGGAGGTAACGAAGTAAAGCCAGTACGAAGAGAGCCTGGGTGAGAGCACCGGCACGGTGAAGATCATCCTCTTCAGGCCGCGGGCACGGGCATACTGAAGCAGCATGTCTCTGTAGGTAAGGACGTCCGGACCGCCAATATCGAAGTTTTGGCCGAACGTGCGTTCATCCATCAGGGTTTTTTCCAGAAATGTGATGACATCACGGACGGCGATGGGCTGAGAGCGTGTTTTGAGCCACCGGGGGGCGATCATCACGGGCAATTTTTCCACCAGATCGCGTATAATCTCGAATGAGGCGCTGCCAGACCCTATGATGATGCCGGCCCGCAGTGTCGTCAGGGCATATGTGCCGGAATCCAGAATGTCCTCTACCTGCTTGCGAGAAGCCAGATGCCGCGAAAGATTCTGGTCGTTGATGATGCCGCTGAGATAGATCACGTGCCGTACCTGCGTGCCATTCATATAATCTCGGAAATTTTGTGCCGAGATGCGTTCCATTTCCTCGAAGTCGCCCGATCGGGAGGACATTGAATGGACCAGGTAGTACGCAGCATCGATATCTTCCGGAATGCTGGACAGCGATGATGGTTCCATGAAATCGGCTTCCACCACCGTGACACGTTCCCGGAGGTCGCGCCCGATATTCAGCCGATTGCGGTCCCGAACACAGCAGACAACATGATGTCCGTCTTCCACCAGGACGGGAAGCAATCGCTTGCCGATGTATCCGGTCACGCCGGTCAACAGGATTTTCATGTGTTTAAATTTTAAGATTTATTAGGTCACATAGAATGTCCATGACACTTTTAA
>JAWLFN010000243.1:0-3728 GCA_041685555.1 Gammaproteobacteria bacterium | reverse complement strand
CTTGCCACCATCGCTGGACTTGTAGACGCCGTCGCCAAAGCCGAAGTGACGACCGCCGCCGTGCTCTCCGGTGCCCACCCAGACCGTATTCATGTCTTCCGGGTCCAGCGCGACAGCCCCGATGGAGTAGGAACCCTCGTCATCGAAAACGGGCTCGAAGGTGGTGCCGGCATTGACGGTTTTCCAGACTCCACCCGAGCCGACCGCCACATACCACAGGCTCTCGTCCTCAGGGTGAATCGCAAGATCGGCAATCCGGCCGGACATGAACGCCGGTCCGATATTGCGCAGCTCCAGACCCTTGAAGGTGTCCTCGGACATCAGGTCCGCCGAGCCGCCCCTGCTGTTCTGCGCTACCCCTGTCTGGACAACGCCAACCGCCAGGATCACTGCAAAAATCGTATGTAGCGTTTTTCTCATAACCATGAACCCCAAAGATCCGTTAGGTGAAAGATGGTATCTGTTATTGTAAAAAATCCGGTGCCGGTGTCAGCCGGTCACGCAGGCTCCGACCCCCCGCGTGACCGCACCGATCCGGAACCTCAGTTATCGCTGATGGCCTCCAGTCCATTTTCCGTGAGCGCTGTGTTCACCGCCGACAACTCGCTGCTGATGACCTGCTCCAGTGTATTGAGGTGCTCGTCCAGTTCCCCCTTGAGCAGCGCATAGACATCCAGCTGCCCCTGGGTGGGCAGGCCATCGCCGCTCTCCGCACTCTTCTGCAGGTAGGCGAGCCGGTTGTTGAGCCTGATCGGGAAATTCAGAGGATCCTGTCCGCTCACGTTCTTCACCTGATAGATGGCCTCTTCCACCGCGCTCAGCTTCGCCGTGAAGTCTTCCGTGGCTTCGACCACGGGCTGCGCCGGCGAATCGCCCAGCTGCTCATCGATCTGTCCTTTCAGGTCGCGGATGCGAATGACGGCCTTATTCGCGGCATCCAGTGCATCCCGGACTTTCATCGTGAAGGCGAACTGCTGCTCGATGTGCGCGTCCGGCACATCGAAACGCGGATCGGCCTTGAGCATGAAGGTCCGGGTCTGGGTGTCGCCGTCTACCGTCATTCTTACGGTGTATTCCCCGGGCGGCGCAATGGGACCCAGCTGCGGCCTGCCCGACCAGATGATCATGCCGTCGAAATCCGCCGCGCCGGCGTAGCGGTTGTTCCAGGACCACACGTTGAGCCCCTGCGCCGTCGTCGGATCGATCGGCAGGGCCCCGTACCACTGCGCATAGGGATCGTCGACCTCTTCCGGCTCGGGCTCGGTGCCGGTCTTCTCCACGATGATGTTGCCGTCGCTATCAATAATGGCAATGCTGACGTCGTCGGCTTCTTCGGCCAGGTAATACTGGATGGAAGCTTCCTGCACCCTGCGCACCGCATACAGTGGCTCGAACAGGTGGAACTTCTTGTCGGCCACGTCCGAGGAATACTCGCGCAGCGGCGCTATGTCGTCCAGGACATAAATGGACCGCCCGTGCGTGCCCGCCACCACGTCCTTGTCGGTTACCTGCAGGTCGGCAATCTGTGTGTCGGGCATATTGAGCTGCAGCGAATGCCAGTTGGCTCCGTCATCGAACGACACATACACCGCGTGCTCACCGCCGGCGAACAGAAGGCCCGGCTTCACGAGGTCTTCCCGTACGGTATGGATAAAGTCGTCTTCGCGGATGCCGTCGATGATTTTCGTCCAGGACTCGCCGTAGTCCGCGGTTTTCCAGATGTAGGGTTTGCGGTCGTCCATCTGGTAGCGCTTTACCGCTATGTATGCCGTACCCGGATTGTGGCGGGATTCCTCGATGATGCTGACCCGCGAATGCTTCGGCAGGTCAGGCGGGGTGATGTTGTCCCAGGATTCGCCGTGATTGCGCGTGATATGCACCATGCCATCGTCCGAGCCCGCCCACAGCGTGTTCACGTCGTGGTGCGACGGCTGCAGGGCAAAGACGGTGGCGTAGATCTCCGGGCCATTCATGTCCATGGTGATGACGCCGCCGGTCTTGCCCAGGGTCTCGGGCTCGGCGTAGGTCAGGTCAGGACTGATCTTCGACCAGCTCTGGCCCTCGTCCTCGCTGACCCAGACATGCTGCGAACTGGTATACAGCCGGCCGGAATCCACGGGC
The DNA here is from genome assembly GCA_041685555.1 of Gammaproteobacteria bacterium. GTDB lineage: Bacteria > Pseudomonadota > Gammaproteobacteria > Pseudomonadales > Pseudohongiellaceae > PWQG01. The sequence goes on along the minus strand of JAWLFN010000243.1, from coordinate 1,607 downwards.
GAGAACACGATAGGAAAAGTCCACTGCCATCTTTCCGGCAGCGCGCTCGCGGGTTCACCCGAGAAAAACCGGGGATACACCTGCACATCGCGCAGATAGCCGGTAGAGCGGTTGAATTTCGTGAGGAGCGCACCCTGACTTCCGGCATAGAACCAGTCGGGCTTGTCGGGATGCTGGGCGATGTAGCCGCTTTCGCCGCCACCCACGGCATAATAGTATTCCGAGGAAGGTCCCCGCGCCTGCTTGAAATCCCAACCCTCGTTGGGGATGCACATCGTAGAGTTGTCCTGCTGCGCACCGCACACGTGATAGGGGAAATCGCTGGTGACCATGATGTGATAGAGCTGTGAGGTCGGGAAATCCTGGTCCGTCCAGGACTCTCCGCCATTGATCGACACGTTGCCGCCGCCATCGTTGGCGTTCGCCATTCTCATGGGGTTGTTCGGGTCAATCCAGAGATCGTGGTTGTCGCCATGGGGAACGGTGATGGTGGTATCGAAGGTTTCACCGCCGTCGGTGGATTTGTAGAACCCGGTATTGAGAGCGTAGACCGTATCTTCATCTTTCGGGTCGGCATAGATCCGCGTGTAATAAAAAGCCCGCTGCCGCAGTTTTCTGTCGCTGTTGACGTGGGTCCAGGTAGCGCCGGCGTCATCCGAGCGGAAAACACCGCCGTCGGCGGATTCCACGATGGCCCACAGGCGGTCGGAATTGACCGGGGATACAGTAATGCCGATCTTGCCCACGGGCTTCTCCGCCAGCCCCGGATTGTCGGTCAGCTCTTCCCAGGTGTCGCCGCCGTCGGTTGACTTCCAGAGGCCACTGTCGCCACCGCCACCCCACATTTTCCAGGGGGTGCGGTAGACCTCCCAGATGGAGGCATACACCGTATCCGGATTCCGGCGGTCAATGATCAGGTCTGCACCGCCGGCCTTTTCGCTGGCGAAGAGCACCTTGTCCCAGGTTGCGCCGCCGTCCTTGCTGCGGAAAATGCCGCGTTGTTCATTCGGACCGTAGGGGTGACCAAGCGCCGCCACGAAAACGATATCGGGATCGGTGGGGTGAACACGAACGCGGGCAATCGCCTGCGTGTCCCGCAGACCCACGTTTTCCCAGGTCTCTCCGGCGTCCGTGGACTTGTAGACCCCGTCACCCTGCATGATATTGCCGCGCAGCTGAGTTTCGCCGGTACCGATGTAGACGATGTCCGGGTTGGTCTCGGCCACCGCCACCGCGCCTACCGAGGAGCTGGTTATCTGGCCATCGGTGACCGGCTTCCAGTTAAGACCACCGTCTACCGTCTTCCAGAGACCGCCACCCACGGCACCGAAGTAATACTCGTTTTTCCGTCCTGGGCTGCCTGCCACGCCAAGGGAGCGGCCTCCGCGGTCTGGGCCGATGTTTCGCCACTCCATGCCCTTGATGACACTCTGGTCGAAACTCGCCTCCTGCGCACGCAGGCCCTCAGGCGCCGACGCAAGACAGGCACCCACCAACAGCAACGGAAGTATCTTTTTCATAAGATGCAGTCATTATCATTTTTTCGGGATAAGGAACTTAGCATACAGATACGGTATTTCGCCACCGGGTAGCGGCGACGGGAAATT
>JAWLFN010000242.1:0-3745 GCA_041685555.1 Gammaproteobacteria bacterium | reverse complement strand
CGGATCACTTCCGCGCCCATGTCGCCCAGCAGGCCGGCGCAGAAAGGGCCGGCAATATAGCGCCCGAAATCAAGAACGCGGATGCCTTCCAGAACCTGGTTCACTGACTGTACCTCGCTGTTGGCCAAAAACGGGCATTCTAGCACAGGAACGGGAAGCGGCCGGGCATGGACTTGCCCGATGACTGCTATACAATGAGACAGGATCGTACAAGCAATAATCAACCGGGAGTTACTGCATGAGAATATACAGAACACTGCATCCCCTGGCGCTGCTGACTGCCGGCGTACTGTCCCTGTCACTGGCCGTCCATGCCGCGGGGGCGGAACAGGAATATGAGCACCCCGGTTATGAGCAGGATCCGTCGCGAAGCCAGGGAGGCATCGGAAAATTTTACCTGGGTCGGGAGATTTCCCGCGTCATGGGACACCAGGCAGCCGGCTGGCTGGAGCGTCCGCAGCGCGAACGCGAAGAGCGGCCTGACCAGGTGGTGGAGAACATGGAGCTGGAGCCGGACGACGTGGTGGCCGACATCGGAGCGGGCACCGGGTACTTCAGCTTCCGGATGGCCGAGAAAGTGCCGGAAGGCCGGGTCCTGGCGGTGGATATCCAGCAGGAGATGCTGGATATCGTCAGTGAGCGGGCCGCGGAAGAAGGGGTGGACAACATCGAACTGATTCTGGGCGAGGTGGATGATCCGCGACTGCCCGAAAATTCGGTCGATGCGGTGCTGATGGTGGATGCCTATCACGAGTTCTCCCATCCCTGGGAGATGATGCATGGGATTGTGAATTCATTGAAGCCGGGAGGCCGGGTGGTGTTACTCGAGTACCGCGCGGAGGATCCGGATGTCCCCATCCGCCCCCTTCACAAGATGAGTGAGGAACAGGTGGTGCGCGAGATGCGGGTATTCGACCTGGAATGGGATACCACGCTCGATTTCCTGCCTTGGCAGCACATGATGATTTTCAGCAAGCCAGAGTGAATCATCCTCCCCCCGGCTGAAGGGGGAGGAGAAGTGGGATCAGAATGTAGTCCTGACCTTGAGCGCGACCTTGGCACCGTTACGGGTACAGGAGTCCTCGATCTCCCGCACACTGCCGGTGGCGGTGCTGCCATTGAAGCGCAGGCGTTCCCGGCAGCGGGCATCATTCAGCGTGTTGATGGATTCCAGTCGGAAAGTGACATCGTCGAAGGCGACTTTCGACAGGTAGAGCGTCAGCGACCGGTTGTAATCCTGCCGCTCGATGGTGGCGACATCGATCTCCTTGCGCCCCCCGTTCAGCGGGTGCCGGTAGTCAAACCCGTAGTTCATCCGCCAGTCGGTCAGGTCGTGGCGAAAGCTCAGTTCGGCGCGGCCACGACTGTTGATGCGCTCCTCGGTGCCGAGGAACGGATCGGTGATCCGCGAGTCGAAAATGTTCAGACTGGAGGTCAGCAATGCGTCGGGCAGGCCCAGCGGTGTCAGCCGCGTGCTGGCATCGAGATAGACCCCCCAGCGTTCGGCATCGCCTACATTGCCGTCAGCGGAAACCGGTCTGTCCGGGTCCGTGGTCGCATCGATCTTGCCGATGTAGTCTTCGATATCCCGGAAAAAGAAGCGGGAGCTGAGCACGCCGAGATCCTCGGGCAGTCGATACTCCAGCGTCAGCTCGTAGCGCATTTCCTTTTCCGGCACCAGGTCCGGGTTGCCCGCATTGGTATCGCGGTCATTGTCGTCCGTGTTGACGGTAGCCGCAAAGTTGGAGAAGCTCAGCTGTGAGACCTGACGCTCTGCCGTGGCCCTAATCTGGAACTGGTTGGTCACGTCAAAGCGATAATCGACCTTGGGCCGCAGAAAACTGAAACTGCGCTTCTGGTCCACGGTACCGCTCTGTTCGATGGTCGATGTCTCATACACCAGGTTGCCTTCCAGGGACATACGGTCATTCAGGGCCCAGTTGTGGAAAGCGAACCCTTCGTAGCGCATCTCCTCTACAGTGGTGCCCGGATTGGAAGCGTTCAACAGCGGTGGCAGGTCGCCGTACCGGGACTCCGCCTCGCCACTGGCGTTGCGGCTGCCGATGAACAGGCTGGAGTCCAGTATCGTCTGGGCGCGCTCCACACCCAGTTGCAGGTCGTGCCCCTCGGTGACGCGCCAGCTGTAACTGGTCTGGCCGATGCGTTCACGTGTCCGCTGGTCGGTGTCGTAGAAAAGTTGCTTGGTTTGTTCCGGATCCGCCGCGTCGGGGTCATCGATGCGATAACGCTCACGGACGTTGTCACGGGTCTCGTCATTGACGATGAACAGCACCTGGAGGCGCCCACCGTTGTCCAGTGAGTATTCGTAGTCGCCACCGATTTCCCAGTTATGGAAGTCGTAAACCACCGGCTCGGCTTCACCACGCAGCGTTGTCGTGCCCTCATCATATTCGGTAATCCGTCGCATGATGTCACGTTCTGCGCCATCATCGCCATACAACAGGTTGAGCTGCAGTCGCTGTGGTCCGGTGACGTAACTCATGGTGGTACTGGCCTGGTAGCCCATCTGGTCGCGGACGTTGCTTTCGAAGGTGCTGTCAATTGGCTGCCCGCCGGGTGTCATCGCCGATTCGCGGCGTTCCTGGTGCAGATAACGGGGGTCGGCTTCCAGGTTGAGCAGTGCCTGGAAATTACCCGACTGCCGACTGTGTGAGATGGATCCGCCCGGCTGTACTTCACCGTCATGATGGCGATCGCTGTTGACCTCCACGGTGGTACTGGATCGTGATGCCGACTCCACCAGGACCACATTGACCACCTGGCCAGAGCCACGCACACTCAGTTCCCCCGATGTGCCACGGATGATCTCGATGCGCTTCACCTCGCTGGCGGCAATGCGCTGCAGCTGATCACTCGGGGAGTTGTCCTTGCCGGCGATCCGCTGTCCGTCGATCAGCAGGTCCCCCCCGGTACCCAGGCCACGGCCGCCACCGCCGCCGCCCCCGCTCAGGGAAACGCCGGGAATACGGTCGACCATGTCGTTGGCTGAGGTCGGGTTGTATGGATGGAAATAGGACGCCTGATAGACCACTGTCGACTCGTCCTGGGCCTCCTCCCGGGGAATCTCCTGCAGAGGCGGAGTCTGGGCGTAACCGGTGGAAGTGCCAGCGAGGCAGCTGATGGTGGCGGCCAGTAGCGGGACGCGCAACGCGGAACCCCGAAACAGGCTCGGGGCGTTCATGCTGGAACGTAAAACGGAAAGTGCGGGGCTACTGTACATCTTGTCTCCGGCGGGTCCTTGGGTCAGAAAGTCGGCAATATTACCAAAAAACAGACACTTGCTGATGTAACATTTTGTAAGGACTCTGGGGCGACATTGCCATATTCACTGGATGAGACTGCATGTGGTGACCAGTCGCGGTACCATGGGCGAAATTCCCGAAGGAGAGTGTCATGCATTACCTGATCACTGGTGGTACCGGCTTCATTGGGCGCGTATTGTGCAGCCGTCTGCGCGAGGAAGGACATCGGGTCAGTGTGCTGACACGCGATTATGCCAAAGCGCGTCTGCAATTGGGACCGGAAATTGAACTGCTGCGCGAATTACAGGAGCTGGATTCAAACACGAGGATTGATGTGATCATCAATCTGGCGGGCGCACCCATTGCGGACCGGCGCTGGACCGCGCGGCGCAAGCGTGTCCTGGTGGACAGTCGGGTAGAGGTGACCGCCGCGATATATCGTCTGGTGCAACGTCTGGCACATCGGCCGGAATGCCTGGTCA
>JAWLFN010000241.1:0-3758 GCA_041685555.1 Gammaproteobacteria bacterium | reverse complement strand
CTGATCAAGGACAAGAAGAACCTGCATTACCTCTCCGCGGCCAATGATCAGCGCTTTGTGATGAACATGCGGGAGCAGCCTGAACTGATGACGCAGGAGGAATACGCGTCGATCTGTGAAGAGATGCTGGCCTTCCAGCAGTCCAACAACCGGCTGAGTTTCGCGGACGAGGACAGTACGCCCCGGTTCCTGGAGTCCGAGGACACGGTGGAAGACAAGAGTCTCAGTCTGCTGACCGACGAGGAGCTGGCCGAGACTCGCGCGGGCGCCGCGGTCAGTGATACGGTGGCGGCGGCCGGCGCCAGTGAAGGCAGGGGGCTGCTTAACAGTATCCGGGGCATGTTCAGAAGCCCCTGATCAGGGAATGCGTGGCTGCGGTGCCGGTTCGCTGTCCGGTGCCGCACGCTCATTCTCTTCGGGGCAGTTGCGGCAGGCTTCATCGACGACCTTGCGGAAAGTCAGCCTTGCCACTATGGCCATTAACAGATTTCCAGCCAGGGCGCCTCCGAAAAATCCGGGCAACCCGAATAACAGGCTGCCTATCCAAGCCAGCGGCACATAGAACACGAAAAAGCGTGCGATACTCAGATACAGTGCCACCATAGGCTGATGCAGCGCATTGAGGGCCGAGTTGCCGAGAATGATCACTCCCTGCAGCCCATATCCCAAGGGCAGGATCCAGATGAACAGCCGCAGAACGCCGGCCACCTCGGGGTCGTCCGTAAATAGCGAAACGATCCATGGCATACTTAGCACCAGCACGCCATAGATCACCAACTGTGCCACCAGCACGAAGCGTATGCACAACCGGTAGGCCTCCTCGACCCGGCGCAGTCTGTTGGCGCCATAGTTCTGACTGACGAACGGGGGCAGTGTCATCGACAGGGAAAGAATCAACAGGCTGGCAATGGACTCGATCCGTGAGCCGACACCGAAGGCGGCCACGGCCGTGTCCCCGTAGCCGGCGATCAGTGCGGTCATGACGCCGGCGGCCAGCGGGGTGAGCATATTGGCGCCGCTGGCGGGAATACCGATACGCAGCATTTCTCCACCGGATTGCCGGAACACGGTCATTGAAGGCAGAGTCAGATCGACCAGTTTCAGTCGGCACGTCAGCAGCCAGGCCAGATAGCCGAACCCGATCACCCAGGAGATCAGGGTAGCCACGGCGGCGCCGGCGATACCCATGGCCGGTAATGGACCAAGGCCGAAAATGAACAGCGGATCCAGCGCGGCGTTGATCAGTCCGGCGGCCGCCAGCAGAATGCTGGGCGTCCGGGTGTTGCCACAGGCCCGCAGAATGGCATTGGCCGTGATGATGGCCACCAGCAGCACACTGGTGGGCAGCCAGATGTCCATATAGTCATGGATCAATGGCATCAGCTCGTCGCTGGCGCCCATGACGGCGAAGATCGGGTTCATGAAAATCATGCCCAGTGCCGCCAGCACTGCCGAAATGGCGATGGCCAGGTAGGTGGTGACGGTGGAGGCTTCCCTCGCCCGCTGCTGTTCCTGCCGACCCAGGTATTTGGCCACGACGGCCGACGTGCCGATACTCAGCCCCACGGCCAGGCTCATGATGGTGAACGTCACGGGGAATGTGAAGCTGATGGCGGACAACGGCTCTGTGCCCAGCAGGCTGATGAAGAAGGTATCCACCAGATTGAAGGTGAACATCATCGCCATGCCCAGGATCATGGGCGCCGTCATGCGTTTCAGCGTGGCGCCGATCGGGCCCCGGGTCAGGTCATATTGTGATGCGGGGCGGCTGTTGGCCATATTGTGCTTCTGTTGTTATTGGAAGAGGCCTGGTCGAGTTGCCTGTCAGGCGGGCGTTTTCCCCAGTGCCTGGCGCAGCTGCAGCAGCTGCCGGTAGCAGCGTGGCGTACCATACAGAGACTCTTTACCCTGCATCGCCGGATTACCGTTCTCGTCGCTGAACAAGGCGCCGGATTCCTGCAGGATCAATCGGGCCGCGGCCAGGCTGATTTCGTCCGTCTCATCGGTCCAGCCGGCGTCCAGCTTGCCACTGGCCACGTACGCCAGGTCCAGCGGAGGGCAGCCGTTGATGCGCAGTTGATTGTCACCTTCCAGCAGGCGATCCTGCAAGGCCAGAAACTGACTGCCATGTTCTGTGCCGGTGCGTGTTGGCGCCAGGCCTACCCAGGCCTGCTGCAGGCGCTCCTTGCGGCTGACCCGAAGCCGGCTGGCATTGAGCTGTGCGCCACTGCCACGACTGGCGGTGAACTCTTCCTTCAACAGAGGGTTGATCAGAACGGCGTGACTGATCCGGTTGCCGCTCTTCAGTGTCAGAGAAATGCAGCAATGTCCCAGGCCCCGCACGAAATTGCCGCTGCCATGGAGAGGGTCGATCAACCAGGTATTGTCCTCATCACGCCCTTTGATGTGCCCGGACAGACGTGACAGAAAATTGTGGTCCGGATAGGCCTTTTGTAGATGGTAGAGCAGCGTGCGCTCCACGTCCTGGCCCATGCTGGTGGCCGGATTGACGGGGTCGTCATCCAGTACCTGGATCCGGTCAAGGCGATCCACCGCATGGTAGACCATTTCCGCCGCGTCCCGGGCGGCGCGTAACGCGATGTTGATAACAGGATGCATGGCAGTGATCGGTATCCGGTCGAATTGAGGTCCGCATGATAGCAGATACAGCGCCAGGGCGCCCGGCGAGTTGGTGTTCAGTAAAAGACCCGGAAGGTTTCAGTTTGCGCGATTCAGCAGAAGGTGGCTATCCCGCAATGCTCTCTGTTGATCCTGGTCTCCCGATCTCATGGACAAAAGAGGTTCCAGTATTCCCAGGATCTGCTCCAGGGATTCGGCTGGAACGTGGAGGGCGGCGTCGACCGGCAGAGTCGTCTCGGTGCCCACGCCAAGCAGCGCCGCAGTGGGAATGCCGCGCAGTTCGGCCTCTCGTGCGGCCAGTCTTTCCGGGACCCGGTCCCCGTGCAGCATGACAAGGTCCGGGCGGACCTGGCTGAGTACCTTAGTGTAGTTGGCAAACCAGAGTGTCTGCTCTCTATTGGTCATGGCATTGCGAAGGGTGCTCTTAGTCCTCACCAGCTGGTGCTGAATGTCTCGGTCACGCAACGAAACGGCATTTCCTTCAACTTCACTGATTCTCTCCAGAATCTGTTCGAGTATGACAGAGGGCGCATCTCGAGATGAGACCGTGGCACCCACCACCGTGACTTCATGTCCGGAAGCAGCCATATGTGACAGCAGTGCCATGGCAGCAGCCGATACCGGCGTTGACTTGTCCAGGATGCTGTCCGGTCCGCTCCAGACGATGCGGTAGTCACGCATGTCGGTCTCCTGTTTTCGGTGCTATTAACAAGGCCTGCTCCAGTCGTTTTTTTAAAATTGCCGAGTATGCGATTGGCGGATGCCTTGTCTTCGCCATGATGGCTCCGCGAACAGGCCGTGGCCTTCTCGGCGGCAAGCAATCCCGCGTGGGCGGTTAAAAGATCCAGGCGCCCGTCGTCCTGCATGCTCCTGGCGAGCGCATCGGCTTCGGTGCCCGTCAGATCGGGATAATAGAGATGCAACAGGAATCGTCGTAATGGTAGCCTGTTTTTTTGCACACCGGGGTCAATAGAATTCCGTTCCAGATGATACTCGAGCACTGTGGCTGACTGGTTGGCCAGCACAGCTCCTGATCGCACCATGCGACTGTAGAGTTCATAGTCCTCATCGATCCGCCATTCCGAACTGTAGTTGAGATTGTGCGCGAGCAGAAAATC
>JAWLFN010000240.1:0-3772 GCA_041685555.1 Gammaproteobacteria bacterium | reverse complement strand
GCTGGACCAGGCCGTCACTGGACGTGATCATCGGCCGGTTGCCGACGCCGACACTGCATCGCCGTCGGGGCCGCAAGACGCTGCGGACAAAGAGCCTCTCGAGGCAGAGGGTGCCGAGCAGCACCGCCAGGCGCTGGAGATACTGACCGGTGCCGCCGGCTTCCTGCGCTCCCTGCTGGGCAAGCGTCTCACACTGCGGACCATCCCCAGGCTGCGCTTTCACTATGACGAGAGTATCGCCCGGGGACGTCGTCTTTCCTCATTGATTGATAGCGCCGTGGCGGCGGACAGAAATCGAACCCGGGAGTAGGCGATTTTGGCGGCAAAACGAAAGCGTGGCAGGGACGTCAGTGGCATCCTGTTGCTGGACAAGGAGCAGGGACCGACTTCCAATGGCTGCCTGCAGCAGGCCAAGCGGATGTTCGCCGCTTCCAAGGCGGGGCACACCGGCAGTCTGGATCCTCTGGCCACCGGTGTATTGCCGCTGTGCTTCGGGGAGGCCACAAAGATCTCCCAGTTCCTGCTGGATGCCGACAAGCGCTACCAGGTGACCGCGCGGCTTGGGCAGCGCACGGATACCGCCGACCGCGAAGGCGATGTGATTGCTGAAGGTGACGTGCCGGCCCTGGATCGTGATGGGATCGAAACTCTACTGGCCGGATTCCGGGGCGTACAGGAGCAGCTGCCGCCGATGTACTCGGCCGTGAAGCAGAACGGTGTACCCCTGTACAAGCTGGCCAGAGCCGGCGAAGAAGTCGAGCGCAAGCGCCGCCGGATCACCATTCACGAGCTGACTCTGCTGGAAATCGACGGTGACCGCCTGATACTGGATGTGGCCTGCACCAAGGGCACCTACGTCCGCACGCTGGTCGATGATATCGGTCAGGTCCTGGGTTGCGGCGCCCACGTGGCGGAGCTGCGCCGGACCATGGCCGGCGCGTTCCGGGTGGAGGACTGTGTTACCATGGAGCGGCTCGGCGCGTTGAAGGAAGAGGGCGGATTCGAGGCCATCGACGCCTGTCTGGTACCGGTGGACGCTGCCGTGTCCACGTTGCCCGAAGTGATTCTGCCCGAAGCCACCGCCCGGTTTCTGAAGCAGGGCCAGCCGGTGATCGTCCGACATCTTCCCACGGACGGTCTGGTACGCCTGTATGAGGAAGAACAGTTTATCGGTATCGGCGCCATCCTCGACGACGGTCGGGTGGCGCCGCGCCGCATGATTTCCGGCAGCTGAGAAAGCCGCCGGCAGGAGAAGTGCACCCTACAGCAGTAGTTGTAGGGCGCACCACCAGGTGACTGCAGATATGCGCGGTCATGCTGGATGGACAGGAATGTCACATTATTGATGCATATTCCACAATGAGGAGTGAAGTAACATGGCTTTGACAGTCGCCGAGAAAGAAGCAATCGTAAAGGAAAACGCACGTGGTGAGGGCGATACCGGTTCTCCCGAGGTGCAGGTGGCCCTGCTGACCGCCAACATCAACCGCCTGCAGGGGCACTTCAAAGAGCACGCCCAGGACCACCATTCGCGTCGTGGTCTGATCCGCATGGTGAACAGCCGTCGCAAGCTGCTGGATTACCTGAAGCGCAAGGATGTTTCACGTTACGCTGCCCTGATCAAGAAGCTGGGTCTGCGTCGCTGATCGACCGGTCCGCGTGACAGGGATGTCGCGCGGATTGTCAGTGGTTCATGTGAGTCGCTGACGGTAAATAGAAGAGACAGTAGAGAAGAGAAAAGAGAAAGCAAGCAAGTACAAGAGGCCGCTGGTCGACAGGATGTCCTCCGCAATGAGGCCCGGGCCTCACAGACAGGATGAGACTATGTTCAATACAGTAACGAAAACCTTCCAGTTCGGTGACCACACTGTCACGCTGGAAACCGGTAAAGTGGCCCGACAGGCCACCGGTTCCGTCATGGTCAGTATGGGCGACACCCGGGTGCTGGCCACGGTGGTGGGCAAAAGACAGGCCCAGCCGGGTGCGGCGTTCTTCCCGCTGACCGTCAACTACCAGGAAAAGACCTATGCCGCCGGCAAGATCCCCGGCGGTTTCTTCAAGCGTGAAGGGCGCCCGACGGAGAAAGAGACCCTCGTCTCCCGTCTGATCGACCGCCCCATCCGCCCCCTGTTTCCCAAGGGCTTCATGAACGAGGTTCAGGTGATCCTGACCGTCATCTCCGCCGACAAGGAGAACGATCCGGATATCGCCGCCATGCTGGGTGCCTCCGCGGCCCTGGCCATTTCCGGCATCCCGTTTGCCGGCCCCATCGGTGCGGCCCGGGTCGGTTTCGACGCCGAGAAGGGCTACATGCTGAACCCGACCGCCACACAACTCGACACGTCTCTACTGGATATGGTCGTAGCGGGCACGAAATCCGCCGTGCTGATGGTGGAATCGGAAGCGCAGCAGCTCACCGAAGACCAGATGCTGGGGGCGGTGTTGTTCGCGCACGACGCCATGCAGGTGGCCATCGATACCATCGAGGAACTGAAGGCGGAAGCTGGCAAGGAGCCCTGGGAGTGGGAGCCGGAGCCGGTCAACCAGACCCTGCAGGGTGCCATCGCGGAGGCGTTCGCCGGGCGCATCGCCAAGTCCTACCAGATTTCCGACAAGATGGCCCGCTACGAAGCACTGAGCCAGCTGAAGGACGAGGCCATTGAGCAGTTTGTCAGTGAAGAGTCGGAAGTCTCCGAAGGCGACGTGAAGTCCCTGTTCGGCGCCCTGGAGAAAACGGTGGTGCGTGAGCGGATTCTGGATGGCGAACCCCGCATCGACGGCCGCGACACGAAAACCGTGCGCCCCATCGAGATCGAGACCGGCATCCTGCCCAAGGTCCATGGTTCCGCACTGTTCACGCGTGGCGAGACACAGGCCCTGGTGGTCACCACGCTGGGGCCGGTGCGCGACGCGCAGTTCATCGAGGCGCTGGAAGGTTCACGCAAGGAAGCCTTCATGCTGCACTACAACTTCCCGCCCTACTGTGTCGGGGAGACCGGTTTCATGGCCGGGCCCAAGCGCCGCGAGATCGGGCACGGCAAACTGGCGAAGCGTGGTATCCAGGCCGTGATGCCGAACGAGGACGATTTCCCGTATGCGATACGACTGGTGTCGGAGATCACCGAGTCCAACGGTTCCAGTTCCATGGCCACGGTCTGCGGCAGTTCCCTGGCCCTGATGGATGCCGGCGTGCCGTTGACCGCGCCGGTGGCGGGTATCGCCATGGGGCTGATCAAGGATGGCGATCGCTTCTCCGTGATCACCGATATCCTGGGTGATGAAGATCACCTGGGCGACATGGACTTCAAGGTGGCTGGAACCGCCGATGGCGTCACCGCGCTGCAGATGGACATCAAGATCCAGGGCATCAACGAAGAGATCATGGAGATCGCCCTGGACCAGGCCAATGCGGCGCGCATGCATATTCTCGAGAAAATGAATGCTGTATTACCGAAGTCACGGGAAAATGTGTCCGAGAACGCGCCGTCAATGGCCATGATCAAGGTCGACTCGGACAAGATCCGTGACGTGATCGGCAAGGGTGGCGCCACCATCCGCGGTATCACCGAGGAAAGCGGTGCGTCCGTGGATATCGATGATGACGGTAATGTGCGGATTTATGGCGAGGATGCCGAATCACGAGACAAGGCCATCGAGATGATCCAGGAGATCACCGCCGAGGCCGAGATCGGCAAGCTGTACAAGGGGAAAGTGGCCCGCATCGTCGATTTCGGTGCGTTCATCACCATTCTGCCCGGCAAGGACGGCCTGG
>JAWLFN010000037.1:0-15704 GCA_041685555.1 Gammaproteobacteria bacterium | reverse complement strand
CATAGGCGAAATCCACGGCGGTGGAGCCGGCCGGCAGTTCCAGGATGCGGCCCTTGGGCGTGAATACATAGATCTCGTCCGGGAACAGGTCGATTTTCACATTCTCGATGAATTCCAGCGAATTGCCGGCATTCTGCTGCAGTTCCAGCAGCCCGTTGACCCATTGCCGCGCCCGCAGGTGGGCATTGCTGGGCCGGTCATCGGCGGATTTGTACAACCAGTGCGCGGCAATGCCATTGTTGGCCATCGCTTCCATTTCCTCGGTGCGGATCTGGATCTCGATGGGGACCCCGTGCATGCCGAACAGTACGGTATGCAGGGACTGGTAGCCGTTGGCCTTGGGAATGGCGATATAGTCCTTGAAGCGGCCTGGTACCGGCTTGAACAGGTTGTGGACAGTGCCCAGCACGCGATAGCAGGTGTCCACCGAATCAACCACGATGCGGAAGGCATATACGTCCATGATTTCCGAGAATGATTTGCGCTTGGTGCGCATTTTCTCGTAGATACTGTACAGATGCTTTTCCCGGCCAATGACCCGGCCCGGCAGATTTTCGCGTTCGAGACAGGCCTCGATGGAATCCTGGATCTGCCCGACGATTTCCCGTCGATTGCCGCGGATCGCCTTGACCGCGGCGGAGATGCGGTCGGCCCGCATGGGATAGAGCGCCTCGAAACCGAGGTCCTCGAATTCCACCCGGACAGCATTCATACCCAGGCGGTTGGCGATGGGGGCGTAGATATCGAGGGTCTCTCGCGCAATGCGGCGCCGCTTATCCGGACTCAGGGCGTCCAGGGTGCGCATGTTGTGCAGGCGGTCGGCCAGTTTGACCAGGATGACCCGCAGATCACGGGCCATGGCCAGTGCCATTTTCTGGAAGTTCTCGGCCTGGGCTTCGGCCCGGCTGTTGAAGCTGATCTTGTTGAGTTTGCTGACCCCATCCACCATCTCGGCGACGCTGGCGCCGAACTGGTTCTTGACCGCGGTCTTGCTGATGCCAGTGTCCTCGATCACGTCATGCAGCATGGCCGCCATCAGACTCTGATGGTCCATGTGCATGTCTTTGAGGATCGCGGCCACCGCCAACGGGTGGGTCACATAGGGCTCGCCGCTGCGACGGAACTGGCCGTCATGCGCCTGTTCCGCGTAGAAATAGGCGCGCCGTATCTGGTTGACCTGCTCGCTGTCGAGGTACTGCGAGAGATCGGTGGCCAGGCTGTCGATGCTTTCGGCTGCGGCGGCTGTCACAGGCCGGAGGTCCTCCCGGTATTCAGGCGCGTGAGCGCGCCGTTACAGATCATCTTCGTCCGGTGCCGCTCCGGCGTCCGGTGTCGCTGGAGTGGTGTTCTCCTCTTCCGGCACCAAAGCACCCATCATCGCGGCAGTGGCACTCAGGTCCGCTTCCGGCAGTTCCCGCGCCGGTGTGGGCCGGGTGATCAGAATGGAACGGTCCACCAGGCCTTCGGCAATCTCGCGCAACGCGATCACGGTGGGTTTGTCGTTGTCTTCCGGAACCAGCGGTTCCTTGACGCCATTCTGAAGCTGGCGGGCGCGCTGGGCTGCCATCATCACCAGCTGGAAGCGGTTGTCCACCTTGTCGAGGCAATCTTCGACGGTAATACGGGCCATAGTCGTCTTTCCTGTGTAATGAAACCCCCGGACGGTTGACCGGGAGTCTACAAAAATCGGAGTCACTCAATCAGACCGGACAGTGTACTGAATTTGTGCAGAAAATGCATGGGGATTGCGCGCTTGCCGCCTGCCCGGTCGGGATTCAGCCGCGACCCAACAGTTCCTCGAGCAACGGAGCCTTGTTGGCCAGTTGCTGATCGCATTCCAGACGGGCGGCGCGGACGATGGCGCGAAGATCTTCCAGCGCGACGTCGAACACCTCGTTGATCACCAGGTAGTCCGCCTCGTGATAGTGCGAGATCTCATCACGGGCCTGGCGCATCCGATCGGCAATGGTGTCGGCATCATCCTGGCCACGCTGGCTGAGACGTTGCTCGAGTGTCGCGAGAGAGGGGGGCAGGATGAATACGCTCTTGGTCGGATCGATCTGGCGCCGGACCTGGGCGGCGCCCTGCCAGTCGATTTCCAGAATCACGTCCCGCCCCCGGGACAGCTGTTGTTCCACCCACGGCCGGGAGGTGCCATAGAGGTTGCCGAACACTTCGGCCGATTCCAGGAACTCGCCGCGCTCGCGCATGGCCAGGAACGTGTCGCGATCGACAAAGTGATAATTGATACCATCACGCTCACCGGGGCGTTGTGGCCGGGTAGTGTGGGACACTGAAACGAACAGCGACGGGTCTCCGTCATCCAGCAGTGCATTCACCAGGCTGGTCTTGCCTGCGCCGGAAGGGGCCGAAATGGTATATAGCGTGCCTCGAGCCATGACTGTGCGGACATCCTCTCCATGGGTGGTCGATGACTATACGGCAAGCTTTGCCGGACTGTCCACAGAGTGACATTGCAGCGCCCGCAGTCGCTCGCCGAACCGCAGGAATTCCTCGCGTCGGGGCGAACGGGCTCGCCACATCATACCGATTGTGCGATGGACTTCAGGGTCACTGAAGCTTCGCGTGAGGATGCCGGCCTGCGTCGTCACGCCCGCCTTCACGGCCATCCGCGGTATCAGTGTCAGGCCGAACCGGTTGGCTGTCATCCGGACCAGGGTCTCCAGACTGGAGGCGCGTCCGGGCACGGAAATCTCGTCCAGTGTCAGACGACAGGCCTCGAGCGCATGGTCCCTCAGGCAATGACCGTCCTCGAGCAAGAGCAGATCCTGTCCCTTGAGATCGTCGATATGCAGTTCCGGGGTATCGACGAGTGGATGGTCGGGGGGAGCGGCAAGCAGCAATTCATCGTTGAACAACGGCAGGCTTTCGGTGCGCTCTGTCGGGCACGGCAGCGCCATCAGCAGCAGGTCCAGTTCGCCGGAGGCCAGGTCCTCCACCAGTCGCGCACTGATCGCTTCGCTGACATATACGCGGGTCCCCGGCTGTGACTGTCGCAAGGCAGTGAGTGCATCGGGCAGCAGGAAGGGGGCAATGGTCGGGATCATCCCCAGTCGCAACTCGTTGTTGCACGGATTGCGCGCGGCTTCGGCCGCCGCCATCAGATCCTTGACCTCGCACAGGATAAGTCGGGCGCGTCGCACCAGGTCGGCCCCGGCACTGGTGAGCAGCACTCTGCGGCTGCCGCGCTCGATCAGTGTCACATCGAGTGCCTGTTCCAGTTCCAGCATGGCGCCGCTCAATGTGGACTGGGATACGTTGCACGCGTTGGCGGCCCTGCCGAAATGCAGATGATCCGCGATGGCACAGAGGTACTTCAGCTGTTTTAATGTGGGCTGGCGCGGCATGGAGGAATCGTATCTGCCAATGAATGGGTTTTTATTATCCACCCGACAGATCGCGGGTGTCATGATGTGGATCAACTGTCATGGCGCTGAACCCAGACATCACGATGACGTATAATCTACAGTCCATTTTCAACCGACAGGACGGGAGCGTCATGGTCCCGAGCGAAGTACGCCTGACCGAATACAGCCATGGAGCCGGCTGCGGCTGCAAGATTGCCCCCGGCGTTCTGGAGACGATTCTGCGTTCCACCCGCGAGTTTGCACCGGATCCCAGGCTGCTGGTCGGCAACAGCAGCAAGGATGACGCGGCCGCCTGGGATGCGGGCGACGGGCAGGTCATTCTCAGCACTACGGATTTCTTCATGCCCATCGTGGATGACCCCTTCGACTTTGGTCGGATCGCCGCGACCAATGCCATCAGCGATATTTATGCCATGGGCGGTGAACCGGTGATGGCCATCGCCATTCTCGGCTGGCCGGTGGACCGCCTGCCGGCGGAAGTGGCCAGAGAAGTGGTCGATGGCGGGCGACAGACCTGTTCCGATGCCGGGTTCATGCTGGGAGGTGGCCATAGCATTGATTCTCCTGAACCGATTTTCGGTCTGGCCGTCACCGGGCGCGTGGCCAGGGAGCGACTCCAGCAGAACAGCAGTGCCACGCCGGGGTGCCAGCTGTTCCTGACCAAGCCACTTGGTATCGGGGTGCTGACCACGGCGCAGAAGCAGAAGAAGCTGGCGGAGGCGCATCGCCACCTGGCCCGCGACCTGATGTGCGAGCTTAACCGGGTTGGCCCCGCCGCGGCCGGCATCGCGGGCGTGCGGGCCATGACCGACGTGACCGGATTCGGGTTGCTGGGGCATCTGCTGGAAATCTGTCAGGGCAGCGACGTGGATGCGGTCATCAATGTGGATGCGGTCCCAGTGCTGGATACGGTGCCCGAGTATATCGAACAGGGCTGCATTCCCGGCGGTACCAGGCGCAATTTCGACAGCTACGGCCGGCACGTCGCCCCGATGGACCCGGCCACACAGGCGCTGCTCTGCGACCCGCAAACCAGTGGTGGTCTGTTGATCGCGGTCGAATCCGGTACGCGAGGTGCCGAGGCTCTGCAGCAGCTGTTGCGCGGGGAAGGCTTGCATGCGGAACCGTTGGGGGAGCTCGTTCCGCGCGATGCCGCCACTCCCAGAATACGGTTGGTGTGACATGCCCGAACAGTGCGTGGACAGGGGGGATTATCAGAATCTGCTACTGCGCGCGGTGCCGCTGATTGACACGCGGGCGCCGGTGGAATTTGCGAAGGGCGCCATGCCCGGAGCCGTGAACCTGCCCTTGATGACCGATGCAGAGCGGGCACAGGTGGGCATCTGTTACAAAAACCAAGGGCAGGCAGCGGCGATTGCCTTGGGACACGAGCTTGTCCGCGGCGCCGTCAGGGAGCAGCGCATACAGGCCTGGGTCGATTTCGCCAGACAGCACCCGGAAGGGGCACTCTACTGTTTCCGCGGGGGCATGCGCTCCGCGATCTGTCAGCAATGGCTGCGGGAGGCCGGTGTGGAGTACCCGCGGGTCATCGGCGGTCACAAGGCCATGCGTCAGTATGTGCTGGAGCAGTTGGAAGTGCTGAGTGAGCGGCTGGACTGGATCATTCTGGCAGGTCACACCGGCGCCGCGAAAACGGTTCTGATCAATCAGCGCGACAATGCAATAGACCTGGAAGGGTTGGCCAATCATCGTGGCAGCGCCTTCGGCAACCACGTGGAAGGTCAGCCTTCACAGATCGATTTCGAGAATCATCTGGCGGTCGCCATGCTCCGACAATACCACCGTGCTACTGTCCGGCCGGTACTGCTGGAGGATGAAAGCCGGCTGATCGGTCGCCGTTCCCTGCCGTTGACACTGCGCGAGGCCATGGACAGGGCGCCGGTGGTGGCGCTGGAAGTGCCATTGGAAGATCGCGTAGATCATTCGTTCCGGAATTACATACTGGAGAAACTGCGGGAATGGCAACTGGTTTACGGAGAGCAGGAAGGCTTCGATGGCTTTTCCCGCGATCTGCTTGACTCCCTGCATCGGGTCCGGCGACGTCTCGGCGGGGAACGCTATCAGGCGCTACAAGAAATCCTGGAAAAAGCGCTGCGTGTTCACGCCGGAACCGGAAACCCGGATCTGCACCGGGACTGGATTCGTGAACTGCTGCGGGACTATTATGATCCGATGTATGAGTACCAGATGTCTCATAAATCGGACCGCATGATATTCAGAGGTACCACGGAAGAGGTTCAGCAGTTCCTTGATCAGACATTTTCACAGAAATGAAAGAACATGACCGACAGAAGAACCCAGGCGGTTTCTCCTGTCGGTCGGTGCCGTCATTTATCGAAGGTGCCACATCACCCTTGCGTACAGGTTCCGGCCCAGTCCCGGCAGGCGTTCGCGCATCGCCAGATCCGGATTGTATGCGCGGTTATAACCGGCCAGATGATCCTTGTGCGCCTTGTCGAACAGGTTGTTCAGGCCCACCACGACCTCAAGGTTGCTGGAAAAGATCCGCCGCCCGGACACATTGATCAGGGAGTAGCCGGCCGTTTCCGTTTCCAGGTGTGTGCTTGCCACTCGATCCTGACGGGCATAGTGCACACTTTCCACTGTGCCCATCCAGCCGTCGCCACTGTAATCCAGGGCGAGCGTCACATTATCCGGTGCCACACGGTAGAGGTTGTCATCGATGTCCCTTCGTTCACCGCGCACCAGATTGGCGATGGCGCGCAGATTCCACTGGTTGTTGATGCGGTAGGATGACTCGATGTCGAGGCCATGGAATCGGGCCTCGACGTTGCTGAACTGCAGTGGCTCGGGATCGCCCATGCCCATGTTGGCCATCATGCCGGCAAAATTCAGGGCAGTCTGGTTGGTGGCCGGTGTGCCCTGGATGAAATCATCCACGGTCTTGTAGTACAGGCGCGGATAGACCGACCAGTTTCCCGCATCCATATCAAAGCCCAGCTCCACTTCATGCGAGACTTCCGGATCGAGTTCGGGATTGCCCGTGTAGGTCTTGCCGTCCGCCAGTCCTCCAGTGGACTCCATCGGTATCCAGAGATAACGCTCCTGGTAGGAGGGGGAACGGGTCTTGCGGGCGGCGCCCAGATACCAGATGATGTTACTGCGCGTGTTGAGACTGGCGCGCGCAAACCAGTCGACGTTGTTGTCGTGTTGGCTACGGTCTGCATTGTTGAATTGTGATGCCAGCATGGCCGCCATGTTGTCCATCATGACCGGCATGCCGCCGCCCGCGTTCATCGGATTGAGATTGGCCGACACCTCACCTGCGCTCATCTTCACCCGGTTGAACCGGATGCCGGCAAGCAAGTCGACCCGGTTGTTGAGCTCTGTGTCGAGCTCTCCATACGCACCGATGATGTCACGTTGCACATCATTGAAGTTGTCAATGAAGAAGGCATTGGCGTTGGGATTGCTGATGACGGCCGAATGCTCGGCCAGGTGTGCGTCGATACCATAACGTAGTAAACCGGGACCGGTGTCCTGCTCGAATTGCACGGAGGCATCGACACTCTCACCCACGGCAAAGGTCTGGCGGTAACGCATCGGGTCATTGCCGTTCTCGCCCTGTGGCGGTCGTCGCAGGTGGAAATTGGTCATCCAGTGTTCGATGTCATTGAAGCCGAGCTTCGCCTCGACGCGCAGTCCACTGCCATCCCATTCATACCGGCCGTTGAACAGGTCGCTGTCGACCGACTGGATGTCCATCGGCAGTGCCGCGGTACCGGCATCGCCGGTCTCGTTGCGGGCATAGTCGGCAGTGAAGGTGTGATCGCCCCGCGTGTGGCTGTAACCGAGGTCGAAGCGCTCGCGGTCATATTCCGACGGCGTGATCTCACCATTGCCGAAGTCACTGTCATCGGCCTTTTCCTTCATCAGGAAGGTGCGCAGGATGTTGTTGCGGTTGGCCATGGCAAAGAAGCCGCTCGCCACCATGCCCTCGCTGACCGATTGGGCGCCGAAATAGGCCCGGCTCTGCAGTTCAAAATCGCGGGAAGCCGTGAAGTCGCCCTGGTAGGTCTCCGCTTCCACGTTGCCGCCGATGGTCTCCTGGCCGGCGCTGACCGGCGTGATGCCGCGGTTGATGGTCAGCGATTCCAGTAATGCCACCGGGGCATAATGCAAGGGTGCATCCATGGCGTTCGGGCCGCCGGAGCTGATGTGGGCGTCATTGATGGACACATTCATGCGGTTGCCCGACATGCCGCGGTACTGGGCTATACCGGTCAGTTCGCCGTTCTTGTTGACGTTGGCGCCGGGCATGCGTCGCAGCAGCTGGCCGGTGTCCGGCGGTGCGACCATGGAGTCGTCGGTGCGGACCGTATGGGTGTCGCGCACACCGGTGACGATGATTTCCTCGAGATCCTGGGCCTGTACCGGCTGGATGAGCAGCGTACCCATGGCCATTGCCAATGGCGTCATCGTCGTTGTGAACTTTGCTTTCTTCATGTCGTATCCATTGCGTCAGAAGAGAATGGTCTGGTCGGAATTTTCTGTCTGACAGGATACCGGTGAACCCACAATGGACCATGTGACATAACGTCGCACCCCGCCGCGGCGGGGTGCGATAAGAGGGTTGTTCCACCGTCTGGTGAAGAATCAGAGCGGAATGAAAGCCAGTGCGTTGTTGTTGTTCATGGGGATCACCAGCTGGCGCTGTCGGCTGTCGTAGCACATGGATGCGGCGCTGGGGATGCCGGAAGCGATGATTTCGGCGTCCTCGCCCGGACGGATACGGGAGACGCTGCCGTGTCGGACACTGCTGACGTATCGGGTCCCGTCCTCCGTGACCACCACGCCATCATTGCCGCCTTCAACGGCGTGCTCCGTGCGCAGCAGTTCGCCTTCGGGGCTGAACGTCAGTACAGCGTTGTCACCCACATTGACCACGACCACATTCCCTTCATTGTCGATGGCGACCCCGTTGGGCAGGGCCAGAAGGCTACTGTCCACGAAGGTGTCGGCTTCACCGCCCGGGGAGATCCGGAACACGCGCTGCGGTTCGCGGGTATTGGACGCATAGATGGTGCCGTCCCGCGCCACGGCAATGCCGTTCAGACCAGTGGCATCGGGCACCTGGAACGATTCCAGTGGCGTGCCGCTCTCAAGGTCGAACAGTCGGACGGTATCCAGATCGGCCGCGTACAGTATGCCATTGCGGATGGCACTGCCGAGGGGCCGGTTCAGAGTCAATCCGTCCCGGGTGTCACCGATCCACTTGGCGGTGTGCACGGTTCCATCCGGATTGATCAGCGAGACATAGCCGTCGTTCTCGCCCACGCCGGCATTCATCGCCAGGATCAGATTACGTTCCGGGTCGAAGGTGCAGCTTTCGGAGAAGCGGAAACTGCCATAGACGCGCACATTGTCGGACAGCGGCACGGTTTCCCCGTCTTCATTGACGGCGGACAGGGGAGATCCGGTCTGGAATTCATCCTGTGCCTGTGCACTGAAGCTGGCGCACAAGGCCAGGGCGGCAATCAGTGTTCGTTTCATGGTTGGCTCCTTGGTTTCGTGAAAATTCCCGATCCTGCCGGGACAGCGTAAAAAGGTCGTGATCAGTTGCGCAAGTGGGAGGCGCCATTCGCGTCAAGAATCGCGCCCGTCAGGTAGTCAGTCTTGCCCGTGGCCAGATAATGCACCAGATCGGCGATCTCGTCAGGGCGGCCGACCCGGCCCAATGGTATCTGGTCGGCTGCGTCCGCGGGTATCCGGCCGGCCGCCATCGGGGTGTCCACCCAGCCTGGCGCGATGGCGAACACACGTACGCCATGAGGCGCCAGTTTCACGGCCAGCGACTGGCTGAATGAATTCAGTCCGGATTTGGCCGCTCCATAGGCCGGTGCTTCCGGCTCTCCCCGGAATGCTCCTCGGGAGCTGATATTGATGATGGTACCGTGTTTCTGCCGAATCATGTGCAGAGCGGCCTGCCTGGCCAGATGGACCGGTCCCAGCAGATTGATGCGCAGGCTGCTCTCCCACTCCCGGATCCAGGTGTCATGGTCTCCGGAGAGTGCGTCCTGGCGGGTGAACCGACCGGCCGCATTGACCAGTACTCCAATGCCCCCGGTCCGGCGTACCGTCTCGGCAACCAGGTCCGATGCCTGCCGCGGATCGGCCACATCCACCGGCAGGGCAATATGTCTCGCGCCGGGCAATTGCTCCAGCAGCCGCTCGGTTTCGTCCCGGCGACTGCGGTAGCCGGCCACGACAGTGAATCCGGCGTCCGCAAGGCGCTGAGCACAGGCGCGTCCGATGCCGGTGGCCGCTCCGGTCACCAGTGCGGTACCTCTGGTTGTCATGTGATCACTCCGTCACAGGCCGATAAACAGCTACAGGCCGCACGGGCCACCAGCACCAGGCCGTCCACCCGGCTGACACAACGTCCGGTAAACAGGAGCCGCCGTGTCGCGGCGGCCATGCAGGGTCCTCTACAGGTCCGCTCCGAACCAGAATTCGATTTCATCGGTGTCCTGCTCGAATTCGGCGGCGTGCTCCCTTCCGGCCGGCACGTGGTACCAGTCACCCCTGCCATAGCGCCTGGTCTGGCCGTCCATGTGCAGGATCAGTTCTCCGCGAAGAATGACGCCATGATTGTCCGTGTCATGACAGTGGGGTGGTATGGAGGTGCCGGCCGGATAGGATGCGAACAGGACATCGGCGCCATCCGCGGCGAGCCTGTGCGCATCAAAACGGCCATCATACAATGGTAATGTCCGGATCCGGTCAGGGTACAGGCCGGCCATGATCAATGCCTCCAGGAGTAGATGGTCTTTTGGCCTGTCTACCATAGGTGGGCAGGCTGCCTGTAAAGCATGTTATCGTATTGCGGAACGGGTGACATTAACAAGGCCCGCTAACCAGAAGGAGAATCAGTATGTTCGACACCATGAAAGCACTGATGATCGCATTGATGCTGGCCGGCAGTGCCGTGCTGGCGGGATGTCAGGAGCAGGGCCCCGCCGAAGAGGCCGGTGCCAATATCGATGACGCCATGGACGAGGCCGGCGACAGTCTGGAACAGGCGGGTGACGAGGCAGAGGAAGCGCTGGACAACTAGTCTTTCGTTGTTGCGGCCGGTGTCGACAGCCATTGCTGGAATTCCTGTGCGGGCATCGGCTGCGCAAACAGGTAACCCTGGATCTGGTCACAACCCATCCCGCGCAGGGACTCCAGCTGTGCGGGCGTTTCCACGCCCTCTGCAATGGTCACGAATCCCAGGCTGTGCGCCAGGGTGATGATGGACTGCACGATGGCCAGATCGCGGTTGCTCTGGACCAGATCCTGGATGAATCCCCGGTCGATCTTCAGCTTCTGCACCGTGAGACGCCGCAGATAGTTGAAGGACGAATAACCTGAACCGAAATCATCCAGCGCCAGACAGATCCCGAGTTCCTGTAACGCCTGGATGGTGTCCAGTGTGTATTCGGTATCGGCCATGGCCACACTTTCGGTAATCTCCAGGCACAGAAACGATGGATCGACCTGACTGGCTTCCAGTGCCGTGCGTACATCCTTGACCAGCGAGGACAGTCGGAAATGCGCCACTGACAGGTTGATGGACACGGTCACCGGCCGCTGGCCGGCTTTCTGCCAGGCATGCAGTTGTCCCACCACCTCCTGCAGTACCCAGTTGCCGATGGCGATGATCTGACCACTTTCCTCGGCCACCGGAACGAACTGTCCGGGACTGACCAGCCCCAGTTCCGGATGTTGCCAGCGAATCAGTGCCTCGGCGCCAGTCAGGTTGCCGCTGCGGCAATCCACCTGTGGCTGATAATACAGCAGAAGCTCATTGTTCCCGGCCGCGTGGCGTAGGCCATGTTCGAGCTGCATGTAGTGCAGGCTGCTGGCCTGACTGTCCGAATCGTGGAAACGGTAGGAATTGCGGCCCTCCTTCTTGGCCAGCGTCAAGGCGGAGGCGGCGGCCCGCAGCAGTTGTTCGGGATCGTGTCCGTCGTCCGGGTAGCGGGCGATGCCGATGCTGCAGGTGAAACTCACTTCCTCCGTGCCCGTGTGAAACGGGCGGGAGACGGTGTCGAGGATGTGACCGGCGATGTGCGAAGCCTGCCGTATGTCGCGACCGCGCAGCAACAGCGTGAATTCATCGCTGTTCTGCCGTGCCACTACGTCACCGTCTCCGGTGAGTGACCGCAGGCGGCGGGCGATTTCCTGCAGCAGGGCATTGCCGGCCCCGTAGCCGAAACCGTCATTGATCAGTTTGAAGCGGTCCAGATCCAGGGTCAGAAGGATGAAGCCGTTGCCAGAGCGGTCCGCAATCGGAATGGCTTCTTCGATATGCCGCGCGAGCAGAGAGCGGTTGGGCAGATGTGTCAGTGTATCGTAGTGGGCCAGAAACTCGATGCGCTCCCGGGCCTGCTGCTCGTCAGTGGTGTCCGTGAAGATGCCGATGTAGTGACTGAGACGCCCATGGCTGTCCAGGATGGTGCTGATGGACAGCCGTTCCGGGTAGACCTCGCCCGATTTACGGCGGTTCAGGACCTCGCCCTGCCAATACCCCTCAGACTCGAGGCGCGCCCACAATGACTGGTAGAACGACGTCGGCTGCTGGCCCGAATTGAGGATGGCGGGGTTCTGGCCCAGGACCTCCGAAGCCCGGTAGCCGGTGATCCGTTCGAAGCTGCGGTTGACCATGACGAGCCGATTGTCGGCATCGGTCACCATCACGCCTTCCTGCATGTTGGCCAGCACTTCGGCATCCAGCTGGAGCGCATCGTGTGCCTCGAGCAGGTGGCGTTCCATCCGCACGATCAGCAGGTACAGCAGTCCGGCGGTGGCCAGCACAAAACCCAAGCCCTTGACGCTCTGCAGCACAATCATGTCCTGTGGATCCGCGACGAACAGACCGATCAGCCGGTCCGAGAACAGGATCCACAGTCCAGCGAGGGCGGTGTAGATGCCCACCACCTTGAGCACTTCGATTTGTGGTCGTTTCGGCATCAGCTTACCTGCTTCGGCGATGTCCGGTCAGCGCAGGGCGCCATTGAACAGGGCCAGCAGGCGGCTCCAGGCGCGCTCCGCCTGCTCTTCATGGTAGACCGCCGAGTCCGGCACGCACCAGCCGTGCATGGCGTCTTCGTACACCTCCACCTCGGCGGACAGACCGGCCTGTTCGAATTCATCCCGCAGTACATGCTTGGCCTGGGGGTCATTCTCATCATCATTGTCGGCCACGGCGATCAGGAAATCGGCATTCATGTGGGGAATCAGCCGGTGCGGACTGTCGGCGTTGGTGGTCACCAGTCCACCGCCGTGGAACGAGGCAGCGGCGCCGATCCGTTCCGGCGCGGCCGCCGCCGTGCGCATGATCATCGGCCCGCCCATGCAGTAGCCCATGGTACCCATGGGCCGATTGGGATCCACTGCACCGCGACGATCCATCCAGTGGATGAACGCGCGTGCGTCACTCATGTGAGTGTCTTCATTCAACGCACGCGCCATGGGCAGCACGATCTGGCGGGTCTCCTCATCCTGGAAGCTGGCGCCTTCTCCGACCACCGGAGCGCGTGCGTCACGATAGAAGGGATTGACCACCAGCACCGAGTAACCGGCTTCGGCCAGCCGCAGGCCCATCTGGCGGAACGCCGGCCGCAGGCCCAGAATATCCGGCCAGATCAGGACGCCCGGGTGGCTGCCGGAGGAGGGATGCACGAAATAGGCATCGGCCTCGCCATCGGGGGTCTCGATCATGACATCCGATCCGGTGGTCTGCTGGGCGTTGGCCAGCGGCGGCAGCATCATGCCCAGTGCCGCGCCGGCGGTGAGTCGGCCGAAATCTCGGCGCGTCAGGCCCCGTCGCTGTTTCAGGTAGCGTTCGCTTTCCTGCACGGTACGATCATCACACATGTCGGGTCTCCCGTTGTCTGTTGGTATTGTTTTGCGGTCCAGTATGACTCGACTGCAGTGTACGGAAATTGACACGCGTGGCCTACTGTTTACACTGTCTTATTCTGAATGATAATCAGCTTATTCAGTTTTGTGATCGATCACTTCACACCATAGAGGCAACATCATGAAACAGTGGCTCCTGTACAGTCTGCTTCCCGTTCTGGCGCTGGGTTTCGGCCTGCGGGCCAACGCCGCCAGTCTGGACGATATTGGTACTTTCGACTTCCCCACCTCCGGCACACCGGAAGCGCAGGAACAGTTTCTGCTGGGCGTGGGCTATCTGCACAGCTTCGGCTGGACCCAGGCCCGCGAGGCTTTCCAGCGCGCCCAGGAAATCCAGCCGGATTTCGCCATGGCCTACTGGGGAGAGGCGTTCACCTACAATCACCCGTTTCTGGCGGAGTGGGATGCCGAGACGCCGGCAGAGGTGCTGATGCGCCTGGGCGAGACCCGAGAGGAACGCATGGCCAAGGCGCCCACGGAGCGGGAAAAAGCGTTCCTGCGTGCCGCCGAGGCGTACGCCTTTACGGAAGGACCGGTGGGCAACAAGCGCACCGCATGGATGAACGCCATGGCGGAGGCTTATGAACAGTTCCCTGATGACCGCGAAGTGCAGGCTTTCTACGCGGTCGCCTTGCTCAGCGGCGCCACCGCGGCCGGTGAGCATCGCGAACGGATCAACATGCAGGCCGGCGCGCTGGCCACCGAGCTGTTTCACCAGAACGAGAACCACCCGGGTGCGGCCCATTACATCATCCACGCCTTTGATGACCCCATCCACGCGCCATTGGCGTTGCAGGCGGCCTACAAATACGCGGACATCGCACCGGCCGTCTCCCACGCCCTGCACATGCCCACGCACATCTTCATCCAGCACGGCATGTGGCCGGAGGTGATTGAGTGGAATGAACGCTCCTTCAACGCTGGCGCGGATCTGTGGAAGCCGGGCGACCGGCCCAACGACATGAACCACTCCTCCGACTGGGGTCAGTATGGTGATCTGCAGATGATGGACCTGGACCGTGCCCGGGACTGGATCAGCCGGGCCATTGAGGTCCGCGAGGACAACCCCGGTGATGCGCGCTCCATTGCCACTGTCAAGACGTTGCGGGCTCGTCTGATCATCGAGACCGAGCGCTGGGAACTGTTCGAGTTGAATGACGCATTGCACAACGATCAGTTGCTGGCCCTGGGCCTGAGCGCCGCGAATCTGGGGCAGCCCGAGCTGGCGCAGCAGGTGGTGGAGCGTATGGCCGAGCGTCTGGAAGAAAACCCCGCAAACGAGGCGCTGCGGGTGGCTCACGCCGAGGTGGCCGCATTATCACGGATCCGCGCGGCGGCCCGGGCGGATGAGCGTCGTGCACAGACACTGCGCAACGAGGCTCTGGAGATACTGGAGGAGGCCATCGCCCTGACCAATGAGCAGGATCTGCCGCGGGGTGCACCGAACCCCCTGAAACCGGTTCATGAACTGGCGGGCGAGATCATGCTGGCCATCGGCGAACCGGAGGCGGCCATGGAGCTGTTCGAGGAGTCGCTGCTGCGCACGCCCAACCGGCCGTGGTCCCAGATGGGCATGGCCCGCGTCCATCGCGAACTGGGCAATGAGGACCAGGCCGCCGAGTACTACCAGGCGGTACTCGACAACTGGACCAGAGGCGATATTTCAGCCAAGGGTGAGGCGCGCGATTTCGTACGCAATCACGGCAGCGCCATCGCCAACCGGTAAGATCCACGGGTCGGCCTGCGCGGTCCGGTTCACCGGATCCGCGGCAGGCCGACCACCTTCCCTTCCGGATCGGTTCCGGTGTCTCTCTACCTGGCCGCCTTCTCCGCTTCCAGCTCTTCGTCAATGGACTTCATCCGACTGAAGTAGTCCCGTGCCGCCGCTGCCACTCTGGGCGACAGCAGCAGGGTCGCCGTCATGGTGGGGAAGGCCATCAGGGCATAGGCGCTGTCGATCAGTCCGAACACCGCTTCCAGCGGCACCACCGCCCCGGCCAGCAGCAACAGCAGATAGAAGTACTTGTACACGTGTTGTCGGTGCGCCCCGATGATGAATCCCAGGCACTTGGCGCCGTAATACCAGAAGGTGAACATGGTGCTGGAGGCGAAGATCAGCACCACGAAGGCGATCACGTAGGCACCCAGGCGCCCGGGCAGGACCTCGGAGAAGGCCAGCGCGGTCATGGTTACGCCGCCGGCATCGGTGGTCTGCCAGACACCGGTCAGCAGGATCACCAGCGCGGTACAGGTGCAGACGATCAGGGTGTCGATGACCGGGCCCATCATGGCCACCAGTCCTTCCCGGACCGGCTCCTTGGTGCGTGCCGCGCCATGCGCCATGACTTCGGTCCCGACCCCGGC
>JAWLFN010000036.1:0-15743 GCA_041685555.1 Gammaproteobacteria bacterium | reverse complement strand
AGCACGACATCAAGGAAGAAGCCGAAGTTGAAGATCTGGTTGGCAGCCAGCACGGTGGCGATACCGGTCAT
The DNA here is from genome assembly GCA_041685555.1 of Gammaproteobacteria bacterium. GTDB lineage: Bacteria > Pseudomonadota > Gammaproteobacteria > Pseudomonadales > Pseudohongiellaceae > PWQG01. The sequence continues at coordinate 15,672 of JAWLFN010000036.1, read as the reverse complement.
CACTGCCATCACCGAGCGCCACCGCCAGGTCAGCTCCCGATAACGACCGATGGCGGGAAGGTCCTTTTCCGGCGTCATGCCCGGCTTGATCTCGGGGATTATCTTGTCGTCGCTCATGGTCTGGTCTTCTTGTCGGTTCGTGGGTCGGCTCAGCTGGATTCGGCCAGGGTGATCAGGCCGGCTTCTTCCAGCGCGTCAGCACGGAATGACAACCACGCGGCCTCGAACTCGTCGTGATCTTCCGGCGCGCGCGGCAGAAACTCGTCCCAGGCCTCGCGCAGCACCTCCTGCCGGTGCAGATTGGCCTGTTGCTGCGCCTCCGCTTCCTCGGTCCATTCCCCGATTTCCCGAAAGTAACGGATGGCTCCCTCGTGGTAGGGGATGAAGGCGCTCTCCAGCTGTTGCAACGCCATGTCCCAGCCGTTAGCGCCAGGCGCCGAGTCCCGGTATTCCTCATAGTGCAGATGCATGACCTTGACCAGGCCGTAGACGGTATCGGCATCGGCGATGTCCGGATCATCGTAGGTCACCAGCAGCGGGTAGGCGGACGTGAAGACTTCGATACCTTGCTCGGGAATGGACGGTCCCTCGGTAGCGACATGCGGTACGTACCATGGCAGTCGGGCGCGGACATTGGCCACGGCATCGGCGTCTTCCGGGGGAAACTCCAGGAATTTCAGACCGCGGGGCGATGATTCCAGGCGCAGAAATGGCGGGGAGTTGCATGCGCCGCCAGCGACGTCGGCGCGATCGTTGATGACCGCTTCGATGGAGGAGTTATAGCCGCCCACCTCGACACGTTCCACATCGTCCCAGGTCAGATCGGCATAGGAGAGCAGCGCCGTGGTGGCATTGTTCAACGAAGGCGCGCCCTGCACGAAGGTGACCCGCTTGCCGGCAATATCATCGATGGTATCAATGTCGGCGTCCTCGGCCGTGGCCAGGGTAAACGAGCAACTGGTGGAGAAATTGGACAGCAGTACGCGGATCGGCTGCGGGCCCCAGATGCGTGAGGCGAAGTTCAGGATGCCTTCCTGGGCATAGACCGCTTCCGAGCCGCCGGCCGACATGTTGACCCGGCCTGCTCGTAGCGTGGCCAGGCGCGAGACGTCGTTGCGGCCGGGCACCACGCGCAGGTTGGTTTCATACTGGCGCTGCAGGATGTTGCCGATGGCGACCGCCTGGCTGTAGCCACCGGTCCCGGTGGGGTAGGCGGACCAGGCGATGGTGCGTGGCATGTCGAGCTGGCCGGCTGGCGGGTTCTCCGGTGGTGCCTCGCGGTTACAGGCAGCCAATGGCAGAAGAAGGGACAGCAGCAAGGCCGGCCGGCGCCATGCGGATCGCGAATGTGACAGAATGTGCATCGGCAACAGAACTCCCGCTGGTCAGTCAATCCCGGCAGCATAACGCAGGCATCCGGGCATTGCCACAAGGCCCCGTTTAGCCGATCTGCTGTTGCGATGGGTTGTTACAGGTTGTCAGCGCGGCGGGCAAACACCAGGTCGAATACCGGATGGCCCAGTCGTTCGCCGCGGCGCTCGAATTTGGTCTCCGGACGTCCCGTGTCATGCGCGTACTGCCCCGCTCCGGCCGTATTCTCCAGCGTCGGCTCAGCGCTGAGTACCTCCATCATGTGCTCGGCGTAGTGGGTCCAGTCCGTGGCCAGGTGCAGCAGGCCACCGGGTTTCAGGCGTGTGGTGAGTTGCCGCACGAACGCGGGCTGGATCAGCCGACGCTTGTGGTGTTTTTTCTTGTGCCAGGGGTCGGGAAAGAACACCTGTACCGTGTCCAGGCTGCGCTCTGGCACGCAGCGGTCGAGGATTTCGGTGGCATCGTGGCAGTAAACGCGCAGGTTGTGCAGGTCGCGTTCATGAATCTCGCGAAGCAGTTTGCCGACACCGGGGCGATGCACCTCGATGCCGATGAAGTCGCGCTCCGGGTGGAGTTCGGCCTGCTCGACCAGGGATTGCCCCATGCCGAAACCGATCTCCAGCGTAAGAGGAGCGTGGCGTCCGAACAGCACCATCGGGTCAATGCGGGCGTGGGTGTCATCAATGCCATACAGCGGCCACCAGTGATCCAGGGCTTCCTGCTGGGAGGCGGTCAGACGCCCGCCGCGGACCACGAAACTGCGGATCGGCCGGTGGTGGGCCGGCCGGGAGGATTCGTTCATGTTCGGTTCCGTGTCAGAAAAAAGTGCCGTCGATCGGAGAGGAAGCGCTGGCGTAGAGGCGGCGCGGCATCCGTCCGGCCAGCCAGGCATCGCGTCCGCTGGACACGGCGGCTTTCATGGCGCGCGCCATCCGTGTCGGATCCTCGGCTTCGGCGATGGCGGTGTTCATGAGCACGCCGTCACAGCCCAGTTCCATGGCGACGGTGGCATCGGAAGCGGTCCCCACGCCGGCATCGACGATGATCGGCACGTTGGCGTTCTCCAGGATCATGCGGATATTGTATGGATTGCGGATGCCCAGCCCGGAGCCGATCGGTGCGCCCAGTGGCATCACGGCCACGCAACCGATCTCTTCCAGCCTTCTGGCGATCAGCGGATCATCACTGGTGTAGACCATCACATCGAAACCGTCATTGACCAGCGTCTCGGCGGCCCGGACGGTTTCGGTGACATCCGGATACAGGGTTTTCTGGTCACCCAGCACTTCCAGTTTGACCAGCTTGTGACCGTCCAGCAGTTCCCGTGCCATGCGGCAGGTACGCACCGCGTCCTCGGCGGTATAACAACCGGCGGTGTTGGGCAGGATGGTGTACTGGTCCGGGGAGATGACTTCCAGCAGGCTCGGTTCATCGCGGTTCTGCCCCAGGTTCACCCGGCGGATGGCCACGGTGATCATCTCCGCGCCGCTGGCTTCCAGCGCCTGACGGTTCTGGTCGAAGTCGCGATACTTGCCGCTGCCGATGATCAATCGTGACTGGTACGTGCGCCCCGCGATCCGCAGTGGCGTATCGGTCTTGCTCATGATGGAGATTCCTGTTCTGTCTGGATGCTCAGCCGCCACCGATGGCCTGAACCACCTCTATGCGGTCACCGTCGGCGAGCGGATGGGTGTCGTGCTCGCTGCGGGGAATGATGTCGCGGTTCACTTCCACGGCGATGCGGCCCCCGGTCAGTGACAGCTGTTGAAGCAGCTCTTCCAGGGTGGCGTTGTCGTGAATGGTGTGGGTGTCACCGTTGACCTGCACCTGCATGATGCCTTCTCTCCAGTGCGCGATGATTCAGCCGGCATTGCGGCTGAGTAGCATGGCGATAGCCAGCAGTGCCCATCCAGCGAGGAAACCGATCCCGCCCAGCGGCGTGATGGCGCCCAGCCAGCGGATGCCGCTGAGGCTCAGTGCATACAGACTGCCCGAGAACAACAGCAGACCGATGGCGAAGGCCAGTGCGCTGTAGCGCAGCAGGGTCTGGGCCGGAAAATGCAGCATCAGGATGCCGACCCCGAGCAGTGCCAGGGTATGGTACATGTGATACTGGACGCCGGTCTGGAAGACGTCCAGCAGGTCGGGCGCCAGACGATTGCGCAGACCGTGGGCCGCGAAAGCCCCGAGAGCGACGGCCAGCAACCCGTTGAATGCGGCGAATGCAAGAATGAAATGAGGCATGAGTCGCAACCGCCGGTCAGGCGGCCATCATGCCGCGGACTTTCTGCATGGCGCTCTTTTCCAGCTGACGGATGCGTTCGGCCGATACCTGGTAGCGGTCCGCCAGTTCATGCAGCGTGGCCTTTTTCTCGCTCAGCCAGCGGCTGGTGATGATATCGCGGCTGCGCTGATCCAGCTCGCCCATGGCCTTGTAGAGACTGCTGTTGGTGGCCTCGGCCCATTCGGCATCTTCTACCGCCGCTGCCACATCGGAGTCATTGTCCTCCAGATACTGTACCGGGGACATGCCCGGCTGCTCTTCGTCGGATTCCGGCTCCAGATCGAAACCGGCATCATAGGCGCTCATGCGGCCTTCCATCTGGCGGACCACTTTGGGGTCCACTCCCAGGTCCCGGGCCATGGCATTGGCTTCGTCATTGGACAGCCAGCCCAGCCGCTTCTTGGAGCTGCGCAGATTGAAGAACAGCTTGCGCTGGGCCTTGGTGGTGGCAATCTTGACAATTCGCCAGTTCTTGAGGATGAACTCGTGGATCTCGGCCTTGATCCAGTGCACGGCAAAGGACACCAGCCGGACTCCGACCTCGGGGTTGAAGCGCTTGACCGCCTTCATCAGACCGACATTGCCTTCCTGGATCAGGTCCGCCTGCTGCAGACCATAGCCGGCGTAACTGCGGGCCAGATGGACGACGAAGCGCAGGTGCGAGAGCACCAGCTGGCGGGCGGCATCCAGATCATTTTCATAGTAGTAGCGTTCCGCCAGTGATTTCTCCTCGTCCGCCGAAAGCACCGGAATGCTGTTGACCGATGACACATACGCGGACAGGTCGCGACCCGGAACGCCCAGACTCAGGATCTGGAGGTTCTTGCCTGATGCGATGCTGGCTGTCATGGATGCGTTACACCTCGTATTCGATGGCTTTGGTCTGTGTATGCAGACCCTACTATAGCAGAAATCATTGCCAGTCCGGCATTCTGCTTCCCTTACTGTACGGATTTGGGGCGCCCCGGGATCATTTCAAGGGGGTTGTACAAAATATTCAGGCATTCTCTTGAAAGTGGTGCCTCGAAGACGCACCACAGTACAGGGTATACTGTGGGAACAGCTTATCCAGCCATGGTCCGACCAACAGGAGAATCGAACATGTCCGCATTCCGGAAAATCCGCCAGAGCCTGGCTCTGACGATGCTTACTCTGCTGATGGCATGCTCCGAGCCTGCGCCGGAGGATCCGTCACAGCCGGAATCCGCCCCCGCTCCGGAATCGCTGGGCCTGGGTGTGGACCTGGACAATATGGACCGCGGCACGGAGCCGCAGGAGGATTTTTTCCAGTATGTCAACGGCGGCTGGCTGGCCGAGACCGAGATTCCCGAGGACCGTTCCCGCTGGGGCAGTTTCGATGCCTTGAACGAGCGGGCCGAGGAGCAGGTGCTCTCGCTGGTGCAGGATGTGGCCAATACCCCGGGCCATGTTCCCGGTTCGGATGAGCAGAAAGTGGCGGACATGTATCTGTCTTTCATGGGCGAGCCGATCATTAACGCCCTGGGGCTGGATCCGCTGCAGGACGAACTGGCGGCCATTGACGGGTTGCAGAGCCATGACGATCTGCCGGTATTCTGGGCACGACAGGTGATGCAACGGGTCACCACGCCACTCACCTTCGGTGTCAACCAGGATCCAGGACAGTCTGATCGCTACGTGACAGTGCTGAACCAGTCGGGGCTGGGCCTGCCGGATCGCGAGTACTATCTCAGCGATGACGATCGCTTTACGACCCTGCGCCGTCAGTACCGCGAACATATCATCAACATGCTGTCGCTGGCGGATGTGGAGGAGCCGGCCGAAGCCGCTGAAGCCATCCTCGGGATCGAGACCCGTCTGGCCGAGTCACACTGGACACGGGCGGAGAATCGGGATCGTAATGCCACCTACAATCTCATGACCATCGAGGAACTGGGCGAGGAAGTGCCCGATTTCGCCTGGCGCCGGTTCCTGGATGAAGCGGGCCTGGACCAGGCGGTGGAAGTGGTCGTGCGCCAGCCCGACTACATGGAGGCGGTGGCGACCATGATCAGCGACATTCCGGTGGAACAATGGCGTGATTACCAGCGCTTCCACCTGCTGCGCCGGTCGGCGCCCTATCTGCCGAGCGATTTCGCCGACGAGAATTTCAACTTCTACGGTCGCATTCTGCAAGGGCAGCCCGAAATGCGTTCTCGCGAACGCCGGGCCGCAAACGCGGTCGAAAGGGCGCTCGGTTTCATGGTCGGCCGGCTCTATGTCGATGAGCACTTCCGTCCGGAAGCCCGAGAGCGCATGACCGAGCTGGTCGACAATCTGCTCGCCGCGTTTGAGACAGCCATCGATGATCTCGACTGGATGGGCGAGGAAACCCGTGCCGAGGCCCAGACCAAGCTGGCCAACCTGACCACCAAGATCGGCCATCCCGAGGACTGGCGCGACTACAGCTGTGTGGCGATCGCGGCCGACGACATCCTTGGCAACATCCAGCGTGCCACTGAGTGCGACTGGGAGCGTATCCGTGATCGATTGGGGCAGCCGGTGGACCGTAATGAGTGGTTCATGACGCCACAGACTGTCAACGCCTATTACAGCCCGTCCAACAACGAGATCGTCTTTCCGGCCGCGATCCTGCAGCCGCCCTTCTTTAATGTCGAGGCCGAGGATGCCGTGAATTATGGCGCTATCGGCGGCGTCATCGGTCACGAGATCACCCATGCCTTCGATGACCAGGGGCGGCGCTCGGATGGTGACGGCAATCTGCGTGACTGGTGGACCGAGGACGACGAGGCGCGCTTCAACCAGCGGGCACAGCTCATGGTGGACCAGTACAACCAGTACGAGCCACTGCCGGGGCTGAACATCCAGGGCGATGTCGCGCTGGGCGAGAACATTGCCGATCTGGGTGGCCTGACCGTGGCCTACCAGGCTTGGGAGCGTTCACTGGACGACGATTCGGCTCCGGTCATCGAGGGCTTCACCGGCCCCCAGCGTTTCTTCATGGGCTGGGCGCAGGTCTGGCGGATCAAGTATCGCGACGAGGCGCTGCAACAGCAGCTGATGACCGGGCCGCACTCGCCCGGGCAATACCGGGTCCTTGGTGTGTTGTCGAACATGCCGGAATTCTATGAGGCCTTCGATGTGGAAGAAGGGGACGGCATGTACCGGCCAGAGGAGGAGCGCGTCAAGATCTGGTAAAGCCGCACGGGGATGTGGTGCCGATCAGTCCGGTTCGATGGCATGGAGATGGCGCCGGACCGACAGCTGAGCCCCCAGCCAGCCCAGCACGGTGCTGATCGCCAGCAGGCCGATCAGCACCAGCGGGAAAGGTGTGCTGGCCGTGGCGGACAGTGATCCGTCGCCGTATTGGGCGCTGAGTTGCTGGAGCGGGGGCTCGATCAATCGGTACAGCAACCAGAGCAGCAGTGCCCCCAGCAGGCCGCCGCCCAGGCCGTACAGCGCGCCGGTATACAGGAAGGGGCGTGCCACGAAGGCATCCGTGCCGCCAATCAGTTTCACCACCATGATCTCATCGCGCCGGCTTTCGATCGCCAGCCGGATCGTATTGCCCACGATGAACACCACGGCGACAGCAATGATCGTCGCCAGTGCCAGGCTCAGCCGCCGTCCCAGTTCCATCAACGTGGCCAGGCGCTGCACCCAGTCCAGGTCTACCTGTAGGTCTTCCACCTGTGGCCGGTCGGCCATGCCCCGCGCCAGACGCTCCACGGCCTCTGGCTCGCTGTCGGCGGGGAGCAGTTCGACCGTGGCCGGCAGCGGGTTTCTTGGCAGGACAGAAATCACGTCCGCGAATCCGGAATACCGCGCAAATTCCCTGGCGGCCTGTTCCGGCGAGATGTAAAGCCATTCACTGATGCGAGTGTCACTGGCGAGGGAGTCCCGCAGGGTCTGCTGCTCTTCGTCGGTAAGATCATCCCGCAGGTACAGGGTGATCCGCGCCGAGTCCCGCAGGCCGTCGCTCAGCCCGGACAGCGCGTTCACGCCGGTCAGCAGCAGGGCCGGCAACAACAGCGCGATGCCGATCACGGAGAGGGTCATCAGGCTGCCCAGCCGATGGCGCCATAGGCGGACCAGGCTGTCGACGGCACTTTCGCGATGCGCCTGCAGCCAGCTTCGGAAATGGCGGTTTTCACTCATGTCGCCCGCTCCGTGACGTGGTGCCAGCCCCGGTCAGTCGCCCGTCATCCAGCGTGAGAATACGGTGCTTCATGCGGCGGATCAGGCGCAGATCGTGGCTGGCGATCAGCACGCTGACCCCGATGTGATTGAACTGCTCGAACAGCGACATGATCTCCGCCGACAGCTCCGGATCGAGGTTGCCGGTGGGCTCGTCCGCAAGAATGAAACGGGGCCGGTTGACGACGGCCCGGGCGATGCCGACACGTTGCTGTTCGCCGCCGGACAGGGCAATCGGGTTGAGCCGCTCCTTGCCCAGCAGGCCGACCTTGTCCAGGGCGGCCCGGACCCGCCGGGCCGCGTCGCGGCGATCGTGACCGGTGATCCTCAGCGGCAGCATGACATTGTCGAAGACGCTGCGGTCGTACAGCAGCTGGTGGTCCTGGAACACCACGCCGATGCGGCGGCGTAGCAGCGGGATCTGGCGGCGTGGCAGCCGGGCCAGGTTGCGCCCATCGACGATGACCTGCCCCCGGGAGCTGATCTCCATCCGCATGATCAGTTTCAGCAGCGTGCTCTTGCCGGCGCCGGAGCGACCCGTGACGAACGCCATCTCGCCATCCGCCAGTTCGAAATTGACTCCACGCAGCGCGACATGCCCTCCGGGATACTGCTTGGCGACGTGGTCAAACCGGATCATGGGGGCTGGCCTCCGTGATGGTCAGGCGGACTGGCTGAACAGCGCCTCTACAAAGGCTTCCGGGTCGAAGGGCTGCAGGTCCTCCAGCTTTTCACCGACGCCGATGAAGCGGATCGGCAACTGCATTTCGCGGGCGATGGCGAATACCATGCCGCCCTTGGCCGTGCCGTCCAGCTTGGTCAGCGTGATGCCGGTCAGCTGCACCGCCTCATTGAAGCTGCGGGCCTGGCTCAGTGCGTTCTGGCCGGTGGTGGCGTCCAGCACCAGCATGGACTCGTGGGGCACGTCAGGGTCCTGTTTGCGCAGCACCCGAACGATTTTCTCCAGCTCCTGCATCAGATTGGTCTTGTTGTGCAGCCGTCCGGCCGTGTCCGCGATGAGAACATCGATTCCGCGGGCTTTCGCGGCCTGATAGGCATCAAAGATCACCGAGGCGCTGTCGGAGCCGGTGGCCTGGGCAATCACTGGCACGTCGTTGCGCTCCCCCCAGACCTGGAGCTGTTCCACGGCGGCGGCGCGGAAGGTGTCGCCCGCCGCCAGCATCACGGTCTTGCCCTGTTCCTGCAGTCGTCGCGCCAGCTTGCCGATGGTGGTGGTCTTGCCCACTCCGTTGACGCCCGTCACCAGCATGACCCAGGGGCGGGCATCCACGTCGATCCGCAGTGGTGCCGAGCAGGGCGCCAGCAGATCGCGCAGTTCTTCCTTCAGGGCTTCCATCAGGGCCTGCGGGTCGCTGAGTTGGCGGCGTTTGACCCGTTGTTTCAATGCCTCGATGACGTGATCGGTCGCCTCCAGGCCGAAGTCGGCCGTCAGCAGCTGTGTCTCGATGTCATCCAGCAGCTCCGGGTCGATGGTCTTGCGCCCGGCCACCAGGGCGGTCAGGCCATCTGCCAGGTTGCTCCGCGTGCGGCTCAGTCCCTGGCGCAGACGGCTGAACAGGCCGCCGGGTTTTTCCCGGACCGGCTTCTCTTCAGCCGCTCCTTCCGGAACGGATGCTTCAGTGGTCGGCCTGGGTTCTGTGGATGACGGCTCTGCGACTTCGGGTTCCGGCGCCTCTTCAGCGTCCGGTCTGCGTTTCTTCCTGCGTATGAATTCAAACATGCGATGCGTTTCTGATCCGTGAACTGAATGGCGCGATAATAGCACAGCTGACCCGGCCACCGGGGCGCGCTACAATGCGGCACCATGGCAATACAGCGGAAAGGCAGACAGGCGCGCAATCAGCTGCGCATCATCGCGGGGCAGTGGCGTAGCCGTCGCCTGACCTTTCCGGATGTGCCCGATCTGCGCCCGACCGCGGACCGCGTCCGCGAGACCCTGTTCAACTGGTTGCAGGCCCGGGTGCCGGGCGCGCGCTGTCTGGATCTGTATGCCGGCAGTGGTGCCTGCGGGCTGGAAGCGCTGTCGCGTGGTGCCGCCTCGGTGCTGTTCGTGGAACGCTCACGGGTGGCGGCCGATGCACTCCATGCCAACCTGGGGTTGCTCGGCGCTGATGGCGGCCGGGTGCTGTGCCGGGATGTGGAGACCTGGCTGGCGGCGGATTCGGTGGCTGCCGGGCAGCCGCCCGTTGATCTGGTTTTCATGGATCCTCCGTACGCCAGTGGGCGACTGATGCCTGTCTGTCATGCCCTGGAGGCGTCCGGGTTGCTGGCGGACCAGGCGCGGGTCTTCCTGGAAGCCGGTGGTGATCTGGACGAAGCGAGGCTGCCAGAGGGCTGGGAAGTTCTGCGGCGGGGCCGCGCCGGTAAAGTGCAGTACGTATTATGTCTGACATCGAACACAGCATAGATCTGGAACAGGTCACCCGTGACTGGGCACCCTACCGCTCGCCGTGGTGGCTGCCCGGTGGTCATGTGCAGACCCTCTGGCGCAAGCTGGGGCCCGCACCGAAGTTGCCGCGGCAGCGGCAGCGTCTGGAACTGGAAGACGGGGATTTTATCGACCTGGACTGGCATCGCAGTGCCCGGCCCGATGCGGAAAATCACCCGATCACGATTCTCATCCATGGTCTGGCGGGTTGCTCTTCGTCGCCGTACATCCTGGCGCTGCAGAGCCTGCTGGGGCGGCTTGGACAGGACAGCGTGGCCATGAACCTGCGTGGCTGCGGTGGCGAGCCCAATCGCCTGGCGCGCAGCTACCACTCCGGTTGCAGCGACGACCTGGAGGCGGTGGTGCGTTCGCTGCCGGCTGGTAGACCCGTGGCCGTGGTGGGTTACTCGCTGGGCGCCAATGTGCTGGTCAAGTGGCTCGGCGAGACCACCCTGCAGGATCGGGTGGTGGCTGGTGTCAGCGTCTCCAATCCGTTTTCGCTGGCACATTGTTGTGACGTGATGGTGTCCGATCCGGTGGCGCGCTTTTACGGGCGTTATTTTCTGCGCCGCCTGATCAGTGACGTGGAAGACAAGAAACGCTGGTTCCGGCGCATCGGTGCGGACCCGGAGCGGGAGCGTCTGGAATCGCTTGGTGATCTGCGCCGGTTACGCCACATCCGCGATTTTGATGACCGGGTGACTGCCCCGTTGAACGGATTCGAGGATGCCGCGGATTACTATGCCCGTTGCAGCAGCGACCGGTACCTGGCCCGCGTGCGGGTGCCGCTGCTGGTCGTGCACGGGCATAATGACCCGATCATACCGACGGCCAGCCTGCCGGACTGCAACACGGCCCCGCCTGGTGTAGTCTGGGACACCCATGCCGATGGTGGTCATGTCGGGTTCGCTGTGGCCGGTCAGCGCTACTGGCTGGAGCAGCGTATCGGCGATTTTCTGCAACTGGTATGAGCCGTTCCGCCGTCGGCTGACAAGTCCCTCGGCGTGGTGTACTGTGGCGGGCCGAACATCCGATGACAGTGAGGTCAGCATGAAAACGGCGGTCTATCCGGGCACCTTCAACCCCATCACCAATGGCCACACGGATCTGATCGAGCGGGCGGCAAGGCTGTTCGATCACCTGATTGTGGCCGTGGGCAGCAACCGTCAGAAGAGCACCTCCCTGTCCGCGGAAAAACGTGTGGCGCTGGCGCAGACCGTGCTCGGCCACCTGGACAATGTGGAAGTGGTGGCATTCGACCGGCTGTTGACCGATTTCGTCCGCGAACGCGGTGCCCGCGTGATCTTGCGGGGGCTGCGGACCGTGGCGGATTTCGAGTACGAGTTCCAGCTCGTGGGCATGAACCGGGCCATGGATCCGGACATCGAGACCATCTTCATGGCGCCGGAGGAGCATCTGTCCTACATCTCGTCCACGCTGGTGCGCGAGATCGCCTCGTATGGCGGCAATATCGAGAAGTTTGTCGATCCGGTAGTGTCCAGGGCGATGCGTGAGCATTACGGCCAACCAGGCCGATAGCGCCCCCATCCCGGGTCATCGTTGGCACCGCGTGCAGTAGACAGTGCTGCGCTGACCGCTGCGTTTCTCCAGCAGCGGCCGGCCACAATGAAGGCACGGTTCCCCGCCGCGGCCATAGACATGCAGCGATTGCCGGAAATAGCCCGGACGCCCGTCCCCTCCCACGAAATCCCGCAGCGTGGTTCCGCCCATGGCGATGGCATTCTCCAGCACTTCGCGCACGGCTTGCACCAGGCGTTGATAGCGCGGCAGGGAAATCCTTCCGGCGGCGCGCAGCGGGTGGATCCCGGCCATGTGCAATGCCTCGTTGGCGTAGATGTTACCCACCCCCGGCACCACCCGTGAATCCATCAGAAAGTGCTTGACCGGGACCCGGCGACCACGGGACAGTCGGTGCAGGTAAAGACCGGTGAATGACAAAGACAGGGGTTCGGGTCCCATCGACAGCAGCAGTGGATGGCAGTAGGGCGACAAGCCTCCCCACAACATGGAACCGAAGCGACGCGGGTCGTTGTATCGGAGCATCGCGCCGCCTTCCAGCAGCAGGTCGACGTGGTCGTGCGGTCCGGCTGGCGCCGGCTCGGCCAGAATGCGCAGTGAGCCTGACATGCCCAGGTGCACCAGCAGAGTGCCTTGGGGCGTATCCAGCAACAGGTATTTGCCACGTCGCCGGAGCCCCTCGATGCACTGGCCCGGCACCGTTTCGGTCAGTTCCATGGCGATGGGCCAGCGCAGTCGGGGCTGGCGCACGATGACACTGGCGACCCGGCGGCCGACGACATGAGGCTCGATACCGCGACGGGTGGTTTCGACTTCTGGTAGTTCTGGCATGTAACGGATTATAGCGCTGGACTTCCAAAGAACCATGGATTATCGCAAGATAGAGTGAATACCGGAAAACCCCGGCGCCACATGAGCGATCCCGAGTGTTGAGAGCAAGAAGGGAGTGCATCATGAAGTTGATACAGACTGTAACCGGGACGGGGATGTCGTGGAGCATCGCCACGTCACTGGTATTTGCGGTCGCGACCGCAATGGCTGGAGAGGCCGGACCGGTTCCGGACCCGGATGCCCTGGTGTTCGACACCCCGGACGCGATCGAGCTGGCCCGTCTGGAATCGGCGGAGCGACCGGAAGTGCCCGCCAGCTCCGACGACAGGGAGGAGAGGGAAGTTCAAGCGCAGGGTGCGGACGACCTGGTGCAGTTCCGTGACGCCGTCCGCGCGCGTGAGGCCGAGGGTGCCTGGACAGCAGGCCTGAGCGAGGACCTGATTGGCCTGGGGCGAGCCCTTCAGGCCAGAGGTGAACACGCCCAGGCCATTCCGGTGTTCGAGCGTGCCGGTCATGTGGCGCGCGTCAACCGGGGGCTGCATACCATGGATCAGTTGCCCGCCCTGAAGGAACGTATCGACAGCCATGTGGCGTTGGGGCAATGGGAAGAAGCCGACCAACAACAACAGTATTCGTTCTACCTGCACAGCCGCGCCATGGACAGTGACGAGCCGGAACTGGTGGAGGCCCTGCAGGATTTTGCACATTGGAATCTCAGTGTCCACTTCCGGGGAATCGAGGAAACACCGGTCCGGCTGGTGGATGCCTATCAGCTGATCGACGCGGCCCACGAGCTGGTGGTGCAGAACCATGGCGATGACCTGCAGCGTCAGCTGGCACTGCTGGATACTCTGGCCGGGGTTGCCTGGTTGGTGGCGCGGACCCAGATAGGGGATGACCCTCAGATGCTGCAGGGCGACAGGGGTTTCAACCAGAGAGCGGTGGTCAGTTTCAATGGCCGGCAGACCCGTTCCGCGTACCGCATCAACGGCTTCGCTCAGGGAGAGGCGGCATTACAGCGTGCCGTGGATCTGCAGGCGCAGCGCTTCGAGCAGGGCGAAGCGGATCTGCTGGATGTGGCCGAAGCGCTGGCCCGGCTGGGGGACTGGTATCTGCTGTTTGATCGTCGTCAGGCATCGCGGGACGCCTACGAACGGGCCTGGACACTGGTCAGCGAGCAGGCTCCCGGAAAGCTGGAGGAAGCTTTCGGGGCGGTGCAGGTGCTGCCCCGTTTCACCAGCTTTTCGGATCAGCGGCGTTACGCGGCCGATGGCGGGCTTCGCGGGGCGATGCAGCGCGGTCATGTGGATGTGAAATTGCGGGTCAGCCGTTATGGTCGTGCCGATGATGTCGAAGTTATTGGCGGTGATCCGGTCACAATAGAAGAAGTGGAGTCCCGCCTCAGTCGGAATCTTCGCTCAATGCGCTTGCGGCCGAGACTGCAGGAGGGTGAGCTGGTGGATACCGAGGATGTGGTCCTGCGGCTGCCGTATTGGTACTGACACCGGATGGAGTGAGTCATGAAGTACAGAAACAGGTTCAATCCGCACGGTATGCGGGCATTGGTGCTGACCGGGATCATCGGGTTGCTGGTGTCCGCCTGCGAGAGTTCGTCGCAGCAGCAATCACCCCAGCCCCCGACGATGCCGAGCTCTTCCCCGTCGGCCAGTTCCGGGTCGTCCGGATCGTCGTCTCCGTCAATGCCGTCGCCTTCATCGTCATCGGGCGGGGGCTCCAGTTCGTCATCGGCTTCCTCGCCGACGTCGGGTTCTTCCGGCTCTGCCAGCTCTTCCGGCTCTTCCGGCTCTTCCGGCTCTTCCGGCTCTTCCGGCTCAAGTGGCTCAAGCGGCTCAAGCGGGGCCAGCGGCTCCGCGTCAACCATGCCGGGGTCACCCGGGTCGGCCGGTGACCCATCCGGTTCTGGGGCTTCCGCCAGCGGCGCCAGCGAGGGTGACAACGGAACCTCAGAGAACGCAACCACCGCTGGAAATGGCGGAAGCACGGAAAGCGCTGGCAGTGCCGGGCTGCCTTCTCTGCCCGAGATTCCCGATTTTTCCAACGGACGTGGCGGTTCGTCCGGCAGCGGACAGACCGGTGCGGACGGACCGCCGAGCGGCGTGGCCGACGCCGGCAGCGGAGACTCCGGCGCCGGTGATCAACAGGCCTCCGGTCCGGGTGCCACCAATGGTTCAGGTGCCGGTGGAGACAGCGGCCCGGGCGCGGAAGCTGGATCAGGAACGACAGCGGGAGGCGGTGGTGCCTCGGCGGACGGGACTGCCGGGACCGGCACTTTTGCGGGTTCAGACGCCGGAACGGGTGGGGGCGCGCCAATGAGTCAGAATGATCGCCTGGCCGTTCTGGATGGCGCTCTCGGGCGCGGCTACGAAGAATTTGACGGCCTGATCATCGCTGAGCGGGCGCGCGCCCGGCAGCAGAGCAATGAAGTGGGGTCGGATCCGGGCGGCCTGAACGAGGAGTCATCCGAGGGTACCGGTGGCGGCCAGGGCCAGGGCCAGGGCCAGGGCCAGGATCGTCAGGGTGGCGGTCGGCCGGCCATGCCCGGCGACGGTCAGGATGGTGGTGATGGCCAGGTGATTGCCCGCGGTGGCCAGGACGGTCAGCCGCAGGCGGGCGGTTCGGGGGCTTCCACCGGTGGCCTGCAAGGTGGGCCGGCTGGCGAACAGAGCGATGAGGACACCTATCCGGTGCCAGAGGATATCCCGGAAGGGCGGGATGATGATGTGGTGGCGCGACAGATCCGCGAGGCCGCCATGAACGAATCGGATCCGGAGTTGCGCGAGGCACTCTGGGACGAGTATCGCCGCTATACCGGTCTGGAAGAATGACAGGATTCTATATGGCAATGAGTGGAAACATGAAAATGCTGCAACGGTTTTCCATCGGGCTGCTGGCGCTGTTCTGGCTGGCGGCCTGTTCCACCACTTCGGTGAAGAGCACCGAATTCGTCCCGATGGTCCAGGGCGAGGCTCCCGAACAGGAGGAGCTGCTGATGGACGTTGGT
>JAWLFN010000035.1:0-15801 GCA_041685555.1 Gammaproteobacteria bacterium | reverse complement strand
CACACCGCCACAGGAGGACTCGGCGCTGCCGGATCCGGTCAATCGCATGGAGGCGGAGCAGGACACGGACATGAACTGGAGACGATTCGTGAACCGACAGCTGCGCGAGGTCTACCCGCCTCTGTTCCGCGCCCTCGATCGACTGATCATGCTCAAGGCTCCCTCATTCAGCGCCGTATACCGATGGCGATGCCTGCAGGAAGACCGCCTTGCCGAACAGACCGCTGAACACGGCACCGCCGCCGAACAAAGACTGATGGACCATGGCGGGGTACAAGATTTTCTGCAACACTTCGAGCGACTCACCCGGCACGCATTCCGGGCAGTGCCGGACATGGCCGATGTCGTGTTGCACATGGACCCGGACCACCGGATCACCCATGCCAGCCCGCCGCTGGACCGGCTGCTGGACAGAGACGAGTACGGACAATGAAACAGGCACCCCCACTGCTGGTCGTCACCGACCTGGACGGCACCCTGCTCGACCACTTCACCTACAGTCCCGCCAAGGCCCTGGGGACCTTGCGGCACTTACAACATCTCGGCATTCCGGTCATTTTCAACACCAGCAAAACCGCCGAGGAAACCCGCGCGCTCAGCGAGACCCTGGGGCTGTCGGATCCGTTCATTGTCGAGAACGGCTCCGCCATACACTATCCCAAGCGCGGCTTCCCCGACATGAAGGCCGAGACCGACACGGTATCCCGCGGCGACTGCTGGGTGCGGCCTCTGGGCCTGAAACGTGACGAAGTGGCTGTCCGTCTGGCGCCCTTCGGGAATGAGTTCCGGTTCACGACACTTGCCGAAATGCCGCTTGACCGGTTCATTGCGATGACCGGCCTCAGCATGAGCGCCGCCCGGCGTGCCGCTCATCGTCAGTACAGCGAACTGCTGCTCTGGAATGATCTCCCCGAAGCCATGGCCCCTTTCAGCGCCGGCCTGCGCGGGGCTGGACTGAACCTGCTACAGGGAGGGCGGTTTCTGCATGTGCTTGGCGACACAGACAAGGGCCAGGCACTGGAACGGCTGCGGACCACCTACCCGCGCGACACACCCGTACTGGCCCTGGGCGACAGCGGCAATGACCTTGCCATGCTGTTGAAAGCCGACTACGCAGCCTGGGTGCGCTCTCCGGTTCATGGTATACCCGGAACCGGAGCGACTGGCAGTATCCCGGTCAGCGAGCTGGTGGGACCCGCCGGTTGGGCCGAGTGTGTCAGCAAGCTGCTGCTGCAACTCCAAATCCCTCATCATAGCCAGGAGGAACCCCGTCATGGGTGACTTTCATCAGAACGGCATCATCACCACCCTGCATAACCTCAATGACCGCCCCCTGGCAGAGCTCGAGTACGAACTGCAGGTATTCTCGCGTCAACGGCCCATGACCCTGATCCTCCCCTCTCTGTACAGCGAGCTGGAGGGCGAGGCACTGCCGCGCATCATCAGGCAACTGCGACAGGTACCGTATCTCAACCAGATCGTGATCGGACTCGATCAGGCCACCGAGGCACAGTACCATCACGCGCTGGAGTTTTTCAGCAGCCTGCCCCAGCATCACCGCGTATTGTGGAACGACGGAGCAAGGCTTCAGAGCATAGACGCCGGACTCCGGGAGCAGGGCCTGGCGCCACGCGAGCCGGGCAAAGGCCGCAACGTCTGGTACTGCCTCGGCTACACACTGGCTTCGCGCCGCAGTCAGGCCGTCGCCCTGCACGACTGCGACATCCTGACCTATGATCGCGAATTGCTGGCCCGCCTGTTCTATCCGGTCGCCAACCCCGGCTTCAATTACCAGTTCTGCAAGGGATTCTACTCCCGCGTCGCGCACGGCAGGATCAACGGCCGAGTATCCCGCCTGCTGGTCACACCATTGCTGCGGGCCTTGCAGAAAGTGCTGGGGCACCAGGACTACCTCGATTACCTCGACAGCTTCCGCTACCCGTTGGCCGGGGAGTTCTCATTTCGCACCGATGTCATCAATGACCTGCGTATTCCGGGTGACTGGGGACTGGAAATCGGGATTCTTTCGGAAATGTACCGCAACTACTCCACCAATCGCCTCTGTCAGGTCGACATCGCCGATGCCTATGACCACAAGCACCAGAGCCTGTCCGCCGGAAACGACCGTGGCGGACTGTCGCGCATGTCGATCGACATCACCAAGGCAGTGTTTCGAAAACTGGCCACCAACGGCGTCGTACTCTCCAGCGAGACATTCCGCACACTCAAGGCCACCTATCTTCGGGTCGCCCTGGATTTTGTCGAGACCTACCGCAATGATGCCGCCATCAACGGTCTGACTCTGGATATCCATGAAGAGGAACAGGCCGTGGAACTGTTTGCACAGAATATCATGAAAGCCGGAGACCATTTTCTGGACAACCCGATGGAAGCCCCTTTCATTCCCAGCTGGAACCGTGTCCGCAGCGCCAACCCGGATGTTCTGGAACAGATCGCCATGGCCGTGGAAGCCGACACCGATGAGCACACCAGCTCATGAGTGAACTGCAACAGCGACTGATCCACCACCTGCAGGCCCTGTATCCATCCGCGGACACCACGGAGCTGGCGAACCAGATACTCCGGGACATGCGCCTGACTCCGGACACGCCATCCCCCGGGCGTCACACAGGCAGCTGGGACCAGCGCGACATCATGGTGATCACCTACGGCAATTCCGTATCCCATCGGTCAGACACCGGATCCGAAGAGTCACCGCTGTCCACCCTGCACCGATTCCTTGATGATCGACTGCAAAATCTCATCACCGCTGTACACATCCTTCCCTTCTTCCCCTACAGCTCGGATGACGGTTTCGCGGTGACCGACTATACCCGGGTGAACCCGGAAATCGGCAGCTGGCGGGACATTGAGGCGATCGCCCACCATTATCGGCTGATGGCCGATGTGGTCATCAACCACTGCTCGGCATCCCACCCCTGGTTCCTCAATTTTCTGGCCGCCAGGAATCCGGGCCGGGATTATTTCTTTACCATTGATCCGGATGCGGACCTGAGTCAGGTGGTCCGCCCACGCACCAGCGAGTTGCTGCTGACCGCTGATACCGTCGATGGCCCCCGACATGTCTGGTGCACTTTCGGTCACGACCAGGTGGACCTGGACTTCCGCAACCCGTCGGTGCTGATCGAATTCGTGCGGATCATCCGTCAGTACCTCGATCACGGCGTTTGCATCTTCCGTCTTGATGCCGTCGCCTTTGTCTGGAAAGAGCCGGGAACCAGCTGTCTGAATCTGCCACAGACCCACGAACTCGTCCGTCTGCTGCGCACACTGCTCGAGCATGCCGACCCGGACACCATCATCATCACCGAAACCAACATACCAAAACGGGAAAATCTCACCTATTTCGGCAACTCCAACGAGGCGCATGCAATTTACAACTTCTCACTGCCGCCATTGTTGTTGCACACCCTTCTCCGCGGCAACTGCCGGCATCTCAAGAGCTGGCTGATGACCATGCCACCCGCGCAGGCAGGCACATTTTTCCTGAACTTCATCGCTTCGCACGATGGCATA
Source organism: Gammaproteobacteria bacterium (assembly GCA_041685555.1). Lineage (GTDB taxonomy): Bacteria > Pseudomonadota > Gammaproteobacteria > Pseudomonadales > Pseudohongiellaceae > PWQG01. The sequence goes on along the minus strand of JAWLFN010000035.1, from coordinate 12,264 downwards.
GGGCTGCGGCCCGCGGAGGGGCTCCTCAGTGACGAGGAGATCCATACGCTGATCCACAGCATGGAGCTGTTCGGCGGGCGCATCTCCTGGCGCGCCACCTCCGGTGTCGAACGACGCCCCTACGAAATCAACATCGCGCTTTGGGACGCGCTGGCCGGTACGTCGGAGGGAGCGGATCAATGGCAACTGGCGAGATTCCTCTGTGCCCACACCATTCTGCTGGCCCTGGAGGGCATTCCCGCCTTCTATCTGCACAGCCTGGTGGCGACCGGCAATGATCACGAGCGGGTCAACGCCAGCCACCACAACCGGCACATTAACCGACACCACTGGGACTATCATGTGTTGAATGCCAGGCTGGACGACCCGGCCACTCATCATCACCACGTGTTCCAGGCACTGTCCCGGTTGATCGGGGTACGGCGCCGCCAGCCGGCCTTCCACCCCAATGCCACACAGTTCACTCTCCACCTGGGGGAGCAGGTGTTTGCCTTCTGGCGCCAGAGCATACAGCGCGAGCAGAGCATTTTCGCCCTGAACAACATCTCGGATACGGAGCAGACGCTACTGCTGTCCGATATCAACCTGATCGATACCGACGAATGGGTGGACCTGATCAGCGGCAGCCCCCTGGAGAGCCATCAAGACACCCTGGTGCTGGCACCGTACCAGTGTCTGTGGCTGAGTAACCTGCCGCTGACCGACTGACGCCTCCGCGCCAGTCGTGCTCAGAAACCTTCCAGCACCACCTTGCCGACGGTATGCTCGGTCTTCATGGCCTGATGGGCCCGTTCCAGGTTGGCGGCACTGATCGCGCCGAAATGCTCGCCCATGGTGCTTTTCAGCGCACCGCTGTCGATCAGCGCGGCCACTTCGCCGAGCAGCTCATGCTGGGCATCCATGTCGGCTGTCCCGAACATTGGTCGTGTGAACATGAACTCCCAGTGCAGGGACAGGCTCTTCTGCTTGAGCTTCATGATATCCAGTGGCTCGGCCGGATCATCAATCAGGGACAATCTGCCCTGCGGTCGCAGCATGGCTGCCAGGTCCTCAAAATGCTGATGGGAGCGGTTGACACAGGCCGCATCGGTAACATCGGCGAGGCCGACACGCGCCAGTTCTTCCTTCAGCGACTGGCTGTGGTCCAGTACGTGGTGCGCACCCAGCGACTCGACCCAATGACGGCTCTCCGGGCGCGAAGCGGTGCCGATGACCGTGGCTCCGGTCAACTGCCGGGCCAGCTGCACCAGCATCGACCCGACTCCACCCCCGGCACCGACCACAATCAGAGTGCGATCACTCCCCCTGTCCCCCCTGGGCAACTGCAGTCGGTCGAACAACATTTCCCAAGCGGTGATGGTGGTCAACGGCAGCGCGGCCGCCTCGGCGTCACCCAGCGAAGACGGGGCTTTCGCGGCAATCCGCTCATCCACGCACTGGTACTGCGCATTGCAGCCCTGGCGGGTGACGTCGCCGGCGTACCAGACCCGGTCGCCCACCGAGAACCGGTCGACCTCGGCGCCGATCTCCACCACTTCGCCCACGGCATCCCATCCCAACACCTTCGGGCTACCCTCGTCCGGCTGCACACGACCCCGGATTTTCGTGTCCACGGGATTGACAGCGATCGCCCTGACCGCTACCAGCAGATCCCGGGGGCCCGCACCGGGCCGCTCCATGTCGAGGTCCCGCAGGGGTCCAGTGCCTGTATAACCTACTGCTTTCATGATGCTTTCCTTGTAGTGTCGTCGGTTGATGTATGGCTGACCGCGATGATACCACCCGCGTCGCCCCGGAAGGGAAGTCTGGTACGCTTCTGCAACCGTATGACCAATAGCGGTGTCCTATACTTAAAACAGCCATCCCGGGAGCTTTTCATGCCCAACGCACTTCAGATCACCTTCATCCCGGTCGGCCGGGTCATTCTGGGCCTATACTTCCTGATGCCCGGGCTGATGAAGTTCATCAGTTACCAGACTCACGTCGATTACATGGCCTCCCACGGTGTGGTGTTGATCCCGTTTTTCCTGATCCTGACCGGCATTCTCCAGGTTGGCGGCGCCGCCGCCCTGATCACCGGCTACCGCGTCACTCCGGTGGCTTTCCTGCTGGCTGGCCTGACCCTGGTCATCAGTCTGGTCATGCATGACTTCTGGACCATGGAGGAAGGCCTGCAGCGCAGTCACGAGACCCAGAATTTCGTCAAGAACCTGGGGATCATGGCGGGACTGCTGGTGCTGGCGGGTGCCGGAGCCGGCGCGTTCAGCCTGGACAACCGCGGAAAATCACACTCTCCGGCCAGATGACCGCAGTCTGCCGATAAGGAGACGGATCAAGTATTCCGCCATCTGTGCCGATAGAGCCCGGTAACATCCCTGAATGCAGCGGAACAACCGATGAACGAAGCCCTGGTACTGATTCTCCTCGCCTCACTGACAGTCAACGTCATCGCCATCTGGCGCATGACCGGCGCGGCCGCCAGGTCAATGGCAGAAAGACGGCGGCTGGACGAGCTGACCGATATGGTGGAGCGGCTGGCATCCAGACAACATCGGCTCAAGGAGTATGCCACCAGCACCCACTTTCATCATGACACGATGGAACGCAGCCTTCGTCACCACCTGCACGCGGCGGGCCTGGTGCACACCGACAGGGTCTGGCACAGCTATGGTGCACTGGCCCGGGCCAACTGGCCTTTCGACCAGAAGAACTGGCCCTATCATCTGCCTTCGCTCGACCTTCGTTCCAACCCGGACGAGGCCATCGCAAAACACTACGCGCGATGGCGACAGCACACCGCGGTACAGGAATATCACCAGCGACCATACGAATGTATCGATGACAGCCACATACGACTTATGGACGAATCAGTCAAGCATGAAGACAGGCTTTATGAAAAGGACGCATGAAATGCCTGTAACGCGCTGTAAACGAGGCGCCACGAGAGGAATGGATTTCTGTCATCATTCAAACTGCCTGTGAATTCCTGTACCATGGATCCCTTGTGGAGGATACACAGGGGAAAATATGCTAAATAACAAAGCACGTCTGCACCAGGCCGTTCTTTCGGTCATCGCCGCTTCATTCACGGTTCCAGCCAGCGCCCAGATCGAGGAAGTGCTGGTCACCGCCACCAAACGCGAAGAAAACCAGCAGGATGTACCAGTCGCCGTACAGGCGCTCGATGGCAGCGCCATCGATGATCTCAATATCGGAAATTTTGACGATTACGTGCGATTCCTGCCCAACGTGACCTTCGGCGGCCGGGGCCCGGGTCAGTCCACGGTCTACATTCGCGGCATGGCCGTGGAACCCATCACCGTATTGCTTTCCGGCGCCCAGGGCAGCGTACCCAACGTGGCGCTGTACGTGGATGAGCAGCCCGTCACCGCCCCGGGGCGGAACCTCGACGTCTACGCCGCGGACATGCAGCGCATCGAAGTGCTACCGGGGCCGCAGGGCACAGTATTCGGCGCCAGCTCGCAGGCCGGCACGGTGCGACTGATCACCAACAAGCCGCAATTTGACGGCTTCTCGGCTGGTGCGGAAATGTCCACCAGCTCCACGAAGCACGGCGAGATGAGCAGTTCGCTGGAAGGGTACCTGAACATCCCGGTCAATGATGAACTGGCATTCCGCGCCGCCTTCTACAATGTGCGCAACGGCGGCTATATCGACAATACCTACGGCACGTTTACCACGGACCCGTCGATCAATCCCGAATCCAACGCGACGCCGGACGCGGTATCCTACGAGGAAGCCGACAACCTGGAACTGGTCGAGGACGATTTCAACGACAGCTTCTACCAGGGCATGCGCCTCAGCGGCACCTGGTTGGTCAACCCCGACTGGGACGTGACTGTGGTTCACACCCAGCAGGAACTGGGCGCCGACGGGGTGTTCGACTATGACCCCGAGGTCGGCGAGCTGGAGGCCAACCGCTTCTTCCCGGACAAGATGGAAGACGAGTTCGGTCTGACCACCTGGACCGCCAACGGTCGACTGGGCATGTTGCAGGCCGTATACACCGGCGGCTACCTGGACCGGGAGATCAACCAGTCGGTGGACTATACCGGTTATAACAACTCCGGTGCCTTCATCAACTATTACACCTGTACCTATTCGAACCCGGACTATGTGGTCAATTACGGCATTGATCCGCAGTACATCACGCCGGAAGGGCGCAACTGCATCAACCCGGAAAAAGGTACACAGATCGACCAGGAGCACGAGCGTGTCACGCACGAGTTCCGCCTCAGCACGCCGCAGGACCGTCGCCTGCGCGCCACCGGTGGCGTGTTCTATGACGACTTCGAAATCAACACCATGGACGACTTCCTGTATCTGGCCGTCAAGGATCTCGGGTTCGCACCGAACCAGCCGATTCCGGGCGCTCACGCCAACGATCCGTCCACCCGCAAGCCGGGCGTCGCGTTCTTCAATGACGTGACCCGCACGGAAGAGCAACTGGCCTTCTTCGGGGAAGTCAGCTATGACCTGATCCCGAACACTCTGGAAGCCACAGTGGGTCTGCGGCATTATGACCTGGAGCAGGAATTCAACGGGCAATCGGCCTTCGCCAGCGGCATTTTCGTCGGCTCCGAGGACCAGGGCGCCGGTCGTAACTACGACAACGCCGGCAGCGTCAACGCACCTGGCTTCGATCCCGACGCCGCGCCGGCCCCGGGCAATGTGGACCCCGATGTACCCGGCCACAGCACCGACTCGTTGAAGCTGGACGGCGTCATTCCCAAGGTGACCCTGAATTACACACCGGCCGAGAACAAGCTGCTGTACGCGACCTACTCCGAAGGCTTCCGGCCGGGTGGCTTCAACCGCGGTGGCGGTGTCTACTCGCTGGACCTCGACTTCCCGACCGTCAAGACCACCTATGACACGGACGACGTGGTCAACTACGAGTTCGGCTGGAAGACGCGCTGGATGGATAACCGCCTGCAGTTCAACGGTAACGTCTACTTCATCGAGTGGACGGACATGCAGGTCTCGCGTTTCGACCCCGAGAACGTGTCCATTCTGACCTTCATCGAGAACTCGGCCGACTCCGAGATCCGTGGTATCGAGGGTGATATCGCCTGGGCCGCGACCCAGAACCTGACTCTGAATGCCGCCTTCTCGTATAACGATACCGAACTGACCAGCGTTTCCGCGCAGATCGTGGAACTGCCGGACGAGGGCGCGCAACTGCCGCTGACACCGGAATTCCAGGGCACAATGCGGGCCCGCTATGACTGGTTCGCCGGCGGTTTCAACTGGTTCGCCCAGGCCGCGGCCCAGTATTCCGGTGACAGCTGGAGCTCGCTGATCGTGCAGGAGCGCGAGAAGCAGGATTCCTACAGCACCATGGACCTGTCCGCCGGCGTGGGGCGCGATAACTGGCGTGCCAAGCTGGTCGTGGAAAATGCGACGGACGAACGTGCCGAGTTGTTCATCAACTCGCAGGACAATATCCGCCGTATCAACACGAACCGGCCGCGGACCATCGGTCTGAACCTGTCCGTGGACTTCTGACGCGATCGTGTCAATAGAGCAAGCCAAGGCGGCCCTGCAGGGCGGAGACCCTGCAGCGGCTGCCCGATTCGCGGGCACGGTGCTGGAACAGGCCCCGGACGATCACGAAGCCCTGTATCTGCGCGCCGTCGCCCTGCGATACCTCAAGCAGTTCGATGAAGCCCTTTCCACGCTACAGCAACTTAAAGCGCTGCGGCCCGGCTATGGCCGTGCGTGGCAGGAAGAGGGCCACCTGTTTTCGCGGACCGGCGATGACGACAGCGCCATCCGTGCCTACGAAGAAGCCATCACGCACAACCCGGCGCTGGCTGCGAGCTGGAATGCCCTGACCAGCCTGTATCAACGGACCGGTCGTCAGACCGAGGCGGACCGGGCCCGAGCCCAGTTCCAGCGCCTGTCCGGCCTGCCCCGCGAACTGGTCTCGGTGGCCAGCTTCATGCACGAGGGCAGGCTGTACAAGGCCGAGCGGCTGTGTCGTGCTTTCCTGCAGACGCATCCTCATCACCCGGAAGCCATGCGCCTGCTGGCCAACCTGGGGGTAAAACTGCATGTCCTGGATGACGCCGAGTTCCTGCTGGAAAGCGTGCTCGAATTCGAGCCGGAATTCATCATCGCCCGGGTGGATTATGTGGATGTATTGCAACGTCGACAGAAGTACCAGCGCGCACTGGAGGAAGCACAGAAACTGTGCGACCTGGATCCGGACAACCCGGCATTCCAGACATTGTATGCCAACCAGTGCATGTCAGTGGGTGACTATGACAAGGCACTGGAGATCTATGACCAGGCACTGAGGGAGATGCCGGACAACAGTCAGGTTCACCTCGTGCGCGGTCATGCACTGAAAACCGTGGGGCGTCAACAGGAAGCGATTGAGGCCTATCACAAGGCCGCGCATCATCGCCCGCGATTCGGCGATGCATGGTGGAGCCTGGCCAACCTGAAAACCTACACGTTCACGGATGAGGAAATCGGAGTCATGCGGCAACAGGAAGCCGCCGAAGGCACGTCTCTCGTTGACCGCTATCATCTGTGCTTTGCTCTGGGAAAGGCGCTGGAGGACCGGCGGGACTGGGCTGATTCCTTCGAACACTACCGCCGTGGCAACGCAATGAAGCGTCAGGAGACCCGCTACAGCATGGAACGGACCACCCGGGACTTCGATCTGCAGCGGGAAACCTGTATACCGGAACTGTTCCGAAAATATGAAGGCGCCGGCCATTCCGCTCCCGACCCGATCTTCATCGTGGGCCTGCCCAGGGCCGGATCCACGCTGCTCGAACAGATCCTGGCGTCCCACTCCATGGTCGACGGTACGCTGGAACTGCCCAACATCATGGCACTGGCGCACCGTCTGGATGGCCGACGCCGGGTGGATGACGAGCCACGCTACCCGGGCGTCCTGACCGATCTGCCCGCCGGTAAGCTGGCACAATTCGGTCAGGAGTACCTGGACGACACCGCCATCTATCGACAGCAGGCTCCGTTCTTTACCGACAAGATGCCCAATAACTTCCGGCACATCGGACTGATACGACTGATCCTGCCCAACGCGAAAATCATCGACGCCCGCCGTCATCCCATGGCCTGCTGCTTCAGCGGGTTCAAGCAGTTATTCGCGGAAGGACAGGAGTTCACCTATGGGCTGGAGCAGGTGGGGCGCTACTATCGCGACTATGTCGAGCTGATGGAGCACTGGGACCGGGTTCTGCCCGGCCATATCCTCCGTGTGCAACACGAGGATGTGGTCCACGATCTGGAGACACAGGTGCGCCGCATTCTCGAGTTTTGCGGACTGCCCTTCGAGCAGGCCTGCCTGGATTTTCACCGCACCGACCGGGTGGTCCGCACTGCCAGCTCCGAACAGGTACGGCAGCCGATCAGTACCGGCGGACTTGAGCAGTGGAAGCACTATGAGCCCTGGCTGGACCCACTGAAGGAAGCGCTCGGTCCTGCCCTGACGGGCTACCAGTAAGCGGCTGCCGACTTTTTTTCGTTCGGCACTTGGAAAACGCGCGCATTTCTGACATATTATGCGCCCCGGCCGGGACCACCCCCGGCCGGATGCAGTTCAGACCCCATCGGAGTGTAGCTCAGCCTGGTAGAGCACCGCCTTCGGGAGGCGGGGGTCGGAGGTTCAAATCCTCTCACTCCGACCATTTCAGCATGGCTCCGGCCCATCTCCGGAACCGGCAACGGATTTTCGCCGCAATAGCTCAGTTGGTAGAGCAACTGATTCGTAATCAGTAGGTCGGAGGTTCGACTCCTCTTTGCGGCACCATTGTGCCTTGGCTAGAATGGGTTTCCACCATCCTTTCACGGGACCAGGTCATGATCCGACATATACTCCCCAGTCTACTGTATTGCGCTCTTCTGTCACAGCCACTGCAGGCCCAGGACTATGATTTCAGTACCGGCATGCAGGCCTACGAGAACGGCAACCATGCGGTGGCGCTGGAAAACTTCACCGAAGGCGCGCGGATCGGGCATGCACTGGCCCAGTACAACCTTGCCGTCATGTATCACCAGGGTATCGGCACGGAGCGCGACACCGACCGGGCCCATCAGCTGTACGCGCTGTCGGCCCAGCAGGGAGTGGTCCGGGCCCAGTATGAACTCGGCAGAATGTATGACAATGGCGATGGCGTCCAGCAGGATCATCGTGAAGCCTACTACTGGTATGAGCAGGCCGCTGAACAGGGTGACGCCGAAGCGCAGTATGCTGTCGGCACGATGAATTTTTACGGTCAGGGACGACCGGAGGATCCCGTCACCGCCATGGAGTGGTATCAGCTGGCCGCTGAGCAGCAGCATGCCGATGCGCAATACAACCTCGGCGTCATGTACATCAATGGACTGGGCACGGCTCCTGATCCCGGGCAGGCTCTGCACTGGTTCGAGCGCGCCGCCGAAAATGGCAGCATTGATGCCCTCTACAACGCCGGCCTGATGCATGTCGCGGGGCAGAGCACCCCGTCAGACCCGGTTCGGGCCCGATCCTATTTCGAGCAGGCCGCCGATGCTGGCCTGGCCGAGGCACAGGCCCAACTGGGCATGTTGTATGCGTCGGGCAACGGCGTGGAACGGGACTTCGACCAGGCCCGGGAATGGTTCCTGAAGGCCGCGGAACAGGGAGACCCTGCCTCGCAGGCCTTCCTGGCACAAATCTACCGGGAAGGGCTGGGCGTGGAGCGCGACCTGGTCACAGCCCATATGTGGTATGACCTGGCGTACCGCCACGGCCACCGCCGCATGCTGCGGCACATGAACACTCTCCAGGGCGAAATGAACGCGCAAGAGTTGCGCGAAGCGCGAGACCGGGTAGTCCAGTGGATGCAGCGGCGGGATACAGAGCCGCTCAATGAATGACTCCCGGAACTGGGTAATCCAGCCCGGCCAGTCCATCGTAATCCGGTTGCAATTTCAATAAAGCATGGCATCGCAGGATGCCCGGATTACGGAGAAAATAGATAATGGGACTGGAAGTTTTGGATTTCGGCGCGGACGATATCGATAACAGGCTGTCACGCATGAGCAGCAGCGAGATCGATGGGCTGGCGTTCGGCGCCATCCAGCTGGATGGCAACGGCAAGATCCTGAAATACAACGAGACCGAAGGCGCCATCACCGGACGCGACCCCGGACAGGTGATCGGCCAGAACTTTTTTACTACCGTTGCCCCGTGCACCAACACACCGGCATTCAAAGGGGCTTTCGACAAAGTGGTCAGTGACGGAGACAGCGTCATGCTGGAGTACACCTTCGACTACCAGATGACACCGACCAAGGTGAAGGTACATATGAAGCCGGCCCTGGCCGGAGACAGCTACTGGATTTTCGTTAAACGGATCTGACCCCGGTGTGGTGGCACAATCACGAAGCGCTGGAAGCGATGATCGCCGATTTCATCGTCGATCATCTGCGCCAGCTGGGCCTGCAGCCACACCTGCGGACCGCCGACAATCCGATCGTCGCCGATGAGGCATTGCGGCAACCGGCCCGGCAGGGACTGGCATCACTGCCCTACCTGGACATGGCGGGCCGCCTTGCCCGCATACTGGGACTGGACCACACCGGCCTCTCCGACCTGCTGCTGGCGCGACGCAGTCTGTCCGGGTGGGTGGAAACCGCCGTGCGCAGCCTCGGGACTGATCACCGGCGTATCGGTTTCTTTACATCGGGATCGACCGGCACCCCGGCCTTTCATCAACACCCGATTACCAGGCTCTTGCGTGAGTCCCGGCACTTTGCGGAACGACTTCCGGATCACCAACGCATCGTCGGCCTGGTGCCGGCACATCACATCTACGGATTCCTCTGGACAGTGCTGCTGCCGTCCGCGCTGCGGTGCCCGTCCGTACGATACTCGCCTGGCCGACACCTGCCGGCGACGCTGGCGGGCCGACTGCGGGACCACGACATTGCCGTGGCAACACCCGACATCTGGCGGATGATGCTGGACCACGACGTGGCGCTGCCGGCCCGTTTCACCGCCATCAGTTCCACCGCCCCGTTACCCCGGGACACAGCTCAGGAGCTGACAGCCCGGTCTTCCGGCATCCGCCTGCTGGAAGTCTATGGCAGCACGGAAACCGCGGCCATCGGCTGCCGCGAGCATCCCGACGCGGACTGGTCACTGCTGCCATGGTGGCGGTTCGCCTCGTCCGGCAGCCCGGCAGGATCGGATCAGCTGATTGACCGGGATGACGACACCCGGCACGAGCTCAACGATCACCTTGCCTTCAATTCCGGAACACGCTTCCACATTCATGGTCGACGTGACCCGGTAGTGCAGATCGCGGGCTACAACATCAACCTGGAACACATCCGTCAGGTACTCTGCCAGCATCCAGATGTGCGGGACGCAGCCGTGCGCGCCGGCCGGGACAGCCTCCGGTTCTTCCTGGCCCTGCACCCTGTTCCCGATCACCCTGAAGGGTGGTGCCGGCAGTTCCAGTCATGGCTTGACGGCGCCCTGCCCGACGCACCGCCGGCATCGGGCATCATCCTGGGTACGGCACTGCCGCGCAATGCCATGAACAAGGCCAGCGACTGGCACGACGAGGATTACACCCCCATCACCGGGCGGTTCCGCGGGATCGCACCGGAATTGCTCGACAGCACACGGAGTTTACAGTAATTTGATGCCGACGGCGGGTGTAGCTCAATAGCAGAGCTTCAGGTTCCCAACCTGGTGACGATGCCCTTCACCCGCTCCAGTCACGTCAACAACGGAGAAAATGCATGTTGAAGAAGGCTGTTACCGTATTGGGTCTCGGGCTGGCGCTGAACGGCACTGCTCTGGCGCAGGACCATGACCGATTGTGGGACGCTGTCTCCGGCGAACATCGCAGCGCCGCCGACGCCGCCCGTAATGAGTACCGCAACCCGTACCAGACTCTGCTGTTCATGGGTGTCGAACCCGATGATACCGTGGTGGAAATCTTCCCCGGTGCGGGATGGTATACCGCGATCCTGGCGCCCTACCTGCGCGATGAGGGTCAACTGATCGCTGGCGGTTACCCGCGGGATGAAAATGCCAGTGCATTCATGCAGCAGCTCAATGCGACCTATGACGAACTGCTGGCATCGGATCCTGTCTATGACAACGTCGAAATCGCCGAACTGACCATCGGCGGCGAAGGTACCCTGGCCCCGGACGGCAGCGTGGACATGATCCTCGATTTCCGCAACGCCCATAACTGGCTGCAGAGCAACCCGGAGCGGATGCTCGGTCTGTGGCACGCCGCCCTCCGACCCGGTGGTATCGTGGGTATCGTCGATCACCGGATGGATCCCTCACGCGAAGCCGGCAACGGCTACATCCACGAGCAGACCCTGATCGAGGTCATGGAAGACAACGGCTTCCGCTACGTGGCCCGCAGCAACATCAATGCCAACCCGGACGACACCAAGGACCATCCCGGTGGCGTCTGGAACCTGCCGCCGAACGTTCGGGATGTGCCGGACGAGCAGCGCCACCATTACCTGGCCATCGGGGAGAGCGACCGACTGACGATGAAATTCGTCAAGCAGTAAATCGCAGCTCAACCTGCCTGCCCGTGCTGCCCCACCGGCCTGATCCAGAAGGCGGGCAGCACGGCCAGCAGGCAGATCACTGCCACCAACAGGAAGCTGTCCTGATAACCGGGGATATTCCCCTGTATGGTCGCCGCCGCCCGTAACTGTTCTTCCGTGACGCCTGCCCCCTCCCTGGCCAGTTCCGGTACATGCCGTAGCGAACGATAATGCAGGAACAGGGCCAGCAGATTGACACCGATGGCGCCTCCCAGCTGCCGCACAAAATTGAGCGCACCGGTGCCTTGGGAAACCAGCAGGTCCGGTAGCGTACGCAGTGCACCAGCATTCAGGCCCGGCAGCATCAGCCCCAACCCGACCCGACCGACAATGATCCACCACACCAGCGTGATGAAAGAGGTCTGCAGGTCAATATGCACCAGCAGCCAGGACGACAGCGCGAACAACAACAATCCGGCGATCAGCACACGATACTCCGGATATCGGTCGGCCAGGTGCCCCGACAAGGGAAACACGGCTGCCAGTACGAATCCGGCGGGCATCAACAGCAACCCCGATTCGATCGGGCTGTAGCCCCGGATATTCTGGACCAGTAACGGAATCAGATAGGTTGACCCGTAGATTCCGGCTCCAAAAATGAAAGCCACCACCAGTGAAGCGGCATACCCGCGATGCCGGAACAGCCGCGGATCGAGC
>JAWLFN010000034.1:0-15933 GCA_041685555.1 Gammaproteobacteria bacterium | reverse complement strand
GGTCGGCTTATCGCTCGCCTGCTGGTTGAGCGGACAAGTACCGGAGAGGTCATGCGCCTGAAGGCCGTGGAGGCTTTCGTGCAGCGTGAGCTGCAACCGCTGGTTGGCGTGAAAGACAAGCCGGTGACCAAATCCCAGGATATTGTCCTGTACGGGTTCGGGCGGATCGGTCGGCTTATCGCTCGCCTGCTGGTTGAGCGGACAAGTACCGGAGAGGTCATGCGCCTGAAGGCCGTGGTGGTGAGGCCGGGGCAGGAAGGTGACCTGGTCAAGCGGGCCAGTCTGTTCACTTCCGATTCCGTCCATGGCGCCTTCCAGGGGACCGTGCGTATCGATGAGGAGAACAACTGCCTGATCGCCAACGGCAACAAGATCCATATCATCTATGCCAATGCACCGGATGAGATCGATTACACGCAGTACGGAATTGATGATGCGCTGGTCATCGACAATACCGGCAAGTGGCGCGATGAGGCCGGTCTCGGGCAGCACCTGAAGGCCAGGGGAGCCAGCAAGGTCATGCTGACCGCCCCCGGCAAGGGGAATCTGAAGAATATCGTATACGGCATCAATGATGACCAGATTACGCCGGATGACACCATCATCACGGCCGCTTCCTGCACCACCAATGCCATCGCGCCGGTATTGAAAGTGCTCAATGACAAGTACGGAATCGTCAGTGGTCATGTCGAAACCGTGCATGCCTATACCAATGATCAGAACCTGATCGACAATTACCACAAGGGAAATCGCCGGGGGCGCAGTGCGGCGTTGAACATGGTATTGACCGAGACCGGGGCCGCCAAGGCCGTCGTGAAAGCCGTCCCCGAGCTGCAGGGGAAACTCACGGGAAATGCCGTCCGCGTACCGATCCCCAATGTTTCCATGGCCATACTGATGCTGAACCTCGATCAGCAGACCAGCAAGGAAGACATCAACGAATTCCTGCGACAGTTGGCCCTGCACTCTCCTCTACAGCACCAGATCAATTACACCCAGGATCCGGATGCGGTATCCAGCGACTTCGTCGGCTCAAGAGAGGCGGCCATCGTGGATTCCAATGCCACCATTGTGGAAGGCAGCCGCTGCGTTCTGTATCTGTGGTATGACAACGAGTTCGGTTACTGTAACCAGGTTGTACGCATGGTCTACCGGATGGCTGGTGTCAACTTCAGGACGTACCCGCAAGGAAATTGACACAATAATGTCAATATGGGCCGCGCCGACCGTTGATCGTCGGTGCGGCGCCCGCTGATTCCTCCGAAATCGATGGCTGGAGCTGGTAAATCAGTGGACTTGTCTCTATAATTAGGCGCGGTTTGTAAGCGGGATTCGGGACTTTCTTTTGAGATCCTGCCCGGGTTCGCTGGCGGCAGACTCCGTCACTCTCAACGTACAGCAGCCTGGTGAGGCCTCGGGCCTGGTGCAGTATACGGCTGCCCTTGCTGATACCTCCACCGATTGGCCGGTGTATCGATTATCCAGAAAAAATCAGGCGTGGTGAATGATCAAGATTAAGCGCGGTTTGGACATACCCATCACGGGTGCGCCGGAACAGCGTATCGAGGATGCACGGCCTGTGCGCTCGGTAGCCGTTCTGGGACGGGATTATGTGGGCATGAAGCCCACCATGCAGGTTAGCGAGGGAGATCGGGTCCGCCTGGGCCAGACGTTGTTTACCGACAAGAAGACCGAGGGCGTCGTCTATACAGCGCCGGGCACCGGTACGGTGCGATCGGTCAATCGGGGCAAACGGCGCGTGTTTCTTTCGCTGGTGATCGACCTGGACGAAGATCAGTCGGATCAGGAAACCTTTCAGTCCTACGACGACCATGCGCTCGCGGCTCTGGATCGTGATGCCATCATTGACAACATGGTGTCCTCAGGTCTCTGGACGGCGCTGAGGACTCGACCTTACAGCCGGGTTCCCGCTCCCGACAGTCGCCCGGCGGCCATTTTTGTCAATCTAATGGACAGTAATCCACTGGCCGCTGATCAGGAAGTGATCATCCGCGAGCACCTGGATGATTTTCTGCGTGGTCTGAGACTGCTCTCGCGTCTGACGGATGGCACGGTGCACGTCTGTCGCCGCGCCGGCAGCTTCAGCGGACTGGAAGATGAACATACGGCCGAAAATATTCGGGTCACGGATTTCGACGGTCCCCACCCGGCGGGTCTTACCGGCACTCATATCCATTTTCTGGAGCCGGTGAGTCTGAACAAATGGGTATGGAGCCTCAGTGCCCAGGATGTCGTGGCGACCGGGAAACTGTTCAGTACCGGCAGGATCTGGACTGAGCGGGTGGTTGCGCTGGGCGGGCCGCAGGTAAACACACCACGCCTGCTTCGCACGCGTATCGGTGCGGATCTTACGGAGTTGACCGCCGGTCAGCTGAAGAAAGGCGACAACCGTATCGTTTCGGGCTCTGTCCTTTCCGGACGCAACGCCCGCGACCCTGAACATTTTCTGGGGCGTTACCATCAGCAGATTTCCGTATTGCGGGAGGGAGGCGAACGCGAGTTCATGTCGTATCTTTCTCCCGGAATCAATCGTCACTCGAACCTGAGCATCTATCTCTCTTCCCTGTTTCGGGGCAAGCGCTTCGATTTCACCACGACTACCAACGGCAGTGAGAGAGCCATGGTGCCGGTTGGCACCTATGAGACGATCATGCCGCTGGATATCCTGCCGACTCAGCTGCTGCGTGCGCTCATTGTCACTGACATCGAGTCAGCCATGGATCTGGGTGCCCTTGAACTGGATGAGGAAGATCTGGCGCTGTGCACCTATGTCTGCCCCGGCAAGTACGAATACGGTCCGATCCTGCGCAATAATCTGACGCGGATCGAAAAAGAGACTTAATGGAAATCTGACATCATGGGTTTGCGTACATATCTTGACAGAATTGAGCCTCATTTTGACGAGGGCGGGCGTTTCCAGAAGTTCTATCCGCTCTATGAGGCGGTCGATACCATTTTCTACAGTCCGGCTTCCGTGACACGGTCGGGCTCGCATGTGCGTGACGGAATCGATCTGAAGCGCATCATGATTACCGTGTGGCTGGCGACATTTCCTGCCATGTTCTACGGCATGTATAACGTCGGTTATCAGGCCAACATGGCGATCATGGAGATGGGGCTGAGTGGCGTTGAAGGCTGGCGAGGCACGATTCTCGCGCTGATCGCGGGCAACGACCCCGGCAGTATCTGGGATAACTTCTGGCATGGCGCGGTCTATTACATACCGATCTACTTTGTGGTATTCGTGGTCGGCGGTTTCTGGGAAGTGCTGTTCGCCATCAAGCGCAAGCACGAGATCAACGAAGGGTTCTTCGTCACCTCGATCCTGTTTTCGCTGATTGTGCCTCCGGACCTGCCTTTATGGCAGGCCGCTCTGGGTATCACCTTCGGCGTCGTGGTCGGCAAGGAAGTCTTCGGAGGTACCGGCAAGAACTTCCTGAACCCGGCTCTGACGGGACGGGCATTCCTGTATTTCGCCTATGCGCCCAACATGTCGGGCGATTCGGTCTGGACCGCCGTGGATGGATACAGTGGCGCGACCCCGTTGAGCCAGTTGGCCACGGATGGGCTCCCGGCGGTCATGGCCGCGACCGGAGAACAGCTCACCTGGCTCGATGCCTTCTTCGGTCGCATGCAGGGTTCAATTGGTGAAGTATCCACGCTGGCGATCCTGATCGGCGGTGCCATCCTGCTGCTGACGAGAATCGCTTCCTGGCGTATCATTCTGGGTGTGTTTCTGGGTATGGTGGCGATGTCGACGCTGCTCAATGTGGTCGGTTCGGACACCAATCCGTTCTTTGCCACGCCCTGGTACTGGCACCTGGTGCTGGGCGGCTTCGCTTTCGGCATGATTTTCATGGCGACGGACCCGGTATCGGCGTCGATGACCAATGCCGGCAAATGGATCTTCGGTGCGCTGATTGGCGTACTGACAGTCATGATCCGGGTGCTGAACCCGGCCTATCCGGAAGGCATCATGTTGGCCATTCTGTTTGCCAACCTGACGGCTCCGGTGATCGATTATTTCGTAGTCAAGGCCAATATCCGGCGGAGGTTAGCGCGTAATGTCGTCTAGTAAATCGGTCAACTCCATCAGCAATACGATCAAGGTCGCTCTCGGCCTGTGCATCGTGTGCTCGGTGGTGATCTCCAGCGCCGCTGTCATGTTGCGCCCAATGCAGACCGCCAACGAGTTGCTGGATCGTAATCGCAACATTCTGGCCGCGGCCGGTCTTTTCGATCCTGCCGTGCACAGTGCAGCGGATGTGCCCGAACTTTTCGATCAGTTCACTGCCCGTATGGTGGATCTCGAGACGGGCACCTTCCTGTCGGATGAGGAAATGGCAGAGTTGGGTCTGGATCCACAGTCCTATGACATGCAACAGGCCAGGAATGATCCGGCTGTGTCCCGCAACCTTACCAACGCCGAGGATGTGGCTTCCATACGGCGGCGGGCGAACTATGCCACCGTGTTCCTGATCCCGGCATCACAGGGTGATGGATACGAGACCGTGGTGCTGCCGGTCAGTGGCTATGGCCTCTGGGGCATCATGTACGGCTACCTGGCGCTGGAAGGCGACGGTGACACCGTGCGAGGTATCGGTTTCAACGAGCACCAGGAGACGCCTGGGCTGGGCGGGGAGATCGACAATCCCCGCTGGCTGGCCCAATGGCCTGACAAGGAGATCTATGGAGAAGACGGTGACGTCGAGTTCGGAGTCGTCAAAGGTGGGGCCAGTAACGAGCACGAAGTGGATGCTCTGTCCGGCGCCACCCTGACCAGCCGTGGTGTCGAGAACCTCATCCATTTCTGGATGGGTGACCTGGGTTTCGGCCCGTTTCTTGAAAATGAAATCAGGGGGTGAAGTAGTCCATGGCCACTTCCACTATGAACAAGACCATACTGATCAAGCCGATCTTTGCCGACAATCCGATAGCCCTGCAGATTCTGGGCGTGTGTTCGGCACTGGCGGTTACCACCAGCCTCTCCGTGACGCTGGTCATGTGCGTGGCACTGACCGCGGTCTGTGCTTTTTCCAATCTGTTCATCTCCATGCTGCGTAACCATATGCCGAGCAGCATCCGGATTATCATCCAGATGACCATTATTGCCTCGCTGGTGATTCTGGTGGACCAGATACTCAAGGCGGTGGCCTATGATGTCAGCAAGCAACTCAGCGTTTTCGTGGGTCTGATCATCACCAACTGTATCGTCCTGGGACGAGCCGAGGCCTTCGCTTCCCAGAATCCACCTTTCCCCAGTTTTCTGGATGGTATCGGCAACGGCCTTGGTTACAGCGTGGTACTGATCGTGGTGGGCACGCTGCGCGAGCTGTTCGGCTCAGGTAGTCTGCTGGGGTTCCAGATCATGCCCATGATCGAGAACGGAGGCTGGTACCAATCCAATGGACTGATGCTGTTGGCGCCCAGCGCGTTCTTCATCATCGGCTTTTTTATCTGGGTGCTCCGCAATCAGTACGAGGACCAGGTGGAAGAGAATGAGTTTCCGATGCAGGCTCATACCGCCGAGGAGGTGATGCAGTAATGGAGTATTATCTTAGCCTTTTTATCAGCGCGGTTTTCGTCGAAAACATGGCGCTGATGTTGTTTCTTGGCATGTGCACTTTCCTTGCGGTTTCCAAAAAAGTCGAGACCGCCATTGGCCTTGGCGTTGCCGTCATCGTCGTGCAGACCATCACGGTGCCCGTCAACAATCTGATCTACAACTACCTTCTGCAGGATGGCGCGCTGGCCTGGGCCGGGCTGCCGGATGTCGATCTGAGTTTCCTGGGGTATCTGTGTTATATCGGCGTCATCGCCGCCATTGTCCAGATTCTGGAGATGTTTCTGGACAAGTACATACCGGCTCTGTACAACGCGCTCGGGGTATTCCTGCCATTGATCACGGTGAACTGCGCCATCCTTGGTGCCTCCCTGTTCATGGTCGAGCGTAGCTATACTTTTCCGGAGAGCGTGGTCTACGGCGTTGGCGCGGGCGTCGGCTGGGCGCTGGCCATCATTCTGCTGGCAGGTATCCGTGAGAAGATGAAGTACAGTGACGTGCCTGCCGGCCTGCGCGGCCTGGGTATCACATTCATCGCGACCGGCCTGATGTCGCTTGGTTTCATGTCATTCAGTGGTCTCTCTCTGTAAGACGTCTGATAGAAGGTTTTCTGCATAATGGATATCACGACGATTGTAGGTGGTGTGGTCATGTTCACCAGTGTGGTCATGGCACTGGTGGCTATCATCATCATGGCGCGCTCCAGGCTGGTCAGTTCGGGCGACGTGAGCATAGAGGTCAATGGCGACCCGAGCAAGGCCATCACTGTGCCGGCTGGCGGCAAGCTGCTCAACAAGTTGGCCGAGGAAGGCATTTTTCTCTCCTCTGCCTGTGGTGGTGGCGGCACCTGTGCCCAATGCAAATGCAAGGTGCTGGAAGGTGGTGGTTCGATGCTGCCGACCGAACGGGGCCATTTCACCATGGGTGAGGCTAAAGAGAACTGGCGCCTGTCCTGTCAGGTTTCTGTAAAACAGGACATGAAGATTGAGGTCGATCCCGAGTTCTTCGGCGTCAAGCAATGGGAATGTGAGGTTGTCTCCAACAAGAACGTGGCCACTTTCATCAAGGAACTGGTACTCAGGCTGCCCGAGGGCGAGGAGGTCGATTTCCGCGCGGGAGGCTATGTACAGGTGGAGGCGCCCCCCTTTGATGTCAATTTCAGGGATTACGATATTGATGAAAAGTTCCGTGGAGACTGGGAGAAGTTCGGTCTGTTTGATCTGACAGCGAAGAGTAATGAGACCGTCACCCGGGCCTATTCCATGGCCAACTACCCGGAAGAAAAAGGGGTGTTGAAGTTCAATATCCGTATCGCCACGCCACCCCCGGGAAGCAATTATCCTCCCGGGATCATGTCGTCCTATATTTTTAATCTCAAGCCGGGTGACAGGATGAAGGTGTTCGGGCCCTTTGGTGAGTTTTTTGCCAAGGAAACCGCAGCGGAAATGATATTCATTGGCGGGGGTGCGGGCATGGCGCCCATGCGAGCACATATTTTCGATCAACTGTTGCGTCTCGACAGCAAGCGCAAGATCAGCTTCTGGTATGGGGCCCGCAGCGTGCGCGAAATGTTCTATGTGGAAGACTTCGACAAGCTGCAGGAAGACAACAGTAATTTTGAGTGGCATGTGGCGCTTTCTGACCCGCAGCCAGAAGATAACTGGGAAGGACCTACCGGTTTCATTCATACCGTGGTCTATGAACAATATTTGAAAAATCATCCCAACCCCGAAGACTGTGAATTCTACATGTGTGGCCCGCCGATGATGAACAAGTCAGTGGTCAATATGCTCAAGGACCTGGGCGTGGAAGACGAGAACATCATGCTGGACGAGTTCGGTTGATCGTACGCCACCACAACACATATTGTCGCAAAGGAGGGGGACACCGTTGTTACAACGCTGTTCCCCTTTTTGTTCGAAACGGCGGCCAGTTGTCATGAAGCAACTTAGACGATTTCGCTATACGCTGACATTTCTGTTGCTTTTCCTTGCCTGGACCTGGTTGAGGCCGGAACCGGATCAGGAGGTCTACCAGTTACAGGGGCAGACCATGGGAACCACCTACAGTGTGCGGTTATGGCAGTTTCCGGATTCACCGGGCCGGGAAGAATTTGCCGCCGGGATTCAGGAGCAGTTGGACCGGCTCGATAAAGAGCTGATGTCTCTTTATGCAGAAGACTCCCAGGTTTCCCGTTTCAACCGGGCAGTGACGGGCGAGTGGTTTCCGGTGGCGGATGAAGTCATCGATGTCATCGAGGTCGCAGAACAGGTCAGTGAGCTGTCCGGAGGCGCCTTTGATATCACAGTGGAGCCGCTGGTCCAGCGTTGGGGGTTTGCGGAGCAACCGGGGGCCGCCAGTGAGGGACAGTTGCCAACGCAGGCGGAGCTCGAGGAGTTGCGAGTCCAGGTCGATTACCGACAACTGGAGTGGCGGCGAGACCCGGCGGCGCTGCGAAAGCGGGCGCCTCTGCGTATCGACCTGGGTGGTGTGGCCAAGGGATATGCCGTGGACGTATTGGCAGGCTACTTTGACTCGCTGGGTCTGGGCAGTTACTTTATTGAAATAGGTGGTGAAATCCGCCTGAGGGGAAGTCGTCCCGATGGCGGACAGTGGGTGCCCGCGATCGAGCGGCCGTCTCAGGGCAGAGAGGTTCAGGCAGTCATCGATCCGCAAGGCGAGCCCATTGCACTCGCGGGCTCCGGGGACTACCGGAATTTTTTCGTCGCGGACGGGCGGCGTTATTCGCACGAGATTGACCCGCAGACCGGTCGCCCTGTAGACGGGGAGCTGGCTGCGGTCTATGTAATCAGTGAGTCGGCGGTGCTTGCCGATGCGCTGACGACCGCATTCATGGCAATGGGCCTGAGCGAGGCCCGTGAGCTGGCCATCGCCAACGACATGGCCGCCTATTTTATATACCGTCAGGCGGATCGTGAAACGCTTGCGGATGACATGACGCCGGCTTTTGCCGGATATATTGAGAGGTGACAAGTATGGCGACCGTTCTGTTGACCATGGTGATTATGGTTGTGTTGGTAGCGGGCATGGCTGTGGGCGTGATATTCGGTCGGGAACCGATCAAGGGCTCCTGTGGTGGTCTGAACAACGCTGGAGTAGAAGGAGAATGCGAGATCTGCGGCGGCAATACGCAGCGCTGCGAGGAAGCATCGAAGTCCTGATATCGCAACAAGGAGGAACGCCCAATTTATGGCGAAGCACCAGTACGACATCATTGTGATCGGCAGCGGCCCCGCGGCCGAATCGGCCGCTATCAATTCAGCCAAGCACGGGCGCAGCGTTGCCCTGATCAGTGATCGTCCCCGGGTCGGAGGGAACTGCACTCATCTGGGGACCATCCCGTCCAAGGCGCTCCGCCATTCAGTCAGACAGATCATGCAGTTCCGGGATAACCCGCTGTTGCGAGAGTTTGGCACGCTGCAGAAGCCGGGGTTCGGCGATATTATGCGCCACGCACAGCGGGTCATCACCGATCAGGTGTTCCTGAGGAGCAATTACTTTGAAAAGAACAATGTGGATGTGATCCAGGGTGTCGCCTCCTTTGTCGACGAGAAGTCGATTCGGCTGGGTGCGCGAGGCCGTCAGTTGAAGGCCAGACATTTTGTCATTGCCACCGGGTCTAGACCCTATCATCCCGAGAATGTGGATTTTGAGCACCCGAGGATGTACGACAGCGATACCATATTGGAGCTGGAGCGCCTCCCGCGCAAGATCACCGTGATCGGTGCCGGGGTGATCGGCTGCGAGTACGCATCGATCTTTGGAGGGTTGGGTTGCAAGGTCGAACTGATCAACCCCGCCGATTCGTTACTATCTTTCCTGGACTGGGAAATATCCGACGCGTTGAGCTATCACCTTCGGAACGTTGGCGTGCGAAGCCGGCACAACGAAGAATACGAGCAGATCGAATACCACAGTGACCATATCATCACTCACCTCAAGTCCGGCAAGAAGATCAAAAGCGATATTGTGCTGTGGGCCAACGGGCGAACCGGCAACACGGATCGACTGAATCTCGATACACTGGGTATCCCCGTCAACAGCCGTGGTCAGTTGGAGGTGAACGAACGTTATCAGACCAGTCAGGCGCATATCGTTGCCGCCGGTGACGTGATCGGCTGGCCATCACTGGCCAGTGCGGCCTATGACCAGGGCAGGGCGGCGACCAACGCGATTTTCGACCCTGATCAGTTTGTTCCTGTCGATCATGTCGCTTCCGGCATCTACACTATTCCGGAGATCAGTACGCTGGGAAAGACCGAAAAGGAGTTGACCGAGGGCTGTGTACCCTATGAAGTGGGCAAGGCTCTGTTCAATCATACGGCCCGGGGGCAGATTACCGGTGAGCAGGTTGGTATGCTGAAACTGATCTTCCATTTCGAGACGCTGGAAATACTCGGCATTCACTGTTTCGGCGACCAGGCGTCCGAAATTGTCCATATTGGGCAGGCCATAATGGAACAGACAGGGGAGGCTAACACCATGCGATATTTCCTCAATACCACTTTCAACTATCCGACCATGGCCGAGGCATACCGTATTGCGGCACTGGATGGATTGAATCGGGTATTCTGACGTGAGTGATGGACCGCAGGGCGGGCAGGCAACGGCCGCGCAAAGAGTGGCGGTAATTGGCGGTGGCAGCTTCGGGACCGTGATCGCCAATATCATCGCCGGAAATGGCCATGTGGTGAACTTCTGGATGCGCAGCACACGACTGGCCGAGGAAGTGAACAGGCTGCATGAAAACCGGCGTTATCTGCCGGATTATCCGTTGAGCCCGAACGTGGTGGCCACGCACGACATGGCTGAAGCAGTACGCGGGGTGCGACTGGTATTCGTGGCCGTGCCCAGTGCGCATTTTCGCAAGGTGGTAAGACAGATGACACCCTTCCTGGAAGAAGGCTGCGTACTGGTGAGCACCACCAAGGGCATCGAAGGTGAGCGTTTCCTGTTGATGAGCCAGGTGTTGGCCGAAGAGGCGGCTGATGTACCCGGGAGCAGTGTCGGTGTGTTGAGTGGACCCAATCTGGCCCGCGAAATCGCCCAGGGGCAGCTGACAGGCACAGTACTGGCCAGCGAGAACGAAAGGCTTCTGGAGGTGGTGATGGCGGTGCTGCGGTCGGATCACTTCCGTGTCTATACCAATCGGGACATGTTCGGGGTGGAGCTGGGAGGCTCATTGAAGAATATCTATGCGATCATTGCCGGTATGGCATCCGCACTGGGTATGGGACATAACACCAATGCCATGCTGGTGACCCGAAGTCTGACTGAGATGGCCCGTTTCGGGCGTCGACTCGGTGCCGATCCGATGACGTTTCTGGGGTTGTCCGGCGTCGGGGATCTGATTGTGACCTGTTCATCTTCGTTGAGCCGCAATTTTCGTGTAGGCTTTGCGCTGGGTGAGGGCCAGGGATTGCAAGACATCATCGCGGAACTCGGTCAGGTTGCCGAAGGCGTCAATACCCTGAAACTGGTCAAGGAGAAAGCCGACGAACTGGATGTCTACATGCCTCTTACGTCCGGCCTCTACGCACTCATGTATGAAGGTCGCTCGGTGGATAGTGTTGTATCGTCCCTGATGCTAGGAGAGCAGGCGCTGGATGTCGAGTATGAGGTGGGAAGTGCAAGAGGCTGTGCTGACTGAGGTGCTGTATCGCGGAGAATCGACATGTCTGATGAAATGATGGAGAACGTCACCAAACGCCAGCACTGGCTGCGCATATTCTATACTGTTTTGTTCATGATCGCGTTGTACGTCACGGCCATTGTGCTGCTCGTGGTGGTCATTGCCCAGGCGCTGTTCAGTCTGTTCAGTGGAAGTGATAATCCCAATCTTCGCCGGCTCGGAGCCAGCCTTTCGGATTATGTGAGACAGTTGCTGGCCTTTGCCACCTACAACAGTGAGTACCGGCCATTCCCGTTTTCCCCGTTCCCGTCTGGTGATGACGGCGGTGATGACCCGGATCGGGAAACATGATGATGCGGATACCAGGTATATTGCTGATGTTGGCGGCTCTCCTGTGGAGCTGGGGATTTGTCCCCTCAGTACTCGCTCAGGCTTCGGAAGAACCCTCCGATTATGCCGGATTCAACCGCTTTCCCGGCTCGCAGATTACGAATTACCGTCATAGCGAAAGCACTGTCTACCGTCTGCCGCTCGGGCGTATGCAACGCGTGGACGGGCAGGTGGCGCCAGGCCGATCACGTCGCATGACGGGGGAGCTGTACCGCATCACTTACGAAATACCGGCCGGTTTCACGGCCGAGGATGCATTCGAGCACTTCAGTGGGCAGCTGTTGGAGTCCGAGGAGGCGGCGCTGTTCGAATGCAGTGGCAGGGGCTGCGGCAGCAGTAACTATTGGGCTAACGACATGTTCGACAATCGTGTGCTCTATGGACCCGTTGAGGGACAGTTCTACATGGCGGCGGCATACCGGTCCATGGATGACGGTCGCCCGGTGCGTGGCTATGCTGCGCTGTACACCGTCACCCGCGGGAATCGTCGCGTCTATGCTCACCTGGATTTTCTCGAAGTCCCCGAGAGCGAGATCGGCAGCCTCATGGTCACGCCGGATGCGATCCGGTTACAGTTGCAGCAAAGTGGTGCCGCCATCATCCCTCGCCTGGCTTTTGACGAACAAGACAGTCTGGTTGACGACGGCGGCATAGAGTTGATCATGGAGACCCTGCAGCGGGACAGCCTGCTGGAGGTCATGATCGTGTCCCATCTGTGGGAGTCCGGCAGTGGCACGGCTGATCTGCAGCGGCGCTCAGAGCAGCGAGCAGAGCTCATCAGGCAGCGTCTGCTGAGCGAAGGTGTTGGCGAAGACCGGGTGACGGCCCATGGCGCGGGCCCATTGGCTCCGTGGTGTCCTGCCGGCCCCTGCTACGAGCGGGTCGAGCTGGTCCGTCAGCCCTGACTGATCAATGACAGAAATTCCATCCGGGTGCTCTGGCTGTTACGGAAAGCCCCCAGCATCGCGGAAGTGGTCATGATCGAGTTCTGTTTCTCCACACCGCGCATCATCATGCACATGTGCTGGGCTTCGATGATGACGGCCGAGCCAGCGGCGCCGGTCCGTTCGATGATGGTTTCCGCGATTTCCTTGGTAAGATTCTCCTGGATCTGCAGCCGGCGCGCGAAGACATCGACGATACGGGCGATCTTGGATAAGCCAATGACCTGCCCCTTTGGCAGATAGGCGACATGGCATTTGCCGATGAAAGGCAGCAGGTGATGTTCACACATCGAGTACAGCTCGATGTTCTTGACGATGACCATCTCTTCCGAGCTGGATGGAAACAGCGCCCCGTTGATGACTTCATCGATGTCCTGGTGATAACCCTGGGTCAGAAAGTTCATGGCGCCGGCAGCACGTTTTGGCGTATCCTTCAGCCCCGCCCGATCGGGATCCTCGCCCATGGCCTGTATGATGGTCTGATAGGCCATTTCCATCTGTCGTTCGGAAGAATTACTCATGGTTGATGTCTGTCAGGTTGGAGTGTTCGGGGGAGCGCATACACTACGCTATTGGCGGACTTCGGTAAAGCATTTTGTAGATGCCGTGAAGCAAAGCACCTGATCAGACGGGATACCTGGTATGACACTGGAGCAGTACATCAGACAACTGGCTGAGCGTTTTGAAAAGGCCGGGCTGTTTTACGGACACGGCACTGACAACGCTTTGGATGAGGCATTCTATCTGGTATTTTCGGGCTTGCGCCTGGATTTCTCGGAGGCGGACCGACTGCTGCCGGAACCCGTCGGTGCCACGGCCCGTGAGCGGCTGGAAGTGTTGGTACGGCGCCGGATCGAGGAGCGTCTGCCCGTTGCCTATCTGACCGGAGAGGCTTGGTTCGCGGGAATGCCATTTCATGTGGATGAACGCGTACTGGTGCCGCGCTCGCCTCTGGCCGAGTTGATCGTCAGCGGCTTTGATGGCCTGCTGGAAGAACCACCGCGTCGGATCCTGGATCTGTGTACCGGGAGTGGTTGTATTGGCATTGCCTGCGCGGTGATGTTTCCGGAGGCCCGGGTGGATCTGTCGGATATCGACGCAGGTGCACTGGACGTGGCCGCCAGCAATATTCAGAGGCATGAACTGGGCGATAGAGTGCGGGCGATCCGCTCCGATCTCTTTGCAAGCCTGACCGAACGGTACGATCTCATCATCAGCAATCCCCCCTATGTGTCGGATCAAGAAGTGGCCGCGCTGCCGGCCGAATATGGCCACGAGCCAGTGCTGGGACTGCGTTCCGATGAGGCTGGCGTCGCGCTGCCCATGCGGATACTGCGGGACGCCGCCCGACATCTGACGCAGCATGGACTGTTGCTCATGGAGGTGGGATACAGCTGGCCAGAGCTGGAGCGGCGTTGTCCGCGACTCCCGTTTCTGTGGCTGTCGTTTGACTCGGGCGGGGAGGGGGTATTGGCCCTGGGCCGTGAGCAACTGTCGACCCGCTAGGAATTGGTGTACAATGCTGGCCTTTTAGGGCGGCGCAGATTATGTCCGGCAATACCTTCGGCAAACTTTTCACAGTAACCAGCTTCGGTGAGAGCCACGGCCCGGCGCTGGGATGCGTGGTGGATGGCTGCCCGCCTGGACTGCCTCTGTCAGAGGAGGATCTGCAGGCTGATCTGGACCGGCGTCGGCCGGGTACATCGCGTTTCACCACGCAGCGCCGGGAAGCGGATCAGGTGCGGATCCTGTCAGGTGTCTTTGAAGGAATGACCACCGGAACGCCGATCGGGCTGTTGATAGAGAATACCGATCAACGGTCAAAGGATTACAGTGAAATCAGTCAGCAGTTCCGGCCGGCGCATGCTGACTACACGTATCAGCACAAATATGGTATCCGCGACTATCGCGGAGGTGGGCGTTCATCAGCGCGCGAAACCGCCATGCGGGTGGCCGCCGGAGCAATAGCCAGAAAGTACCTGGCGGTTTCCGGGATCCGAGTGCGCGGCTGTATGATCCAGCTTGGCCCGATTCATGCCGGGGCATTTGACTGGGAAGCGGTGCCTGACAACCCGTTTTTCTTTCCGGATTCCGGGCGCGTGGGGGAGCTGGAAGACTACATGAAAGCGCTCTCGAAGGAGGGCAACTCCATTGGTGCCCGCATACATGTGGAAGCCATTGGTGTGCCACCCGGCCTGGGCGAGCCGGTATTCGACCGTCTGGATGCAGAGCTCGCGCATGCCCTGATGAGCATTAACGCCGTGAAGGGGGTGGAGATCGGTGCCGGCTTCGCGTCGGTGGAACAGAAAGGTACCGAGCATCGTGATGAAATGACGCCGCAGGGATTTCTGTCCAATCACGCGGGAGGCGTATTGGGTGGTATCTCCAGTGGTCAGGACATTGTCGCCAGGATTGCACTGAAGCCGACTTCCAGTCTGCGACTGCCCGGCCAATCCATTGATATACACGGCAACCCTGTTGAAGTGGTCACCAAGGGGCGCCATGATCCCTGCGTGGGCATCCGCGCCGTACCGATTGCCGAAGCCATGATGGCCTTGGTATTGGTGGACCATCTGTTACGGCATCGTGCACAGAATGCCGATGTTTCTACCAGCACACCGCTTATCTGACGCCGGCATGTGTGATGGTGGGGCATTCCAATTATAATAATCAGCTTTGATATAAACGTATAATACTCTGTATTATCTGAATATTACAGGACATGCATATGGCCGGAAAAACGCTTTATGACAAATTGTGGGATTCGCACCTCGTCAAGCAGCGCGACGACGGTACGGCCCTGATCTACATCGATCGCCAGCTCATTCACGAGGTCACCTCGCCGCAGGCGTTCGAGGGGCTGCGTCTGGCCGGCCGCCGTCCGTGGCGCTCGGATGCCAATCTCGCGACGCCCGATCACAACATCCCTACCACGAAGGAAGAGCGTAGTCGGGGGCTGGAAGGAATTCTGGATCCGATATCACGCATTCAGGTCAAGACCCTGGATGACAACTGCCGCAGTTACGATATCCTTGAGCTGGGCATGGATGACGAGCGTCAGGGTATCGTGCACGTGGTCGGGCCCGAACAGGGCGCGACATTGCCCGGGATGACCGTGGTCTGTGGTGATTCGCATACGTCCACGCACGGCGCATTGGGCGCGTTGGCACACGGAATTGGCACTTCCGAGGTCGAACACGTGCTGGCCACACAATGCCTGATCCAGAGCAAAAGCCGCAATATGCTGGTCCGTGTAGACGGGCGCCTCAATCCCGGTGTCACCGCCAAGGACATCGTGTTGGCCGTGATCGGGGAGATCGGCACGGCAGGAGGTACCGGCTACACCATAGAGTTTGCCGGAG
>JAWLFN010000033.1:0-15940 GCA_041685555.1 Gammaproteobacteria bacterium | reverse complement strand
CTCCTGGATGCACAGCACGTCCGGCTGCATTTCCTGCAGCGAGGCGAGAAAGTCCTTCTTGATGGCGGCGCGTATGCCGTTCACGTTCCAGGAAATCAGTCGCATGTCATGGGGCCTCTGAGTCAGTTCCTTACCGTTCCCGTGTATTGGAAGTGGGCATTAAAACATGTCCAGTTGCCGTGGCGAACCATCCGTTTTGGCTGTTGCTGGTGGAATGGTCCGTGGCGGCTTGAAAGCGCTGCCGTCCAGCTCGGCGAAGTCCTGCCGGCGGCTCGCCAGGCCGCTACGGCGCATGGCGGTTTCATAGCGCTGGCGGATCAGCTCGGCCCAGATGCCTTCCCCACGCATGCGGGTGCCGTAGCTCGCATCATAGTCCTTGCCGCCACGCATATCGCGCAGCCGGGCCATGACCCGCTCGGCGCGATCCGGGAAATGCGTCTGCAGCCATTGCTGGAACAGGGGGTTCACCTCCCAGGGCAGACGCAGCACGATGTAGCCGGCAGCGCTGGCGCCCGCTTCGGCGGCGGCGTGCAGGACCTGCTCGAAGTCCTGATCGGTGACAAACGGAATGACGGGCGCCACGTTGACGCCTACGGGGATGCCCGCGGCCGCCAGCCGCGCCACCGTCTTCAGGCGCCGCGTCGGCGAGGCGGCACGTGGCTCCAGCTTGCGTGACAGCCCGTGATCCAGCGAGGTGATGGTGATCGTCACCGCGACCTGCCGTTTCACTGCCATGGAGGCCAGGATATCGATATCCCGCTCGATCATTGCCGATTTGGTGATCAGGCCCACCGGCTGGCCGCACTCCCGCAACACCTCCAGCACCTGGCGGGTGATGCCCAGTTTGCGCTCGCAGGGCTGGTAGGCGTCGGTGTTGACGCCCAGCGCGATGGCTTCGGGGTGCCACGAAGGGCTGGCCAGTTCGCGCCGCAGCAGGTCGGCGGCGTTGACCTTGGCAAACAGCCGCGTCTCGAAATCCAGGCCGGGTGACAACTCCAGGTAGCTGTGCGTGGGGCGGGCAAAACAGTACACGCAGCCGTGCTCGCAGCCCCGATACGGGTTCAGCGAGACATTGAACGGAATGTCCGGCGACTGGTTGCGGGTCAGGATGCTGCGCGCGATTTCCTCGGTGATCTGTGTCCGGGGCGCTGCCTCTTCCTCTTCCGGGATATCCCAGCCATCATCGAAGTCCTCGCGCAGCAGGTGCTCGAAGCGGCCCTGCAGGTTCGACAGGGAGCCGCGGCCCTTGATGGAGCGCTTGCGCGAGGCTTGTTCGGAGTCGGTGATCGAGGGCAATCTGGAATCCGCCTGAAGCTGTATATATAGCCAGTATTCTAGGCGGGTTTGTCAGCCGAAGCAAGGTGGCAGCGCGTGGCACCAGCTCCAGGTTTTCTGTCAGTTGTCCATTCGCTTGATGTCCAGGGGCGGCAGTTCGAATAGCAACCGTACCAGCTCCCGATTGATATAGTAGTTCTCGCGGCCCAGTCGGTGTTTGTCCACAACGCCGCCTTCGGCGAGGGCGTCCAGGTAGCGTGTTGCCGTTGCCCGCGACACTGCCAGATCCTTCTCTACGAAAGCGACCTTGGTGTAAGGGTGGCGAAAAATGTTGTTGATCAGGTCCTGGCTGTAGAATCTGTAGTGATCGCGTATGAAATGCTTGTGTTGCTGCAACAATTGGCCAATGGCCTCCACCAGTCCGGTGGTGTGCCGGGCGGTGACGGCGACGCCCTGCAACAGGTACAGTAGCCAGCTCTCCCAGTCCCCGGTTTCCCGCACCTTCTGTAGTTCAGCGTAGTAGGTGGGCTTGGTTTGGCTGATGTAGCGGCTCAAGTAAAGGATGGGGGAGTCCAGCAACCCCTCACGCACCAGGATCAGTATGTTGGCGATGCGACCAGTACGGCCATTGCCATCGTAGAACGGGTGGATGGTTTCGAACTGGTGATGGGCAACTGCCATGCGAACCAGCGGATCCTCCGGGCCGTCCGCGTGAAGGTATTTCTCCCAGGTGGACATCAGCTTGGGTACCTGTTCCGGGGAGGGAGGCTGGTAGACCACTTCGCCAGTCTGTTGGTTTTTCAGCACGGTGCCTGGCGTTCTGCGAAAGCCGGCATCATTGCCCTCCAATGCAGCCTGCACACGGAGTATGGTATTGAGTGTCAGTAGCCCCGTCTCGCGTACTGCATGGAAGCCGACATTCAGCCCGTCCGCATACCAGGCGACTTCCTTGCTGGCCGGGTCCGCGGATTCAGGCTGCACCTGGTAACGGTAGAGTGCATCCTGGGTGGTGATGATGTTCTCGATCTCGGAGCTGCTCTGCGCCTCCTGCAAAGACAGTGTGGACACCAGAAGCCCCTCGTTGGGGATTGTCCGGGCCATCCCCTTCAGTTCGGCCAGGTGCCGGTGTGCGGACACCAGTGCCCGCAGGACCGCCGGTGTTTCCAATGGGCCTGTCGGCGGGAAGTGTTCTCCGATTTTCAGTGCCATGGCGCTGTTCCGGCCGATTGCCGACGCTAACCTTCTCAAAAAATTCAATTATTGAGAAGGTTAGCGCAGATTTTCTCAAATTCCTACCATTTTGAGCAGTAGTGTCCTGGTCTGCTCTACGTGGAAACCCTGCGAGGAGTGACGCGTTACAGCCTTTTTCGATAGCGGGGTGCTGTTCTGGTCCTGACTGGTGCCAGGCCAGACAGGTGATAGACTGACTCAAAAGTACCCTGGACTCAACCCACCACCTGGATTTCCCGCAGAGGTATACCCGGCGTGAAACGACTGTTACCTGTCACGATTGTATTGCTCTGCCTGTTGGTGTTGTCGGGCACCGCGATCTGGGTGCTGCGCGACACCGTTGCCCGGTCCGTGGCCGATCGCGTCCTGCACGGGACCGGCCTGCGCATTACGGAAGTCACCGATATCCAGCCGTCTCTTACCGGAACCACCGTCGGGGAGCTGGCTGTCGAACTGACCGGGTCCGGACGGATACAGCGCTTCAGCGACATCGAAGTCACCTACAACGTAACCGGGCTGCGTAGCGGACAAGTCCGGGACATACGCGTTGGCAGAGCGGACCTGGATCTGGTTGGCGGCTCTGCCGCGGCAGAGCCGGCCGCGGACGCACCACGGCTGACTGATATTGCCGGAATGATCCGGCAGGCGCCCCTCCAGTCAGTACAGATAGAGGATCTGCGCTTCAATCACCTGCACACCAATGAACGGACGCTGGCACTGACGCTGCGCTGGCAGGGCAACCGGATGACCGGGCAGCTCGGTGACGGGGAGACCGACGTTCAGCTCAATCTCGACTGGCAGGTTGAGGAAGCGGACACCGCTCGGACACCGCTTTCTTCAGCGGTGCCAATGGAGGCCGTATTTCGCGCGCAGACCGGCTCATTGCCGGCACTGGAGATAGCCCTCACTGTCGTCCCCCGGAATGGAATGCTTCACGTCCAGGCTTCCAGCGACGTTGACAGTGGTACCACTCAACCGGTGATCGATGCAGTGGCCAGACGGCTGTCGTTGTCGCCGCTGGAGGCGTCGCCACTGTCCTTTTCAGCCGGTATCGCGGTGGAGGCCAGGGTGCCCGATGCGCTGGAGTTACCGCGGACACTGCAGCTGACTGCCAACATCGGAGCCGGTGGCAACGTGGTGTTGCCCGCCTCCCTGTTGCCGGATTCCGGCGTCGGTGTAGTGGAAGGGCATTGGGAGGAACCCGTAAAACTGACAGTCGACGTACGCGGTGCCGGAGAAGAGCCGGAGGTGACGCTGACTGGTAATCACCTGGCAATGACCGTCCCGGGCATGGACACGGACACTGTCCAGGTGGTCAATGCAGCCCTCACGCTTGATGGCTACCGACTGCATTGCCTTTCCCTGGCTACCTGCGACTTCTCCGCCGGCAGCGCGTTGCAGGCGGAAAGTGTGGCATTGGCGCTGTCGGGCAACGAACCACTGGAATGGATTCAGTTACGGGAACCATCGCTGACAATACCGACACTCGATGGCGCTCTGGCGGACAACACCCTCACGCTTCAGGCCCCCGCCGAAACGCGGCTTTCGTTGCCTGAAGCGGGGCTCGGGACATTGTCCGCACGCAATACGGAAGCGACGCTGCACACTGCCGCCAGCCTGGAGTTCCCCCTTGCAGACATTGCTGCGCTGCGCCTGCAGGCTGGTGAACTGTCAGTCGACCTGCCTCTACTGCGAAGTGGCGATCGCATGGCGGGCCTGGAATTGCGCGCCCGCGATCTCGACACCCGCCCGCTGGGCAGACTCATGCTGGATACGGAGATCCGCCTGAGCAACGCCTACACCAATCTGTTTGTGGCCAATCTGTGGGACGCGGCGCTGACCGCGACCATTTCGGCGGAGAGTGACAGGGTCGACTTCGACGCGTCCGCCACGCTGAATGACCGCACGGCCGCCACGGTCAATGGCAGTCATGATCTGGCGGCCTCCACCGGTCGGGGGCGACTGGAGGTGCCGGATATCACGTTTGATGATGACGGCAACAGTCTGAGTGATTTCATCGACCCGTTGCCGGCTCCATTGGACCTGGTGGCCGGCACGTTGGCCGGGCATACGGAACTGGCGTGGCGATTGCCGGAGGAGGGAACGGTGCCTGTTGTCACCGGCATGATCGACTTCGAGCTGACCGACATCGCCGGTTTCTACGACAGCATCGGTTTCATTGATCTGGATACCCGCCTTCATGCCCGGCTGGATGAAGACCTGCAGCTGCAAAGTGAAACACAGGAGTCGCTGCGGATCGGTCGCCTGGATGTCGGCTTTCCCATCGAGGACATCGGGGCCGCCTACCGCTTCGACAGCGCGGGTCCTGCGATCCAGGTGCGCGAGGCGGAAATGACGCTGTTCGGTGGCCGGATCACCGCGGACCGTCTGTCCCATGACGCCAGTGCGGAATCCAGCACCAATACATTGCGGGTGGAGCATATCGATATCGCGCGCGTCCTGTCGCTGAGCGCCTATGAGGGCATCACCGCCACCGGCATCGTCAGCGGGGCGATCCCGCTTACCATCCGGGGTACCCGGCCAACCGTCAGCGGCGGCACCCTCGCCGCGCTGCCTCCCGGCGGCAACATCAGTTACCGTGGCGGTGCCACCGACACCGGAAACGACAATCTGGACCTGGTCTACAGCGCCCTGCGCAACTACCGCTACAGCCTGCTGGAGGCGGATGTCGACTACATGGCCGACGGCGAGCTGCTGCTGGCGGTGCGCATGGAAGGGGTGGCTCCGGCCATTGATGATCAGCGCATCAACCTCAACGTCAACATCGTGGACAACATTCCCTCATTGCTGGAGAGCCTGCAGGCCGGGCGCGATATCGCGGAGTCGATACAGCGGCAACAGGGGGAGGGAGAATAGTCCATCGATTCAGCCACTGTTCATCCCATGCTGCTATAGTACAATCCACAGTTTCAGGACCGTCAGGTGAAGTCGTATGCAGCACTCAAAGACAGGCGTTTTTCTCCGGTGGTCTCCGCCAGCGCTGCTGTTCTGCCTGGTGACAGTGGCGGGTTGCACGCCAACGGTACGGATGGCAGCGCCGGAAGAGCCCATCACCATCAACCTGAATGTGCGTATTGAACACGAAGTCCGGGTGCGCGTGGACCGCGAGCTGGACGAGATATTTGCCCCGGACAGTGATCTGTTCTGACAACCGGCCCTATCAGGGAGCTGCCATGATGAAATACTCCGCCATCCTCGGAAAATATACGGTACTGTTGATCGCATTGCTGCTGGCGGGCGGTATGAGCCATGCCCAGGAGATGACCCTGAACGAGGCCAAGTCCGCCGGCCTCATCGGTGAACAGAACGACGGGTACATCGGCCTGGTGCAACAGAATGTGCCGGCGGAAGTGCGTGCGCTGGTCGAGCGGGTCAACCGCGAGCGGCGACAGCGCTACGAACAGATCGCCCGCGAGAATGACATTGCCGTGCGTGATGTCGCCCGGCTGGCCTACGCGCGTGCGGTGGAGGAGACCCGCTCGGGTCATTTCGTGCAGGATGATCAGGGCAACTGGGTCAGGAAGCAGTAGTGTCCGGTGCTGGCGGGATCAGCCGTATTCCGGAACCGGTGCGGATCGTGCGCCGCGTTAACCTCTACTGGTTTCGTTTGTCGCGGTACATTCGTGAGTCCGCCATCCCCAGGAGTTCATCCGGGCTGTCGCCGTCGGCCGGGAATAACGCGTAGCCAATGCTGACCCGAATTTCGATGTCCTCGCCCTGCAGCGACATGGTTCCGTTCAACTGCTGGCGCATGCGCTCGATCAACTGCGCCAGCTGCATCTCCGTGTCCACCTGTCGAGCCAGGATGATGAACTCGTCACCGCCAAGCCGTGCGGCGAAATCGGATCCGCGCACGGCCTGCTCCAGGCGCCGTGCCAATCCGGTCAGCGCTCGGTCACCGGCGCTATGGCCGTACCGGTCGTTGACCCGCTTGAAGTCATTCATGTCCAGCATGATCACGGCGAACTGTTCACCGCTACGCTGCGTCTCAAGCAGCGTCTGCGCGAGTTTTTCATCGAGCCAGCGTCGGTTGGGCAATCCGGTGAGTGAATCCTCCCGTGCCATGGACATCACCTGTTGCCGCGACCGGTAGTAGCAGGCCACGCTCAGGCCGAAGATCCAGGCCACGTGGAAGTTGGCCCCCGCGAAAAGATACCACTGCGTGGCCGGCGAATCGGTGCCCTGACCGATGAGTGCATTGCCGGTGAGCGCCAGCCCCAGGCGCCAGCCGATGGTCAGCCCCATCAGGCCGGAGGCAAGACCCGCCAGCAGATTGGCCTGCCACTCAGCGCGGTCGGCCGTGCGCCAGAGCAGGACCGCGCCCGCCGAGAATTGAAACGTCATGGTGAAAGCGTCATGGAAGATGTTGCGTGCGACCGGGTCCAGTCGATAGAACCAGGTGACGATCACGAACAGGGGAATCAGCGCCAGCAGAAATGGCCACCAACGCGCCGAGGCATAACCGCGAAACTGCAGCGCTCCTGCCAGTACCAGCAGGTTGGCGGTCATGCTGATGCTGTTGCTCAGGAGCGGCCCCCAACCGTCCGCCCACCCATACTGGGCGTTCAGCAGCGATGCCACGGCGGAAGCGATATTCAGCAGCGTGGCCAGCATCCAGCACAATACACCCGGCATATCCCGGTTGATACGCCAGATGAGGAACATCACGACGGAGGAGGTGATCGCCAGGGTGATGAACATCAGCACCAGGGTCGTGGTATCAAGCTGCAGGGTCATGAAGCGGCGTTCGCCTTCCGGTTTACAGAGAGAAGTAAAGGTATTCCCATGGCAGGAGGCTGTCCAGCTTCAAGTGCTGCAGCGACCGGGGGGATTCGCAGGCATTCTACGTCCGCGCGATGATTGTGGATTGCCCCTTGCCCTCGGGCGCATGACGTGTGTCAATGTGCCAGAGCGTTCTGGATGGCATGATGGCTAAAGGCTGTCCATGCCAGTCCGGCATCGGGACCCATCGTAAGCGAGGAATGAATATGATCAAGTATGTAGCCGGAGACCTTCTGCTCAGCAAGGCGGAGATGATCGCACACGGCGTGGCACCGAATGATGACTTCGGGCAGGGATTGGCGCTGGCACTGCGCAAGAACTGGCCGGCCATGTACAAGGATTTCCGCCATTACTGCCAGACTCGCCACCCCAAGGCCGGCGAGCTCTGGGTCTGGAGTGGCGTGGGTGGTGTCCGTATCGCCAATCTGATGACGCAGGAGGCGGCCTATGGTCACGGCGAGAAGCCGGGCAAGGCGACGCTGCCCAATGTGCGCCACTGTCTGAAGGCGCTGCACCAGCTGGTGGAGGAAGAGGGCATCCGGTCACTGGCCATTTCCCGCCTGGCCACGGGAGTGGGCGGTCTTGACTGGGACGAGGTCCGGCCGGTTGTGGAAGAGCATCTGGGTGGGCTGCCGGATACCACCGTGTATGTCTACGAGACCTATGTGGCGGATCAGTCCGGCGAGGACTGATTGCCGCTGGCGTGCTCAGTTCCTGAATGCCGGCGCGCGCGTTTCTCGAAGTACGCCCGCGCGTGCTTGCCGGATGCCAGAGCGGAGGTAGAGCGCGAATGAGCCCATGCTGATAGAAGTGATCTGGATTGCCGTGGCGTTCAGTACCGGCATGCTGGTGCGTGTGGTCGGCCTGCCGCCCCTGGTCGGTTATCTGGCCGCGGGTTTTGTCATCGCGGTGCTCAGCGACGCTCTATCGCTGCCCGGCGAATCCAGTGAAGTGCTGCGGCATGTCGCGCAGATCGGTGTGCTGCTCCTGCTGTTCACCGTGGGGTTGCGCCTGAATCTGCGACAGATCATGCGCATCGAGATTCTTGGCAGCACGCTGCTGCACTTTGCCTTCTCCCTGCTGTTCTTTGCGCTTTCCATCCACCTGCTGCTGCCGGTGGACCTGGCGACCGCCTTCATTCTGGCGCTCACGCTTGCGTTCTCCAGCACGGTGCTGGCGGCGAAGTTTCTGGAGACCAAGCGCGAAGTGCGCGCGTTTCATGGCCGGGTGGTGATCGGTATTCTCATCGTTCAGGACCTGATTGCCCTCTCCGTGCTCAGTGTCGCCGCAGGCAGCAATCTGTCCGCCTGGTCCCTGTTGCTGGTGCTGCTCGTGTTCGCCCGCCCGCTGTTCTATCGCCTGCTGGATGCCAGCGGCCGTGATGACCTGCTGATTCTGTTCGGGCTGCTGATGGCCGTTGTGGTGGGCGGTTTCGGCTTTGATCTTCTGGGGCTCAGTGCCGAGTTGGGCGCGCTGCTCAGTGGCGCACTGATGGCCAATCACGGCCGGGCCCGGGATCTGTCCGATGCGCTCTGGGGGGTCAAGGAACTGTTCCTGGTCGCCTTCTTTCTGCAGATCGGTCTCGGTGGGTTGCCGGATCGGGAGGCCTGGTTTTTTGCCCTGACGATGCTGTTGCTGCTGCCGCTGAAGGGGCTGCTGTTTTTCTTCATCCTCATCGCCTTCCGGTTGCGTGCGCGCAGTGCCTTTCTTTCAAGCATCAGCCTGAGCACCTACTGCGAGTTCGGATTGATCCTGGCCAGCATCCTCGTGCCACAGTGGCTGTTGCCCCTGGCCCTGACAG
The DNA here is from genome assembly GCA_041685555.1 of Gammaproteobacteria bacterium. Classification (GTDB taxonomy): domain Bacteria; phylum Pseudomonadota; class Gammaproteobacteria; order Pseudomonadales; family Pseudohongiellaceae; genus PWQG01. The sequence continues at coordinate 6,831 of JAWLFN010000033.1, read as the reverse complement.
TGGCCCTTTCCTTCCTGGTCAGTGCGCCGCTCAACCGCTATGCGCACCCGCTGTACGAAAGGTTCGCTGCGCGCCTGATTCCCTTCGAGCGCAACACCCGCCATCCCGATGAGCAGCCGGTGTCGCTGGGGGATGCCGATGTATTGATCATGGGGCTGGGCCGCACCGGCACCGCGGCCTACGAGCATCTGGAAGGGCGTTGCAGACTGGTCGGACTGGATTCGGACCCGGCCCGGGTGGAGTTCCACAAGCAGTTACGGCATAACGTGTTCTTCGCGGATGCCGAGGATCAGGTATTCTGGCAGAATCTGGATCTGGGCGCGGTGACCGCGGTGATCCTGACGATGAACGATGCGGAAGCCAAGGTCATCGCGGCGCGCAAGCTGCGCCAGGCGGGCTTCGACGGAAAGGTGCTTTCACACAGCATGCATGAGCAGGAGGCCGATGAGATTCTGGCCGCTGGCGCGGACCGGGCGTACCTGACCATGTACGAGGCGGGCGTGGGGCTGGCCGAGCATGCGTATTCGGGCCGAGTGTCGATGGCTGGCGCGCCACCTGACCCGCCTGTACAGTAGGGGATGTCAGTTGTCACCCATCAATCCGGATGAGCGCATTGCTCGGGAGTATCATATGACAAGCAGAAAATTCGTTTCCTTCCTGTGCGCTGTCTTTGCAGCGTTTTTCCTTTCAGGCCAGGCCGCCGCGCACGACAGCGCGGCCGATCTGGTGCAGGCAGCGCTGGTGCATGGCGAGCGGCCGGCGGCCGATGCCGGGGACGATGCCCGGCGCATGCCCCTGGAGGTGCTGTCCTTCGCCGGCATCGAGAAGGGCATGGCGGTCTTCGAGATGGAGGCCGGGGGCGGCTGGTATACCGAGATCCTCAGTCGCGTCGTGGGTCCGGCCGGTTCGGTCACCATGCAGAATCCCCCGTCCTTCGACAGCTTCTACGGAGACGAGCCCGCGCAACGGGTGGAGCGGCTGGGCAATGTGCGGCTGTCCTGGACGAATTTCGATGAACTGGACGCCGCCGACAATTCCATGGACATGGTCACCTGGATTCTGGGTCCGCACGAACTGTGGTTTCAGCAGGACGGCAACATTTCGCTGGGAGATCCGGAAACTGCCTTTGCGGAGATTCACCGTATTCTGAAGCCGGGTGGCGTGTTCCTGGCCATCGATCACGCGGCGGCCGCGGATTCGGGACCAGAGGTGGGTGGTACGCTGCATCGCATCCGCGAGGGCATCATCGTCGAGTATGCCGAGGAGGCCGGTCTGTCCGTGCTGCGTTCCTCACCGTTGTTCGTCAACGAGAACGATCCACTGGATATCAGCGTCTTCGATGAGTCCATCCAGGGCAACACCAGCAAATTCGTGGTGCTTTTCCGCAAGTAACGCCGGGCTGTTTCAGAGGTGTCCTTAAGTCCCGGTTCAGGTCCGCTGGGCTAACGTGATGTCACTGCATCCTTTTTTGTGGCAGAACAGGAGCCGACATCATGAAAACACGAAACCGGTTGCTCGTCACCGCCGCCGCGGCCGGGACTATCGGGACAGGCATTATCGTCGCCACCGTTGATTTACCCTGGAATCCGATGCAGTCTTGGACCCGGATGTGATGATAGAGGGAGCCTGGCTCATGAGAATGTGTAACGGTTTTATCCTGGCAGTGTCTGCTTTTCTATCGATCTGGATGAGTGCGCCGGCCAGTGCCCAGAATTGGCAGGAGCTCACCATATCGCGGATCATGCAGGCCTATGACTCCGGGGACATGAGCAGCGAAGCCCTGACGCGTTTCTATCTGCAACGGATCCGGTCTCTGGACCAGCAGACGGGGCTCAACGCAGTAGTCACTCTCAATCCGGAGGCCCTGAGCGAGGCCATCGCGGCGGACCGGCAACGTGACGCCGGTAATGGCAACGGAGTGCTGCATGGCATTCCCATGCTCATCAAGGACAATATTGACGTACGGGGACTGCCCACCACGGGCGGTTCCCTGGCCCTGAAGAACAACGTGGCCACCACCGACGCATTTCTGGTCGCGCAATTACGCCAGGCGGGCGCCGTCATCCTCGGTAAAACCAATATGGCCGAGTGGGCCTTCAGTCCCAACGTGACCGAAAGCTCGATCGCCGGCATCACCCGTAACCCCTACAACCTGTTGCACACACCGGCCGGGTCAAGCGGCGGGACCGGTGCCGGTGTGGCCGCCAATTTCGCCGTCGCCGGCATCGGAACCGACACCGGCAATTCCATCCGAGGCCCCTCCTCGCATAATGCATTGGTGGGTATACGCAGCACCATGGGGCTGACCAGCCGCATGGGTGTCATTCCCCTGTATCTGCGCAATGATATCGCCGGTCCCATGGCCAGGAGTGTCGCGGATGCCGCGCGGGTCCTGCAGGCCATTGCCGCGGCTGACCCGGATGATCCGGCGACGCGACACCGCCCCGAGGATATAGAGCGCAATTACCTGCAGGCCCTGCGCGCGGACGCTCTCGAAGGTGCCCGTATCGGCGTCATGCGCCATTACACAGCGCAGGCCTCGATCGACCCGGCCATCGAGGCGCTCTTCGAGCAGGCGCTCACGGACATGGCTTCCCGGGGTGCTGTACTGGTCGAGGATTTCGCCGTACCGGGTTTCGAGGACCTGATCCAGGACAACTGGTGCAATACGTTTCAGGAGGATGTGAATCAGTACCTGTCGCAACAGACCCATGCGTTTGCGGCCTCGACGCTCGAGCAGGTCGTGGCGTCCGGATTGTTCCTGCCTTCAACAGGAGGCAGCCTTGAGAATATGGTGGAGAACGGACGCAGCAACGAGGAGTGTCGGGATCTGTTCGAGAATGAGCGTAATGCCCATTTCAGAAACGCTGTCATGGCAGCAATGCAGGACAGTGGCCTCGATGCAGTGGTATACCCGACCTGGAGTCACCCTCCGCGACGTATCGGTGACACCAGCAGCCCCACTGGGGACAACAGTCAGCATATCGCGCCGCATACCGGGCTGCCCGCCATCACGGTGCCGATGGGCTACGGCCCGAACGACCTGCCCGCCGGAATCAGCCTGCTTGGACCGCTGTACAGCGAAGCACGATTGCTCGGCTATGCCTACAGCTATGAACAGGCCACCCGGCACAGGCGGGCGCCAGTACTGCCGCCCGGGGCTGACAATGAAGATGTGGCGGTGACGCATTGAGGGGCAAAATCAGTCGATCCGCAGGATGAACCGGCTTCAACCTGCGCAATCGGCTCAATCCGGGCTGGCCGGCGTGATGCGCAGCACGGCGCCATTGGCGTGGTCGGTCAGGACATAGAGGGCCCCCTCGGGGCCGACACGCACATCGCGCATGCGCCGGTCCAGCGATTCGAACAGGCGCTGCTCGCTGACCACCCGCTCATCCTCGATCACCAGCCGGTGAATGGCGCGGCTGACCAGGCCTGCCACCAACACATCGCCGTCCCATCCGCCGAACATCGCTCCGCGGTACACGGCCAGGCCGGCCGGGGCGATGGCCGACTGCCATATGTGGACGGGGTTCCTGACGCCGGGCAGTTCTGTAAATGGTGTGACATGTGCGCCGCTGTAGTTGACGGCATGAGCGACGATGGGCCATCCGTAGTTGACGCCCGATTCCAGTATATTGAGTTCATCGCCGCCGCGCGGGCCGTGTTCGTGCTGCCAGATGCGCCTGTCCACCGGATCGAAAGCAAGGCCCTGCGCATTGCGGTGGCCGTAGGTGAAGATTTCCGGGCGTGCGCCGGCCGTCTCGGCGAAAGGATTGTCAGCCGGCGCGGAGCCATCGGGGTTCAGGCGAAAGACACTGCCCGTGTGAGTGTTCAACCGCTGGGCGTCTTCACGGTAGTCAAAGCCGTCGCCATAACCGACCAGCAAGGTGTCGTCGGGCAGCCAGAGCATGCGTGCGCCATAGTGCACCGGCGTCGAGCGCAGCGGTTGTGCGCGGAAAATTTCCTCAACGTCGGTCAGTGCGGAGCCTTGCAGCTGGCCGCGCACCACCCGCAGTGAGTTGGCGTCATCCGTGCCTTCGACCAGTGACAGGTAGATCATGCCGCTGTCAGGGAAGTCCTGCGCTGGCAGTACCTCGAACAGCCCCGCCTGACTGTTCACGTAGGCCGGCGGCACGCCGCTGACAGCCTCGGGCAACAGAGTACCGTCATCGATGATACGCAGCCGTCCGGCGCGTTCGGTGACCAGCATGCGACCATCGGGCAGAAAGGCCAGGGACCAGGGATGCTCCAGCCCGTCGGCGACGGTGACGATCCGGAAGTCGTCGGCCACGGTCGTTGGCGTCAGCGTAAGCAGGAACAGGGCGGCCAGCAGTTTTCTCATGGCGATATCCGTCCAGTGTCAATTCAGGTACCATCTGGCTCATATCCTAGCAGAACATTGATTGGGCGGGGGATTTCCGCATGCAACCGAGAGCAGTCGGTAACGTGATGCTGGCCTGGCTGTTGGCCGTGCTGACCGCAACGATCATCGGCTCCATCGTGCAGACACAATTCAATATGGCCGCCATCGTGAGTCTGGATGTGGAGGTGCCGGTCGGCACCTGGCTTCTGACCACGGTGCGGGACATTTTCAGTTTTGGTCTGCTGTATGGCGCGCTGGTGGCGATCGCGCTGGCCGTCGGCTTTGCCGTGGCCGCGGGGCTTACCAGGTATACTGGATTGCCGCGCAATTGGATGTTCATGCTGGCCGGCGGTGTGGCGGTACTGGCACTGTTGGTCACGTTGAATACGGTTCTGCCGATGACGCCGATTGCGGCCACTCGCAATCCGTTCGCCCTGGTACTGATGGCATTGGCGGGGGCGCCGGCGGGCCGGGTTTACACCCGACTACGCACTGCTTGATGCGTACCATTGGCCGCACGACACCATGGAGCGAAACCCGCCCCTCGACGTCGTGCATGCTGGAATCGCTCCCGAAAAGGTGGAGAACGGTTGGTTACCGGGCCCTTCGCACTACCTCTTGTGAAATGCCGGCGTGCTTTTCCAGTCGCGCCATCAGGGGCTCTGCCAATGCCGCGGCAGGCGTCCAGAAACCACCTGGCTTTTCCTCCCTGCTGACATCATCGCGCAGGCATAACGCGGCCTGGCCGAGCATCCTCGCAGTCGCCCCGTATCCCGGATCGCGTTCGCCATACAGCGTAGTGCGCATGGTCTGGTGGTCGCTGGTGTGGCCCACAAACACCAGATCGAAATACCCGGTACGCTGCATTTCCGGACTCGGGCCTTCGCCGGGACTGGGCAGGAATAGACTCATCAGCCAGCGAGTCGGGGGCAAGGCAAACCCCAGCTTCATCAGGGACTGCCCCAGCGCGGTGCGTCTGGCGCGGCGGCGTCCTTTGCTACCGCGCCCTGTCATGACGGCCTCATCGTAAAGGAAGTCCTGACCCCATGGCTGACCGAGCAGCGCGTTGGAGCGGTGAACTACACGCGTGTTGATGGCTTCCATCACAAACGGAGCAATCCAGCTGTCCACGTCCTCGTCCATGGCGGCTTTGACTTCGGGTTGGCGGATCCGGGGCTTACGGTCGGGAGGACAAAGGGAGTAGGGGTCGGCCAGCTCGCGGCGCAGGGCCGGATCCCGTGCCGCTTCCCTGGCGACATTCATCATGCTGGCTACCGTGCCGCCCGAGAAGCCTCCCTTGAATTTTCGCACCCGCATTTTCACCTGACGGCAGTAGCTGCCCAGTTGTTGCCGGGCCTGCTGTTGCAGAAACCATACCCCCAGGTCCGAGGGGATGGAGTCAAAGCCACAGGAGTGCACGATACGCGCGCCGCTGTCACGCGCCTTTGTTTCGTGGCGATCGATCATGCGCCGAATCCACTGGGTTTCCCCGCTCAGGTCGCAATAATCCGTGCCGGTCTCTGCACAGGCCCTGACCAGGAGCTCGCCATGCAGCGCGTAGGGCCCTACGGTGGAAACGATCACCCCCGCCTCGTCACACAAGGAACGCAATTGCGCCTCATTGGACGCATTGGCCAGTCGGTAATCGGGAGCATGAGGGGCACCCAGCTCCTGCTGAAGCTGCTTGAGCTTGTCTTCGGAGCGCGCCGCCATCAGCCAGTTCAGCGGCCGATTGTCATGGCGCAGTGCCCGCAGGTTCAGTTCATGCAGGTATCGGCAGAGGATCTGTCCGACAAAGCTGGTGGCGCCAAATACAATCAGTGGTCTACTCATTCCGGATTCCATGCTCATGACGACCGGGGCTCTGCTGTCTCCGGGTGCCTGTCAGGCTCAGCGGTCCAGGCCTTCGAGCAGGCCTGCCATATCGTCCGCATGTTCTTCTTCCTGGGCCAGGATGTCCTCGATGATGCGGCGTGTGGTGGGATCCTGGTCGCCCAGATAACGGGCAATCTCCCGGTAGCTGTCAATGGCGATACGCTCGGCCACCAGGTCCTCCACCACCATATCCCGTAGCGTATCACCCTCAACAAATTCTGCGTGGGCCCGGGTATGCAGCCCTTCTGGTGAGAAATTCGGACTGCCGCCCAACTGCACGATACGTTCGGCCAGCCAGTCTGCGTGCTGCTGCTCCTGGTCCGCATGCTCCAGAAATTCCTCGGCGGCCACATTGGCATTGATGCCTTCGGCCCGGAAGTAGTGGCTCTTGTAGCGCAATACGCAGACGATCTCCGTTGCCAGGGCTTCGTTGAGAATGTTTACCACATTATCACGATTGGCACCGTAGCCCTCGGTGACCGCACCCTGTTCGATGTGCTTACGGGCCCTCTCACGAAGGGTCTTCACGTCAGTGAGAAACGGTTGGTCTGTCATGCTGTCCACCTCTCTTTTCTGAATCAGTCTACTAC
>JAWLFN010000032.1:0-16019 GCA_041685555.1 Gammaproteobacteria bacterium | reverse complement strand
AGCCGCGGATCGAGCAACGGTGACTCCACCAGCCACTCCCGCCGAATGAAGCCCAGACCACTCATCAGTGCCACTGTCAACGCAGTCAGCACCAGCGGACTGCCCCACCCCAAGGCTTCAGCCCGTGACAGGCCGGTCAGCAGAGCTACCAGAAAGGTGCAGACCAACAGAAAACCCGGCGCATCGAATCGGCCCGCCTTCTGCTCTGTATCGCGTCCCGGCAAGAAGCGTCGCCCCATATACAAGGCGGCGATACAGAATGGCAATGCCACCAGCAGTACATAACGCCATCCCAGGTATTCAACGGTCACACCACCCACGGTCGGCCCCAGCGCTGGCGCCAGGACCACACCAAAACCGAAGATCCCCATGGCAAAACCGCGACGATGTGGCGGAAATACCCTGAATATGACCAGCATGGCCAGGGGTTGCAGCACTCCTGCCGCCGCCCCCTGCAGCACGCGGGCCAGCACCAGCACCTCGATCGATGGCGCCAGGGCACCCAGCAGGGATGCCATCGTGAACAGCAGTACCGCCAGTAAAAATGTGGCCCGTATCCCGATCCTCGCCACCAGCCATGCATTCAACAGCATGGTGGCCGTCATGGCGGCCAGAAAGCCGGTCGACACCAGCTGGACCGTATCCAGACCCGTGTCCAGATCCTGCATGATGTCCGGGACGGCGACATTGATGATGGTGGCGTTCAACACCATCGCGATACTGCCCATCAGCACGGACACCGTGACCAGCCAGCGTCCGGCCGGCGCATACTGAGAGTGCGCCTGACCGCCCGCATCGTTGCCCAGGGGCGCTGTCACAGGTTCCCTTCCTTTTTCATGTCGTCCAGCCTTTCCCTGATCAGCGCGAACACCTCGACGCATTGCTCGAGGCGCTGTTGGTCTATTCCCCTGAACAGTTCCTCGCGCACTTCCCTGGCCACCGCATCAATCCTTCGGGCCTTGCGGTCTCCCTCGGCTGTCAGGGTCAGTCGCTTGGCGCGCCGATCGCTCAGACTTGCCTCCCGCTGCACCAGTCCCTCCGCTTCCAGCCAATCGATCACCCGCACCAGCGTAGGCTCCTGCACACCGGTCAATCCGGCGAGCTCCTTCTGACTCAACGACGCACCGGCCCTGAACAGCTTCAGCAGGGCGAAGCCACGGGCATCCGTCAGTCCCAGAGCCGCCATGCGACGATCCAGCTCAAGACGCCAGGCACGCGCGGTCTGTCCGAGCAATGGACCGAACTGCTCCACGGGTTCACCTGGCGGCGCACCGACCTGCATCCTGCCTCCGTTTATTTACTTAGCACGCTAATAATAAGCATGCAATTATAGCAGCCGGCACCGCCTGCCCGCCAGTCCGTGGACTGGACATTCAGGGCCGTCGGCAGTACCTTGAAAAGCCATTGGACGACACCGGGTCATCCCCCGTGGTGGCCGGAAACACGATCCATTCTGACGCGCGGCGCCCTTCCGCGATCATACTGCCCGTGGTCACCAAACCACTGGACTGAACGGAGACTCACCGACCATGTTCCATTACCGTCCTCTATTGACACTACCGCTGCTTACGCTGGGCCTGATGGTCCATGCCTCCACCGCCTGGGCCGCCGATGATGACGCGCTGCCGCGCACGGCCTGGGGACACCCGGATCTGCAGGGAATCTGGAGCAATGCCACCCAGACTCCGCTGGAGCGCCCCGCCTCGTACGGCGAACAACGCGCCATGAGCGAGGCCGAAGCCATGGATCGCGAGGCCATGGCGAGCCGTCGCCAGGAACAGGCCAATCAACCCAGTGATCCGGATAGACCGCCTCCCCAGGACGGCAACACCGCAGCCGCCTACAACTCGTTCTGGCTGGACCGAGGAGTCAACGTGGCCCACATCGACGGCGAATACCGCACGTCCATGATCATCGAGCCGGAAGACGGTCAGATTCCGTACCGTGACGAGCGGCCATTACCATTGCTGTATCAGTGGCGTGGAGACAATCCGGATGAATTCGCCGGGCCGGAGCAGGCCACCATCGGGGAGCGCTGCCTGCTGTTCTACGACTTCCGCACTTCCAACAGCAGCGTGGGTCCACCCATGATGCCGATGATCTACAACAATCTCTATCAGATCGTACAGACGCCGGACTATGTGGTCATCATGGCCGAGATGATGCACGACGCCCGCATCATCCGCCTTGACGACGAACATCAGCCGGACGCCATACACCAGTGGATGGGCGACTCGGTCGGTCGTTGGGAGGGCGATACACTGGTCATCGAGACGCGCAACCTGCACCCCCAGCAGTCGCACTTCGGTTCATCCAGCGACCTGGTGGTCACCGAGGAACTGACCCGGGTTTCGGAGGAACAGATCAACTACCGGTTCACCATGCGGGACCCGGATGTGTACACGCAGCCGTGGACGGCGGAAATGCCGTTCCGCACACGCCCGGACGAGCGCATCTACGAGTACGCCTGCCACGAAGGCAACTACGCGCTGCCCGGCATCCTGGCCGGCGCACGGCGGGAGCAGCAGGACGCGGCGGCCGAACCAGGGGAGTGACATCCGGTCAGGCCTGCAGCAATGGCTCCTGATCTCCAGCAGCGGCGACAGGCGTGGATCGCTGCCATCGCTGCCAGGCTTTTTCGTGGAAAAAGAACACGACCGTGTTGATGGCTGGCTCGATCAGAGCGACCGCGCCACCAACCAGCAGACTGCCGGTCATGGCCCAGGCAACCGCGAACGCGGTGATCATGTGTACCACGGCAAAACTGGCTGTCTTTCTCATCAGTATTCCTCCTGATCCTGCCCGGCCCGGCCAAAGGGCCGGCACCGGGACTGACTGGTAATGAGAATACATCCTGTTCGCAGCCAATTACATTGGCTTGTTTCTATCTCTTCGATACAGTCAGTCTATCGTCACCCGCCCAGGCGGAGAAAATTGAGAAACTCCCGGCGGGTTTTCGGCCCATAGGTACGGAAATGGGGCTGCGGATTCTCATTATAGGCCAGCTTGCGCTGACTCAACGGATCACCAGCCACAAAGCGCTGGATCTCATCAGTGGCAATCCCGTACGGCCGGGCCGCGTTGAGACCGAACACCTTGCGACGCAGTTCGGGGGTGATGCCCGGATAGCCGAAGCGCTGCTGGAATTCCTCGGAGATCTGGAAAGTCCGGAACGCCTGGATCTGGTCCTGCGGCGATCCATACCAGATGGAATCGGTGCCCCACAGCACATTGTCCTCACCGACATAACGGAACAGTTTACCCAGCGAATGGGCCGCGTTGTCGGGGTCCCGCATCAACAGCCGCCACGTGCTGCCCAGCTCCGCGTAGACGTTACTGTTGGGCGCCACCTCATTGTCCAGCAACGACTGGATCAGCGAATCGATCCCCATGCGCCCTTCGCCTTCGGCAAAAGCCTGCTCGGTGACCGAATTGTCATAGCCGGAGTGGTAGATCAGAAAGTTCATGTCCGGGTACATCCGCGCCACCACGCCGACGTCGTCGCAACGACTGTGCTCGATGGATTGCGGGCCGAATGGCAACCCCTTGTGGATGCAGATATTGCGCACTCCCAACGACCGTGCCCGCTCGATCATGGCCAGACCAGGGTCATCATGGAGAAAGAAACCGACGCCGCCCGGGCCATACTGGGTATAGGTCTTGAAAGCCGCGATATCCCAGTCCTCGACAAGCTCGTCCATCGCTTCCAGGTCACCCTCCTGGTTGGGATTGACGCGACCATGAATCATCAGGCGCTTGTTGCCTTCCAGCTGGGCGACGATATTGCGTGTCTCGTGTGCGTCCTCGATGGTGACCGGCTCGGTTTCCCGGGTGGATGGCACAAAGCTGAGCACCATGATGTCCGTATCACTGTCCAGAAACACGTCCTTGATGAACTCGTCCGCGCTGAGACAGTTCAGGTAACTGCGATCACCGGGTTGATCGGCCAGGTCACAGCTGGCTTTTTCAAATCCGGAATACGGCCGCGCGTCATCGGCCACATGCTCCAGCCAGGCCCCTTCGGGATTCACGTAATGGCCCTGGATATCGAAAATGAATTCGTCTCCGGTAACCTCGGAGGCAGCCAGCTCGGTATCAAGCGCGGCGTCGTCACTGACCTGGTAATAGCCACCGCGCTTCTGGCCCAGGGCATTGACCTGGTTGAACGCCAACAGGGTGCTGGCCACACCACAACTGGATACCAGGAAACGACGGCGGTCGACTCCCTGTCGACGGGCATGCTCGGAAGCCTGTCGATGGGCCTGACGGTTGCCCTCACGATTCAGCCTCGGCAGGGGCATCGGTGCATACTCACCGTTAGAGGTGGTATCGATCTTGATCGGCAGCCGGGTTCCCTCTCTGTCTATCGTTGTTGTTTTCATGTTCAGAACCTCTGTTGTCGGGACTCTTTTGCACTGTAGCAATAGAATTCAGTACCCGGCAACGAAAAGCAGGCGCAAAAAAGCCGGCATCCAGGGATGCCGGCTTTTCTGTTCGAACCGCGAAACGTGCCGCGGTCCCTGGCCCCGGATTACTCCGGCAATGCCATGGTGGTCAGCCTGCCGCCGGTCTGCAGCAGCACGTACTGGCGACCTTCGTGCATGTAGTTCATCATGCCGTAGCGACTGGTGTCCGGCACCTCGACCTTGCCTACCTGCTCACCTGTCATCTTGTCGACAGCAAACAGGGCCGGCGTCTCGTCGCTCATGGTGCTGGCATACATCAGCAGGGTTGGCGTGGCCGTCATCGGCGCCACTGTACCGGTACCGGTCTCACCGACTTCCACCCCTTCCAGGGCCGGGTGGTTACGGATACGGTCCGGCGTCTCACCAACCGGGATGTACCAAAGGTGCTCGCCAGTGTTCATGTCGATCGCCGTGATACGGCTGAACGGCGGCTTGAACAGCGGCAGACCCTGGGGTCCACGGATGAACGCGTTACGCAGCGGCGCATAGTCGGTGAACGTGGTGCCTGTCGGCATGTCCAGCATCGCGTCACGCTCTTCCGCCGGCGCGATGATCCGCGTCGTGCAGGCCTTGCGCGAGGTCACGAACAGGATGCCGTTCTCCGGATCGGCCGCGGCCGGACCATCGATGTTCACGCCACCGATGTCACCCGGACACCACAGCGCGCCATCATAGCCCTGATCGTTGTCCCGATGCAGCGGCGGGTTGAACAGCGGTCCGATCTTGAAGTCAGAGATGGCTTCGATGGCCTGTTCACGCAGCTCCGGGGTGAAGTCGATCAGATCATCGTGGGTCAGACCCTGGATGTCATACGGAGCCGGCTTGGTCGGGAACGGCTGCACCGGCGACAGGCTCTCGCCCGGGATCTCCGACTGCGGCACTTCACGCATCTCGATCGGCCACAGCGGCTCACCCGTGCGACGATCGAAGGCGTAGACGAAGGACTGCTTGGTGACCTGGGCCACGGCCGGAATGTTCTTGCCGTCCATGGTCACATCCAACAGCACCGGAGCTGTCGGCGTATCGTAGTTCCAGATATCCTTCTTCACCATCTGATAGTGCCAGACACGCTCGCCCGAGGACGCATCCAGTGCCACCAGACTGGTGCCGTACAGGCCATCGCCCTCGACGTGTCCACGGTAGAAGTCGATGCTGGGGCCATTGGTCGGAATATAGACCATGTCCAGCTCCGGATCCGCTGCGATCGGCGCCCAGGAGGAAACCTCACCGGTGAGTTCACGCGGATTCTCGGTGTTGGTCCAGGTGTCGACACCGAACTCGCCCGGAGCCGGGATGATATTGAACGTCCACTCATGGGCGCCTGAAGAGGCATTGATACCGATGATGTCACCCGGAATGTTCTCGATACGGGTCTGGTTGTAGCCCTGCTCGGCCGAGTTGCCGACCACGACCATGCCATTGACGACGATCGGTGGGGATGAAGACGTAATATATCCTTCTTCCAGCGGAATGCCATAGTAGGGGTCGAACTCATAGCCATTATGTTCAGCCAGGATTTCCTGCAGGTCCACAACGCCGGTGTCCGGGAATCCAGGTACGCCCACCGGGCCACCAAAGCCTTCCAGCGGTGCCCCGGTCTTGGCATCCAGCGCCGTCAGGAAGAACGCCGGGCTGATGATGAATACCACGCCGCGGCCGTTCACCTCGGCAAAGCCGATGCCCTTGCCATAGTCCTTTCGCATGGAGTATTCGTGTCGGAACGTGTGCGGTTCCCGGTACGACCAGATGGTCTCGCCGGAAGCCGGATCGATGGCCACCACGTGGCGTCGGTCACCGGCCACCGTATACAGGACTCCATCGATGTAACTGGGCGTGGCGCGGCCGGAGGACGCACCGAAACTGGCGCCATCCCAGATCCAGGCCTCTTCCAGCTGCTCGAAATTTTCCGGAGTGATCTGGGCCGCGTCCGTATAGCGTGTATGCGCGTAATCGGAACCCAGGGTGAACCACTCGACGGTATCGTTGTTCACGGTGTTCTGCGCCGCCGCCATGGCCGGCAGCAAGCCGGTGCTCAACGCCACGGCCGCCAGGCCGGTGCGTAGCGGGCTGCGCGGACTGGCGCCGTTATCGCCTGTCATCGTTTTTTTCACAAGCTCTCTCCTCATAACGCTGAAAATTCGCTTTTCAGACCTGTTTTCTGTCAACCGGACTGGAGTCGTACTGTCTCCCGATCCGCCCGGTCTGTGTCGACCTTGAATCGACTGATTCGATCTGTCCGGCCGCCGATGGAAGGCGGTCCGTTCCCGTGGATCCTGATGGATTCGGATTGTCAAGAATACCGCAGCCGCCCGGGCAAGTCCATGCTCCGCAATCTCTTACCGCAAGCACAAAACAGGCCGCGCTCTGCGGTATACTGGTGGTGGTCACCCAGACCTTCATGTTCTCTGGCGCGGCAACAGGATAACCGATTGAATGAATGCTGAAAGTCCCTCTGATGTCCATCTGAAGCTGCGACATCTCGACATCAATGACTACCCGCAACTCGCCAGCCTGATGGACACCGTCTATCCCGACATTGGCGGCGCGTGGCCAAAATCGTCCATCAGAAAGCTGTTACAGGACTTCCCGGATGGCCAGATCGCCATCGAGGACAATGACCGGTTGATTGCCGCCGCACTGACCATCCGCTGTGACTACGACCGGTTCAGCCGTCAGCACACCTACGATGACCTGATCGGGCGCCGCGAACAGATCATGCACGACGATGATGGCGACGCCCTGTATGGCATGGACCTGTTCGTACATCCGGAATATCGCGAGCTGCGCCTGGGCCGACGCCTCTACGATGCCCGCAAGGACCTGTGCCGCAAGCTCAATCTGCGCGCCATTCTGGCCGGAGGCCGGATCACCAATTACCACAAGTACTCCGATCAGCTGTCACCCAGCGATTACATCTCGGCGGTGGATCACAAGGAGGTACACGATCCGATCCTCAGCTTCCAGCTCGCCAACGACTTCGAGGTCAAGCGCCTGCTGAAGGGATATATGCCGGAAGACGACAAGTCCGAGGGCTACGCCACGCTGCTCGAATGGAACAATATTCTCTACGAGCCGGAGACCAGCGACCTGATGCAACGGCGCAAGACCGTCGTACGTATCGGCATCCTGCAGTGGCAGATGCGCCTGACCAACTCTTTCGACACCTGGCTGAGCCAGGTCGAATACTTTGTCGACACAATGGCCGATTACCAGGCGGATTTCGTGCTGTTCCCGGAGTTTTTCAATGCTCCGTTGATGGGACTGGGCGATCAACAGAACCAGTTCGACGCCATCCGCTTTCTGGCGCAATTCGCTGAACGCACGGTGGAGGCGCTGAGTGAGTTCGCCCTCACTTACAACATCAACATCATTGCCGGCAGCATCCCGGAGATGGAGGGCGATACACTGTACAACAAGGCCTGGCTGTGCCGGCGCGATGGCACCGTCGATGCGCAGGCCAAATTGCACATCACACCGCACGAACGCCGTGACTGGGTGATCGAGGGTGGCGATGCGCTGCGCGTGTTCGATACCGATGCCGGCCGCATCGGCATCCTGATCTGCTACGACGTGGAGTTTCCCGAACTGTCCCGCCTGCTGGCCATGGAAGGGATGGACATCCTGTTCGTGCCCTTCTGGACCGACACCAAAAACGGCTTCCTGCGAGTGCAGCGCTGCGCCCAGGCCCGGGCCATTGAAAATGAATGCTACGTGGCCATCGGCGGCAGCGTCGGTAACCTGCCCCAGGTGCATAATGTCGACATCCAGTATGCCCAGTCCGCCGTGTACTCTCCATCCGACTTCGCCTTCCCGCACGATGCCATCATGGCGGAGAGCACGCCCAACACCGAGATGGCGCTGGTCGCGGATCTGGACCTGGACAAACTGGTACAGGTGCGCCACGAGGGTTCGGTGACCAACGCCAAGGACCGACGCAAGGATCTTTATGAAGTCACCTGGAAGGGGATCCGGCCGGACGCGAAATGACGGCCAGCGCCTCCATGATGCGTTCGGCAACCCGCTCGGGCTCTTCAAAAGGCAACAGGTGTCCCGTTTCCGGGATCTGCAGGAAATGGTGCGCTGGCGTCACCTGTTGCCAGCGCTTCCATACCGGCTCCACCAGGGTATCGGTGTCCTCCCCCCGGACGGCGACCGCCGGAACCCGGCAACGGCGCAGCCAGGGCAGATGGGATGCCAGCGAGAGATAGATGCCGGCTTCCCACTCCCTGTCAAAGGCCAGTTCACGGCCCTGACGGGACCCCGGATCATCCGCCGAGACCGGCACCAGTCGCGTGCCGTAGCGGGCATAGTCCTCCAGCACCTCATCGCGGATCCGACGGAACACCGGCTTGCGACGGAAATGTCGGAACGCCTCATCCACGCTATCCCAGTGGGTCCTGCGTTGCAGAGTGCGGCCCACCATCGGGGAGCGGTGCGGGGCGACATGCCGCAACAGCCGCAGGGCAGCACGGTGCCACCACAGCAGAAACGGGGGTTCCATCAGCACGATGGCCCGAAACAGATCCGGCCGCCGAGTCGCCGCCATCAGGGTCACGAATGCGCCCAGTGAATGGCCGACCGCGATGACACCGCCCGGCTCCATCACGTCTTCCGATTCCAGCGTGGCGATCAGGTCCTCCGCGAAAATGCCCCAGTCCCGAAGACCGGCCGGCTCCGGTGCCGGCTGCCAGAGGGGCCGCATGCGTGACGCAACCACCCGGTACCGCGCCGTGAACGGCTCGAGAAAGGCGCGATAGCAGCCCGGAGGGTAGCCGTTGGCGTGCGCGAAGTGCAGCAGCGGCCCGCTGCCGCCGAATTCAACCAGTGGATTCCTGTCCGTCATGGCGTGGCATTCTACCCCACGTAATGGGTGTATGCGGCACCGGTTCGTATTATCATGCCCGCCATGCATCAGAGTGCCCCCGAATACCCTTTCTTTGCCACCTGCGCGCGCGGCCTCGAGAACCTGCTTGAGGAGGAGGTCCGTGGCAGCGGAGCGAGTGATGTCCGACAGACCGTGGCCGGCGTCCGCTTTCGCGGACCGCTGGCGTCCGCCTATCACGTCGGAGTGTTCTCCCGACTCGCCAACCGCCTGATCCTGCAACTCCATGAGGGCCCCGTCAGTGATGCCGACAGCCTGTACGACGCGGTCATGGCCATCGACTGGACCTCGCACCTGGAGGTCGGGCAGACCCTGTCGGTACGCGCCACCGGCAGCACGGCATCGCTGACCCACACACAATTCGTCGCCCGGCGGGTCAAGGATGCCGTCGTCGACCAGTTTCGTGAACGCGGCCTGGCCCGGCCCGATGTATCCCGCTCGGCCCCGGACCTGGTCATCCACGCAGTGATCCGGAAGGGCATGGTCAGCCTGGGCATCGACCTGGTCGGCAGCAGTCTGCACCGGCGCCATTACCGGATTGAGCAGGGCGCCGCCCCGCTCAAGGAGACCCTGGCCGCCGCCGTATTGATCCGGGCCGGATGGCCGGAGCTGATGCTCCGGCCGCAAGCCCGGTTGCTGGACCCACTCTGCGGTGCCGGCACCCTGTTGATTGAAGGTCTGCTGATGGCGCGCGATGTGGCGCCCGGTCTGCTGCGGCAACAGCCGTTTTCGGCCTGGCCGGGACACGACCGGCAGGCCATCGGGCGGGTGCTGCGGGATGCCGAAGATCGTCGCGAAAAGGGACGTGACTGGCAGGGAAGCGCATTCGGCAGCGATACGGACCGCGAAGCCGTCCAGAAGGCAAGACGCAATGCCGAACGTGCCGGTGTCTATGATGATGTCGAATTCGTCCACGGCGACCTGGCCGAAGGGGGCTCGGCGGGCCACCCCACGCTGATCGTGAGCAATCCTCCCTACGCCGAACGCCTGGGACAGGAGCCCGAAGTCATGCGGCTGTACCAGCACCTGGGCGAGTATCTGCAGCGCCAGCCGGACGGCACTCGCGCCGCCATACTGACCGGACGTCCGGAATGGGGGCGATTGCTGGGCATCCACAGCCACCGCCAGTACAAGCTGTTCAACGGCGCCCTCCCGGTATCCCTGCTGTGTTTCGACATCAGCAATGACACCCGCTATCAACGCGCACCCGGATCACCAGAGGCGCTGGATGAGGGCGCCCGCATGCTGGCCAACCGGTTGCGCAAAAATCTGAAGAACATCGGCAAGTGGGCCCGCAGGGAAGGCCATGCATGTTACCGGCTCTATGACGCGGACATGCCCGAGTACGCCTTCGCCATCGATCTCTACGACGGCCTGGTGCACATGCAGGAATACCGTGCCCCCTCCTCAGTGGAGGAACAGGCTGCCGCCCTGCGCCGACAACAGGCCCTGCAGGCGGTAATGTCCGTACTGGAGCTGGCACCGGAGCAGATCAGCCTGAAAGTGCGCGAAAAGCAGAAAGGCCGCGCGCAGTACACCGCCAACGATGAACGGCAGCGGGGCTTTACCGTGACGGAGGGTCCGGCACGCTTTCATGTAAACCTGCACCGTTACCTGGATACCGGGCTGTTTCTGGATCATCGGCCGGTGCGCCGCCTGATCCGCGAGCTGGCCTCCGGCAAGCGCTTCCTCAATCTGTTCTGCTATACGGGAACGGCCACGGTTCACGCGGCTCTGGGCGGTGCCCGATCCTCGCTCAGCGTGGACCTGTCACGGACCTATCTGGACTGGGCCGAGGTCAATTTCCGCCTCAACGGTCTGGACGAGTCCGCGCACCGCCTGCTTCGTGCTGACTGCATCGAATACCTGCAACGGGCTGTCCGGTCCGGACGACGCGACTTCGATCTGATTTTCCTGGACCCGCCCACATTCTCGAACTCCAGGAGCACGGAAAACGTACTCGATATTCAGCGGGACCATGGGCAGTTGATCGATCAATGCATGAAACTGCTGGCGCCCGGCGGGCTGCTGGTATTTTCCACCAACCGGCGCCGGTTCAGCCTGGATGCCCGAATCGGTGAGCAGCATGCCGTCGAGGACATCAGCGACAAGACCATAGACCGGGACTTCGCCCGCCACCCGGACATCCATCGCACCTTCCTGATCCGCTCACGCTGAATCCCGGAAAAAACGAGCGTCACGAGCCGACGTCACGCTCCGCTTCGGAACCGGGGCGTCCCTCCGCGGGCACCGCACCCATCGGATCCATCGGGGGCGTCTTGCCGGCGGCCAGTTCACTCAGTGAATATCCCAGATAGTCCGCGTGCATGGCGCGCGTCATGGCCACGGCCATGAACACCAGCAGCACACAGAACGGCAGACCCAGCGTGGTGATGACATTCTGCAAGGCCGGCAGGCCGCCTCCCAGCATCAGCGTCGCCGCGATCAGGCCCAGCATCAGTGTCCAGAAAATACGCTGCCAGGTCTGGCTGGGCTGGTCATCGCGGCGAGACAGCAGATCAATGACCAGTGCCGCTGAATCGGCGGACGTGGTCAGGAACACGATGATGACGATGAGACTGAGCGTCGAGGTCAACCAGGACCATGGCAGATTCTCGAGAAAATGAAACAGGGCCACCGATACATCCGCCTCGACCTGGGTGGTCAGGTCCACGCCACGGTTGAGCTCCAGGTCCATGGCCGCCAGCCCGAACACCGAGAACCAGATCACGGTGAACAACAATGGCGCACCCAGCGCTCCGGCCACAAACTGCCGGATGGTTCGCCCCTTGGAGATGCGGGCAATGAAGATACCGACATAGGGAGCCCAGGAAATCGTCCAGGCCCAGTAGAATACCGTCCAGCTCTGCTGCCAGCTGGTTCCCTCGTAGGCCTCGGTCCAGAAGGACATCCAGGCCAGGTTCTGCAGGTAGTTGCCGAAGTTCTGCACCGTGCCGGAGGTGATGAACAGGGTGGGACCGACCACCCAGACGAACAGCATCACGATCAGGGCGATGACGATATTGAACTCGGACAGGCGCTTGATACCGCGATCCAGCCCCAGCGCCACCGAGATCGTCGCGATCAGGGTGATCACCAGCACGATGACGACCTGGGAAAACTGGCTTACCGGTATACCGAATACATAATTCAGACCACTGTTGAGCTGAAGCGTACCGAGCCCGACAGACACCGCCACGCCGAACAGGGTACCCAGCAGCGCGATGACGTCGATGGTCCAGCCGATGGGACCAAACACACGCCGCCCGAGGACCGTATAGAAAATGCTGCTGATACGCATCGGCAGGCCCTGGCGATAGGTGAAGTACGCGATGGCCAGGGCCGGCATGGTGAAGATCGTCCAGGTATGGAAGCCGAAGTGATACAGCGCAATATTCATGGCATGCTGCGCCGCCTCGGTGCTGCCGGCCTCCATGTCATCCAGCGGCGGGTTGGCGAAGTGCGACAATGGTTCGGCGACCCCCCAGAACATCAGGATGGTACCGATGCCAGCTGCGAACAGCATGGCAAACCAGGTCACCGTGGGGTACTCGGGCCGGGCATCATCGGGACCAAGGCGGATGGTGCCATATCGGCTCAGTGCGACCCAGATGAGAAAACCGAGCAGGCCGCTGACACTGAGCACGTAGAACCAGCCGAAATTGACGTACGTCAACGTGCTCAACGTCCCGAACACTGCCCCCACGCCTTCCCGGAAGGGAATGGCGATGACCACGAACGCGATCGCGATGGCTGCCGAGATGAAAAAGATCTGGGGAATGGCGTTGAGGCCCAGCCGCTGGCCCAGTTTCTCGAACATGCAATGGTCTCCCTGTTTTTGCCTACTCTACCTGTTCACGACAGAATCTGCACCCGCCAATCCATTGCTCCATGAGGCACTTCAATACAACGAGCCCAGCATGTCCTTGGAGAAGGTACGCAGCCCCTTCGTATCCCCGGCGGCAACCCGCGCCGCCCAATCCGGATTGGCCAGCAACGCCCGACCCACGGCGACCAGATCGAACTCTTCCCCTTCCAGTCTTCGCAGCAGCTCATCCAGATCCGCGCTGACCGCCTTGCCGCCCCGATAGGTACTGATGAATTCTTCATCCAGTCCGACACTGCCCACCGTCACCGTTGGCCGACCCGTGATCTTCCTGGTCCAGCCCGCCAGATTCAGATCGGAGTCCTCGAATTCCGGCTGAAAGAAACGCCGCGTGCTGCAATGGAACAGGTCCACCCCGGCATCAACCAGTGGCGACAGCACTTCCTCCAGTTGCCCGGGGGTGTTGGCGAGGCGCGCCGTGAAATCCTGCTGTTTCCACTGCGAAAATCGCAATATGACCGGAAAGTCGCTACCGACCTCTCTGCGGATGCCCCTGACAATATCGGCTGCCATGCGGCTGCGGCGGGTACGATCGCCACCAAAGCGGTCGGTGCGCTGATTGGTGCCTTCCCAGAAGAAAGCATCCAGCAGATAGCCATGTGCCCCATGCAGTTCCACGGCATCGAAACCCAGCCTTTTTGCATTGACCGCCGCATCCACGAACGCCTGGATGATTGACTCGACTTCATCGGTGGACAGTGGCTCACCGATCTTGCGCCCGGGCCTGAGCAGGCCCGATGGCGTGGCGGAAGGAAAATCGGGATGGGGTCCGTCGCCCGGCTTGCGGATTGGCCCGACATGCCAGAGCTGGGGAGCGATCCTGGCGCCGGCCTCATGGACCGCGCGCAGCACCCGCGACCAGCCCTCCAGCGCGGCCGGATCATGGAAGTTCGGAATCGCGGTATGCGATGAGGCGGCGCGATGATTCACGGTAGTACCCTCGGTAATGAGCAATCCCGTACCACCCGCCGCGCGACGCTGGTAATAAGCGGCCACATCGTCGCCGGGAACGCCCCCGGGTGAGAACTGACGCGTCATCGGCGCCATCACGATCCGGTTTTTCAGTGGCAGCTTGTCATGCTCGAACTGCCGGAATAACACATCTGTCTGACTATCCACCTTGCACTCCTGCCTGTAACGAGAAAGGGGTTGCTCCTTCAGGAACAACCCCCCGTTCACATCCTATTGATGTCTAGTCGCGCATCACTCGCGCGGTGCACCCGCTTCGATCCAGTGGATCAGCGTCTGTTTCTCTTCGGTCGGCATGTTGCCGGAGTTATACCAGCTATTGTTGTGGACGTCCGGATCCACCTGCATGGGTGGCATACGCTGGGTCATGATCACTTCGCGGATCATCGGGCCCCAGCCCTGTACCATCTGGTGGCTGTTCATTGCGAAGGGACCGATGCCGCCTTCCACGTGACAACCGACGCAGCGCTCGATCAGAATCGGAGCCACTTCCGTCTCGTAATCGGGAACATCCGCCATATGGCGTTCACGGGCCGGGAACTCCAGCGCACAACCTTCGGCGGGCTCCATGTCCACGATCACCGGTTCAGCATTGCGGGGATCGATTTCGCCGGCAATGAGATCCTCGAGCAGAGTGAATACACCCTCACCCTCGCCCATCTGCATGCCACCCTCGAACTCGGCATCGATGTCCATCGGGCCACGGTACAGGATGTTACCGCGACTCGGCTCCACCACCACGACCTGACCAGCCTGTTCAATGCCCAGGTCCTCGGCAACCAGCTGAGTGCGGTCGATCATGATCGGGAATTCCCACTCCCAGACCGCATCCTCGGCACGGATGGTCTCTCGGTTATCCTCATGATCAGAGTTGATCATCACAAAGGCAATGTTCTGATGATCGAAGTTCGTACGAACCGTCTTGTAACGGGCGATGTTTTCCTGATTGGTCTGGCATCCCGTGGCGTGGGAAATGATGACCAGGGCATCGGCCCAGCCGTAACGCGACAGGTAGTGCGGATCGCCCTTGTGATCGATCAGCGTAAAATCTCCCGCCCTTTCCTGAGCCTGGGCGTTGCCACCCAGCATTGCGACCATCAACAGCATGGTCATCCAGTAGTACTTCTTCATTGTTTATACCCTCTTGCAAAAATCACCTGAAGCAATGCTTTTTTACTTGTTGTAATGATTGAGCGCATTCAGGACGGATTATCCGATAAGAAATTCTTCTGCTGTTTAATGTAGCGCAAATTTAGGCCAATCAGCAGGAGCAATTCAAGTCCTGCTACGATTTGTTGAAATTCTCCCGGGTCGGAAAATCGGGAAAATGACTGCCTGTTCAACTTTTCCGCAGACAAACAAAAAGGGCTGCTTCACTTGGGAAGCAGCCCTTTCTGATTATTGCTGCTCAATCAGTCATCAATCGCCTGATCACTCGCTCGGAGCGTCGTGATAGGAGAAGTAACCGATGAACATCTCTTCCCAGCTCTGCAGGCCGCCCATGGCAGTCACAGTCGGGTCGGGTACACCCAGGTTGTACTCGGAGTTGTCGAAAGCACCCTCGACCACTACACGAGAACCTTTCGGCAACGTCATGGGCTCATCCGTGCGATACGTCGGCTGCCATGCGAAGTTGTAGTTCGGCACGTTGATGATCTCTTCCTGCGTGTTGTCAGGGTAGATCACACGAGCACTCATGGACTTGCCACGATAGTGCATGTGGGCACGGAAGCCGTGCAGCACGATGTCCTTGTCGAACACGTGAGTGGCTGCCATCTCGTGAGTGCGCGTACCCGCCGGAATCTGGATGTTGTCG
>JAWLFN010000031.1:0-16067 GCA_041685555.1 Gammaproteobacteria bacterium | reverse complement strand
CATGGTCTGCGGCGGTTGCGAGGACGCCGTGGAGCGCGCCCTCGGGAAACGGGAAGGTGTCCAGCAGGTGCACGCCGACCACGTGGCACAGCGCGTCACTGTCACCGTTGATCCGGGCCTGATTGACGCGGCAACGATCGCCGGCGCCATCCATGAGGCGGGCTTCATCGCCCATGACGCCGATCCCGGGCCTGCTCAGTCCGAAGCGCCGATCACCACTTCCGCGTCCAGGGCACCGGAACCGGTCCACCAGCACCGCCTTCGCAACATCGTTCTTTTTGTGGCATTGCTCGTCGTCATAGGCGGCATCGTGCAATGGGGCCGCGGCATGATGCCGGACATCATGATGCAGCTCAACGCCGGCATTGGGTATACCACGCTGTTCCTGATCGGCTTCCTGACCGGCTTTCACTGCATCGGCATGTGCGGCAGCTTCGTGGTCAGCTATGCCTCTCGTGCGCAATCGTGGAGGCAGTCTCTGCTTTCGCATGCCGCTTACGGGGGCGGGAAAACGCTTTCCTACACGACATTCGGCGCCCTGTTCGGCCTGGCCGGCGCACTGATCACCGTGACTCCGGCCCTGCGGGGCTACGCGGCCATTTTCGCGGGACTGTTCCTGCTGCTGTTCGGACTGAAAATGCTGAACGTCATCCCCGCCATGCGCCTGCTCAATCCCCGTTTTCCCAGGGCCATCACGCAAAGGGTCACCAGCGCACTGGAGCGCACGCGTCACCCCTTCGTGATCGGATGGTTGAACGGATTGCTGCTGGGCTGCGGTCCACTGCAGGCGATGTACATCCTGGCCGCGGGGACCGGGAGCGCGACAGAGGGAGCGCTGATGCTGTTTCTGTTCGGCCTGGGAACGCTGCCGCCGTTGCTGGGCTTCGGGTTCTTTGCCAGCTATCTGTCACAGGCCTCGATCCATCAGATCGTGCGCGTCTCCGGCGTGCTTGTCATCATCATGGGTGCCTTGATGCTGGACCGGGGTGCAGGCATGTTGATGGCGGCGACCTGACCGCCCCGTCCGGTGTCTTTAAGCGCTGCCCCAGGTGTCGTCTTCGGGCTGTCCGTCCTTTTCCTTCTGGGCATCGCTGAGTATGTGATGCAGACCGCGGCAGTCGACCATCGGGTCATCACAATTGACCACGGTATCCGAATAGGACAGCACGTGACTCTGACCGGTGATGGTGTTGTCGACCACCGTATGTCCGCCCTGCTGATGGGTGCCGGTCATCTGGCCGATGAAACCGGTATTGCGCAGGGATACAGTTTCCAGCCGATCACCTTCTGACAACACCCCCTGGTGATGCATCAACGCCAGTCGCGCCGAGGTTCCGGTACCCGTCGTGCTGCGGCAGATTACACCGGGATGGACATACGTGGTTGAGCGGGAACGATACAGATCATCCGCAACCTGCTCTACCGGGCCCATGAAGTGGAGAAACGGCAGCTCACCCACGTCACCCAGCGTGTAATGCGAGAAGCCGTGTTCGGCCTGGATGGCCTCGACAATGTGATGGGCGCAACGGGCCAGATCGCTCTCTTCGTCGCGTGTGAGGTGAAACCCCAGATCCCGGGCATCCACCAGCGCGTAGAAACCACCGCTGTAGGCCACACTGAAGGTCACGTCTCCCACATTCGGGACATGAATGCGTTCACGATAGCTGTGTATGTAGCTGGGCAACCCACTGCAGGTAATAGCCTCCACCACACCGTCGGAGACCCGCGCCCGGATGTCGACAAGTCCGGCGGGCGATTCGAGACGGAACTGCTGTTCGCCTTCCTCTTTTTCGATCAGGCCACTCTCGAGCAGGGCCGTGGCGGTGCAGATCGTGTTGGAACCGGAGTAGATCGGGTAACCCATCACCTCCATGATGATGTAACCCATGCGCGCCCGCGGATCACTGGGCGGCACGATCAGATCCACCGAATTTTCCGGCGCACCATAGGGCTCGAACAACAACAACTTGCGCAGACCGTCCGCATCACTGGCCAGGTACTCCATTTTCTGACGCACAGTAGCCCCGGGCAGTGGATCAATGCCGCCGGTCACGATGCGGCTGATATCACCAGCGGCATGCGTGTCGATCAGTTGCAATCGCAGGTCTTCCTTCGGGTACTTCACCAATTCTCCTCCAGCGACCAGGGCGCGCCATGGGTCTCCCACTGCGCGTCCGGCACGATGACAATCTTGCCCAGGTAATGGCTGCCACGGTTGACAAAGTAACGCTCGGCGTCACGCAGCCGGGATAGACGGAAGGCGCCATGCAGTACCGGCTTGAGCATGCCGGACCGGATCCAGGAAACCAGCTGCCCTGCCTCTTCGCGAGTCCCATGCGAGACACCGAAAATCCGCACCTGGTACAGATAGATCCGCGTCCACAGAATCTCGCTGACATTGCCGGCACCAGCGCCGGCAATGCTCAGGCGCGGGTAGGTGTAGCGCGCGCCCATGTCAAAGATCATGGTATCAATGAACCGATCGGTCATGCCTCCGCCTACCAGGTCCATGACGGCATCCATCGGAGCGCCACCCGTCAGTGCGCGTACCCGGGCGACCAGATCGCCGGCATTGTGACGATCCATCACGGCTTCGGCTCCCAGTGCCTCAAGCGCCGCGGCCTTGTCAGCCGTGCTCAGCGCATAGGGAACGGCGCCGAGCAGGCGGCACAGTTGAATCAATGCCGTACCCACTCCACCACTGGCCCCGGTCACCAGCACGCGCTCGCCGGCGCACACACCGGCCGCGTTGAGCATGTGGAAAGCGGTCTGGTACGAGCACATGCCCAGCGAGGCCAGCTCGGCATCGGACACTGCCGGGTTATCGATGCGATGGAACTGATCGGACGGCACGGCCACATACTCGGCGAAACCGCCATCGGCACCGTGACCGTAGTAATCAGGCACCAGGTTGATGTCGCTGCGCCGGTCCGGATAGAGGTTGAAATCGAGCAGGCCCCGCTCGCCGATGCGCGATGGATCAACCCCTTCGCCCACGGCGGCCACGCGTCCGGCCACATCCGCGCCCTGGATACGCGGGAAGGACAGGGTCGCCTTGCCGCCCATCTGAAAGGAAGTCACCTCGTGCCGGTCGCCGACCGGGTACAGCCCCTCACGGGCCTTGCGATCGGTGTTGTTCTTGGCGGTGGCTGTGACCCGCACCAGCACCTCGCCGGGGCCTGGCGCCGGAACAGCGACATCCTCGTGATACTCGAGCCGGTCAATATCACCGTGACCGGTCAGCACCATGGCCGACATGGTGCTCGGGATCGTTCCGTGTGCCATGCTTCATCCCCCTCGTTGTGATCGATTGCGTCCCCCGCTCGGGGCCGTCACCGGTCAGCGCAGCGGGGCCACGCCCTGGCCGGCCAGCTCCGGGAAATCATCATGCATGGTAAGGGCTGCGGTGCGCTCGCGGCTACCCAGGAACTCCGGACGACGCGACGGCGCGGCGAACGGCTCCTCCAGCTGGTTGTCTACGCTGTTGTAGACAAAGAAAAGGTTCGAGCGTGGCCACGGGGACATGTTTTCGTTGGAGGCATGCAGTGTATTGCACTCGAACAACAGCAGGGACCCGGCCGGGCCCTTCGGCGCCTGGATGCCACCACGCTCCGCCAGCTTTGCCAGGGTCTGCTGATCTGGCACTCCGACTTGCTGGTTCTGCAGCGACTTCTCCCAGTTGCGCTCGGGCGTCTCGCCGATGCAGGGCACGAAGTAGTGATGCGAGCCGGGAATCAGCATGAGGGGGCCGTTGAACTCGTTGTTGTCGGTGAGCATGATCGAGGCACTGACGGCACGCATGCGCGGCATGCCGTCCTCGGCATGCCAGGTCTCAAAATCCGAATGCCACTGGAAACCGCTGCCCTCGAAACCGAATTTGTCGTTGATCCTTGACTGATGGATGTACACTTCGCTGCCGAGCAGCTGGCGGACCATGCCGAGTATCCGGGCATCCCGGGTGAGTCGGTCGAAAAGCATCGACAGCTCATGCATACCGAAGACGGAGCGGATACGCCCGCTCCCGGGGTCGGCGATGACTTTCTCATCCCGCATCAGCTCTGGGTCCGCGGCTATTTCCCGGAGTTCGTCGAAAAACTGAGCCACCCGGTCGTAGGAAAAGAAACCCTCGAACCAGAGGTAGCCATCGCGCTCGTAGCGGGAGAGGACCTCTTCATCCAGCGGCCCCTCCCAGCGCCGCTCCTTGCGTGCATGTACGATCGGATCATGACGCTGCAGCGGCGCACGCGGCTCCCGCAGGCGCGAAGGATACATATCCACCCTGTGTTCCATACAAAATCTCCTTCAGAAAAACAACCATGTACTTATACCTATGAGTGGTCCGCGGAATTTTCAAGGGTCATTCAGGGCTGTCTCGCCTGCCCCGGCGATTCCGGGTACAATACCCGGCGGCCCGAGAGCCGCACGATTCACCTTCATGCGCCGGCCGCCGGAGCACTGCCAACTTGAAAGAAATCGTCCTGATCAACATCACCGGCCCGGACCGGCCCGGACTCACTGCCGCCATCACCGGCATACTGGCCCAGTCCGATGTGCGTATTCTGGACATCGGCCAGGCCGTGATCCACGATACATTGTCCTTTGGCATTCTGGTGGAACTGGCCGCCGGCGGTGACCAGCCGGATGTGCTCAAGGATATTCTGTTCCGCGCCTCCGAACTGGACCAGCAGGTGAAATTCACGCCGATCGGTACCGAAGACTACCGCGAATGGGTCGGCGGTCAGGGCAAGCCACGGCATATCATCACCCTGCTGGCCCGCCGCATTACGGCCGAACACATCGCGCGGGTCAGCACGATCACGGCCCGGCACGGGCTCAACATAGACCATATCGACCGTCTTTCCGGACGTATCCCCGAGGGGCTGCCCGACGATCAGAGCAAGGGTTGCATCGAGTTTTCGGTACGCGGAGAAGCTGCCGATCCGGACGCGCTGCGCGCCGAATTCCTGACCATAGCCCAGGAGCTCAACGTCGATATCGCCTTCCAGCAGGACAGTATCTTCCGGCGCAATCGACGTCTGGTGGTGTTCGACATGGACTCCACGCTCATCGATGCCGAGGTGATCGATGAACTGGCCCGGGCCGCTGGCGTGGGTGACGAGGTGGCCGCCATCACCGAGCGCGCCATGCGCGGTGAACTGGATTTCCAGGCCAGTTTCCGGGAACGGATGGCGCTACTGCGCGGACTGCCCGAGTCGACCCTGCAGGAGATCGCCGACCGCCTGCGCCTGACCGAGGGCGCCGAGACCCTGATCAGTCAGTTGCGCCGTCTGGGATATCGCACGGCAATCGTGTCCGGCGGCTTCACGTACTTCGCGGAACGCCTGCAACAGCAACTGGGTATCGACCACATCTATGCCAACCACCTGGTGATCCGGAACGGCGTGATCACGGGAGAGGTCCAGGAGCCCATCATTGACGGCCAGCGCAAGGCGCAGCTGCTCCGCGAGCTGGCCGCACAGGAGGGCATCAGCCTGGAGCAGACCATCGCCGTGGGCGATGGCGCCAACGACCTGCCGATGCTGTCCATCGCCGGACTGGGCGTGGCCTTCCGTGCCAAGCCGCTGGTCAAGCAGTCCGCCAAACAGGCCATCTCGACGCTGGGTCTGGACGGTATCCTCTATCTGCTGGGATTCCGGGACCGGGAGGGACTTTCCTGATGGAACTGGTCGTCTTCGATCTTGACGGCACACTGCTCAACGGTGCCTCGCGGATATCGCCCTATACACGGGAAACCCTGCAGCTGCTGAGCCGAGGCGGCATCGCCTTTACCGTGGCCACGGGGCGCAATCTGCACTCGGCGCAGGAAATCATCCGAGGCCATGGTTTTGGCTTGCCGCACATCTATACCAACGGGGTACTGGTCTGGGATCCGCGTGCCGAGGCCCTGTCGCTGGCCAGCTTTCTTACGGTTCCCGAAGCAGGACATGTGATCCGGGCCGCGGACCGAGCCGATCTCACTCCGTTTGTCCACAGCATGGATCGCAGCCAGCGCCACTCCATTTTCCACCCGCCGGTGCGCCACCGCGCGGAGGAAAAGCTGCTGAACGCGTTCCGATCGCGCACCGCCACCCCTGTGTATCCGCTGGCGGAAATGCCCACCAATGCACGGATCACCAACATCAACATGCTGGGCGAGCCCGCCGCGGTCGATCAGGTGAGAAGGGATATCCGTGACGAGGCACATCTCGTCGCCTATACCGGAATGGCGATGGAAAACAGTGAATTGAAATGGATCGACATCCATCACAGTGATGCCAGCAAGGGCAATGCAGTAACCGCCCTGAGCGAAATACTGGGTGTCACCCGCACACTGTGCTTCGGCGACAATGATAATGACCTGAGCATGTTCGCCATCGCCGACGAATGCTATGCGCCGGAAAATGCTTCGGCCGAAATCAGGACAGCCGCGACGGCCGTCATCGGCCATCATGACCACGACGGCGTGGCACGGTTTCTGCGCCAACGTTTCGGGCTGTAGACCGCCTCAGCGCGCCAGCCAGGCCACCAGCAGATGGATCTGGGCATCATCCAGGCGATCAGCAAAGGCAGGCATGACACCATTCCGACCAGCAGCGATGGACTCCATCACGGCGTCGTGATCGCCTCCATACAACCAGGTGCTGTCGGACAGGGCGGGCGCGCCCAATCCGCTATTGCCTCCTCCGTCGGGGCCATGACAGGATGCACAGTTCTGTTCATACGCGGACGCGCCTGGATGACCCTCCACGTCTTCGTTGCCCAGGGCAATGACGTATTCGGTCAACTGCTCCATGGTTTCCGTCTCCAGCATGGGCGCCCACGCCATCATGTTGGCCTGTCGCCCGCCGCGGATACTCTGCTCGATCTGCTCCGGCGAGCCACCCCACTGCCAGGCGACGTCCATCAGGTTGGGAAACAACGATATCTGTCCGCGACCGTCCCGACCGTGACAGGCCGCACATTCACGCTGGAAAATGCGATTCGCCGTCTCCATCAGACCGGCATCGGCCTGCAGGTCACTGAGATCGGCGTCGGCGATGGCCTGCCGATCCATGTTGAATCGGTCATTGTAGTTGGCGTACGCATCCTGCACCCGGGCATCCTGTGACCACTGCAGCATGCCGCTGAACGAGCCCAGCCCCGGGTAGAGCATCAGGTAAGCCACGGAAAACACGGTGGCGCCCAGAATCAGCCAGAACCACCACATCGGCGCCGGGGCACTGCCCTCCTCCAGATCGCCGTCCCAGACCGGCTCCTTCACCTCTTCTTCCGGGCGGTGGGGGCTGGGCGAAAAATAGACACTCCACACCAGCCAGCCGATCACTCCCGCCGAAACCAGCGTGAGCACGACGATCCAGCCACTCCAGAAGTCTCCGGGCATATCAGCCATCGTAGTCTTCATCCTCCAGCGGAATTCGGGCCACATCGCTGGCCTTGTCGCGGCTGGCGAAAGCCGTCAGCCAGACGACCAGCACCACCATGAACAACATGACCAGCATGTCTCCAGCGAAAATGAACCAGGTCATGGGACCTCTCCTTGCGGCATCGAAGTGCCGAGCTGTTGCAGGTATACGATCAGAGCGTCCATTTCCGTGACACCTTCCAGCGCCTCGGGCGCGTTTTCGATATCCTCGTCGCTATACGGGTGACCGAGCCGCCGCAGGACCTGCATCTTCTTCTGGATATCGCCCACCTCCGAGGCCGGCGCGCCGACCAGCCAGGGATAGGCCGGCATGATCGAGTCGGGCACCACGGAGCGCGGATCGATCAGGTGCTCGCGATGCCAGATGTCCGAGTACTTGCCACCCAGACGATGCAGATCCGGACCCGTGCGCTTGGAGCCCCACAGGAAAGGTCGGTCGTAGACGAATTCTCCCGACCTTGAATAGGCGCCATAACGCTCCACTTCCGCGATCAGCGGGCGTACCTGCTGCGTGTGGCAGACATGACACCCGTCGCGTATGTAGATGTCCCGCCCGGTGAGCTCGACCGCGGAATACACTTCTGTATTCTCTGTCGGCGTCTCCAGTGACTCCTGGTACAGAATCGGCAGGACCTGCACCAGCCCGCCCATGGCGGAGACCAGCAGGATGCCGAAAATCAGCAGCCCGGTATTCTCCTCCAGCTTCTTGTGCAGCCCCATCCCCGTCATCGCTTCACCTCATACATCGGGTCCACGGGAGGCGGGGTGACCGGCACCGGCTGACGCCCCCGCATGGTCATGAACAGGTTATACGCCATCAGCACCGTACCGCCCAGGAAGATCAGCCCCGCCAGCAGGCGCAAGCCGTAGTAGGGTGTCATGCTGGCCATGATGTCCGTGAAATTGAAGCGCAACTCGCCGATCTGGTCGATGTTCAGCCACAGCAGGCCCTGGGAGACACCGCCCGCCCACATGGCCATGATGTAGAGCATGGTCCCGGCAAGGGCCATCCAGAAATGCAGGTTGGCCAATCGGGTGCTGTACAGCTCACGACCCGCCATGCGGGGGATCATGAAGTAGAACGTGCCGTAGGTGATCATGGCGTTCCAGCCCAGCGCTCCGGAATGCACGTGGCCGATGGTCCAGTCGGTAAAGTGACTGACCACATTGACGCTGCGGATCGCCATCATCGGGCCCTCGAACGTGGCCAGACCATAGAAGGCCAGCGCCAGTACGATGAACTTCAGGGCAGGATCGGTGCGCAGCTTCCGCCAGGCACCGCTGACCGTCATGATGCCGTTGATCAGCGTGGCCCAGGAAGGCGCCAGCAGAATGATGCTCATCACCATGCCCAGCGACTGCACCCACTCGGGAATGGCGCTGTAGTGCAGGTGGTGCGGCCCGGCCCAGATGTAGGTGTAGGTGAAGGCCCAGAACGCGACGATGGACAGCCGGTAACTCCAGATCGGTCGCCCCGCCTGCTTGGGCAGGAAGTAATAGACCATGCCCAGGAAGCCACCGGTCAGCAGAAAGCCGACGGCATTGTGCCCGTACCACCATTGCACCACGGCGTCCTGGGCGCCGGCGTACAGTGAATAGGACTTGCCGAGGGTTACCGGCAGGGCCAGGTTGTTGACGATATGCAGCATCGCGATGACGATGATCAGGCCGCCATAGAACCAGTTGGAGATGTAGATGGGCCGGATCTTGCGGATCGCCAGCGTGCCGAAGAACACGATGCCGAAGGAGATCCACAGTACCGCGATGGCGATGTCGAAGGGCCACTCCAGCTCGGCGTACTCCTTGGTCGATGTCCAGCCCGCCAGCAGCGAAATACCGCCCAGCAGCACGGTCAACTGCCACCCGTAGCAAACGAACCAGGCCAGGCGATGGGCGTACAGTGGCACATGACTGGTGCGTTGAACACTATAGAAGGCGGTCGCCATCAGGGCCGAGACCCCGAAGCCGAAAATGATGCCATTGGTATGCAGAGGACGCAGCCGCCCGAACGACAACCAGGACTGGCCCATATCCAGACCCGGCCAGATCAGTTCGGCGGACAGGTAGACACCGACCGCCATGGCCACGATGGCCCAGAACACCGAGAACTGGACCAGGCGCAGGACGATCCTGTCGTGATAATGATTGACCGACGTGCTCGTCAAAACGGTTTCTCTCCTATACGCCCAGCATCGGGCCGATGCCCATGACCCAGAGCCCCATGCTCAGCCCCAGCAACGATACCGCGGCCACCAGCAGCCAGCCCACCAGCGAGGAGGCCATCAGCATACCGCGCTCTGGCGGGGTCTCCAGTGCCACGGGAATACCCGTATAGAGCAGGTACATGCTCCAGATCATGGTGGGAATCAGGACCAGCACATTGAAAAAGACATCCGGAAACAGATGCGCCGCGCTGGCAAAGGCCAGCGGAGCCCCGACAATGGTGATCATGGCAAAGTGCCGGCCCAGCGAACCACTGGCGCCATACGTCGAGGCCATCCAGTGACTGATGACAGCCGTGGAGACGAACCCGAACACCAGTGTCAGGAAATAACCGATGGAAATCAGGGTCAGCTCACCCAGCGGCAGCATCAATGGTTCATTGGCGCCAAGGCGCCAGCCGAAGGAGGCGGCGCCGATCCAGGCAAAAACAGGGGGCAGTAGCAGCAACCAGACAGAGTAGCGTAACAAGACACGGAGCGGCGCCGGATCGGTGCTGGACAGATCCCGGAAGGCGCCGGACGGATTATACAGAGCCTTGGCGAGCAGATTGGGAAGGTCGCTGTCACGCATGCTGAAAGAGTGCCATAAATGGTTACTGCAATGCAAAGTCCGATTGGACGGATGCCGACGAAACGCCGACATCATACGTCGGCGCCCACCGCCCGGCGTTGACTCAGATCAACAGCCGGCTACCGGGCCGATTTACCGCTCCATCGGCCCGGGATGGTCATACAACCATTCCACCAGCTGCGCGGCATAGCTGTCGGACACCGTGGGAGAATGCGCCCCCGCCGTGATGGTCCACAGCGCCACGGCACCACCCGGTTGGCAGCCCACGTCAAAGGTCAGCACGCCGGTTTCATGACCAGGCAGACTGGCGTCCAGGTCTCGACGTTCACGCGCCTGTCCCCGCCCGGTGCAGCCATTGTAGCCGGCCCATTGGCGCACCGAGGCCATGGCCCCCGGGTACCGGTTGTCCCGGATTTCACCACCCGCGTAGGCAATGGTGCCATCGGCCGTTCCATGGATCTGCAATATATTGACGGGATGCGGTGGCGCCGGACGGCGATCGGCATGACTGGCACCGGCCAGACTGACAATGGCCGCGATCGTGTCGGAGTGCTCATACGCCATACGGTAGGACATGAAGCCACCATTGGAGTGGCCGATCAGGTAGATACGCCGGTCATCAATGCTGTACTCCTCCTGCATGCGGCCTATGACCGACATCAGGTAGCCGACATCGTCGACACCGGTGTCATAGAAATTGCAGCAGGCCTCGGAGGCATTCCAGTACGGACTTTCCTCCCCGCCCGGCTCACGCATGCCCTCCGGCGCCACCAGCAGAAAACCGTAGTCGTCCACCACTTCGCTGAGTCCCATAAACGAGTCAACGCGCGGCCCGTTGGACGTGTAGCCATGCAGGAGCACGATCAGGGGGGCCGGTTCATCGGCATCGTAGCCATCGGGCACTGTGACCGGCAGCTCGCCACGACCGACGTCAATGGCCTGCGCCAGGACCCATGAAGGAAAGAGAGACAACAGTACAGTGACGGACAGCAGTCGGGACAGGCGCATGGGAAAAGGCTCCTTGCATCGGAATCAAAGGTACACAGAACATGACCGGCAGGTATAGCACCCGCCAGAGTCGCCAGTCAACGCGATGAGACATCACCGTGTCGACCGCGACTCCGTTTCTTCGCTGTCAGCCCTGGCGTCGTCTACAGCGCGTCGAGCGTGGCATTCAACGTGGCGGACGGTCGCATGGCGCGGGATACCAGGTCGGCATCGGGCTGATAGTACCCGCCGATCTCCACTGGCTTGCCCTGAACCTCCGCGAGCTCACCGACAATCCTGTCTTCGTTCTCGCTGAGCGCGGCATGGAGTTTCGAGAAACGCTCGGCCAGATCGCTGTTCTCGGACTGGTTGGCCAGCGCCTCGGCCCAGTACAGGGCCAGGTAGAAATGGCTGCCCCGGTTGTCGATCGCGCCGATCTTGCGCGCCGGCGACTTGTTGTTCTCCAGGAACTTCGTGTTGGCCACATCCAGGGTCTCGGCCAATACACGGGCGCCGTCGATGCCGGCCTGTTGTGCCATGTGTTCCAGGGAAGCGGCCAGGGCCAGGAACTCACCCAGCGAATCCCAGCGCAGGTAATTCTGCTCCACGAACTGTTCCACGTGCTTCGGCGCGGAGCCGCCGGCACCGGTCTCGAACAGTCCGCCACCATTCATCAGCGGCACGATGGACAGCATCTTGGCCGACGTGCCCAGCTCCAGAATCGGGAACAGGTCGGTGAGGTAGTCACGCAGCACGTTGCCGGTCACGGAGATCGTGTCCTTGCCCTCGCTGATGCGCCGCAGTGTATGGCGGGTGGCTTCTTCCGGCGACAGGATACGGATGTCCAGCCCCTCCGTATCGTGATCCTTCAGGTACTCATTGACCTTGGCAATCAGCTCGCGATCATGGGCACGCTGCTCGCTCAACCAGAACACGGCGGGCATGCCACTCTGGCGCGAGCGATTGACGGCCAGCTTCACCCAGTCCCGGATCGGCGCATCCTTGACCTGGCACATACGCCAGATGTCGCCTTTTTCCACATCATGGGAGAATACCGTCTCGCCGGCCTTGTTGAGCACCTTGACGGTGCCCGCCGCCGGGATCTCGAAGGTCTTGTCGTGGGAGCCGTATTCCTCGGCCTTCTGCGCCATCAGCCCCACATTGGGACAGGTGCCCATGGTGGTCGGATCGAGGGCGCCGTTTTCCTGACAGAAGCGGATGGTTTCCTGGTAGACGCCGGCATAGCAGCGGTCGGGAATCATAGCCTTGGCATCCTGCTGCGCATCATCACGGTTCCACATCTTGCCGCCGTCACGGATCATGGCCGGCATGGAGGCGTCGATGATCACGTCACTGGGCACATGCAGATTCGTGATGCCCTTGTGAGAGTTCACCATGGCCAGTGACGGACCATCCTTGTAGGCGGCTTCAATGTCGGCTTCAATGGCCGAGCGCCTGTCTTCGGGCAGATCCGCGATCTTCGCCAGCACGTCCCCGAAGCCGTTGGTGGCATCCACGCCCAGTTCACGGAAAGTGTCGGCGTGCTTCTCGAACACGGTCGAGAAAAATACCCTCACGGCATGCCCGAACATGATCGGGTCGGATACCTTCATCATGGTCGCCTTCAGGTGCAGCGACAGCAACACGCCCTTCTCCTTCGCGTCGGCCATCTCGCGTTGGATGAAAGCCTGCAGCTTCGCGGCGCTCATGCAGGCGGCATCGACCACCTCGCCAGCCAGCACGGGTACGGACTCCTTCAGCACCTTCTCCCCGTCCGCGCTCTGCAGGACGATCTTCAGGTCATCGGCGCCGGCGAATGTGGTGGACTGCTCGCTGGCGAAAAAGTCGCCATCGTCCATATGCGCCACATGGGTTTTCGAATCCGATGTCCACTTACCCATGCGGTGCGGATGCTTGCGGACGTAATTCTTCACGGCAGCCGGTGCGCGGCGATCGGAATTGCCTTCGCGCAGCACCGGATTCACGGCCGAACCCTTGACCCGGTCATAGCGGGCGCGGACCTCGCGCTCCTCGTCGGTCTCCGGTTCGTGCGGGTAGTCGGGCAGTGCGTAGCCCTGCCCCTGCAGCTCCTTGATGGCAGCGATCAACTGCGGGATGGAGGCACTGATATTGGGCAGCTTGATGATGTTGGCTTCCGGCGTCTTTGCCAGCTCACCCAGCTCGGCCAGGGCATCGCCGATGCGCTGGTCGTCCTTCAGGTACTCGGGAAACTGCGCGATGATGCGTCCCGCCAGGGAGATGTCGCGGGTTTCCACCGAAACGCCGACGGCTTTTGTGAAAGACTCGATGATGGGCAACAGTGAGTAGGTTGCCAGGCGTGGCGCCTCGTCGGTTTCCGTGTAGATGATCTTTGCACCGTCGTTCGACATAGTGGTTCCTATTCCAGAAGTTCAGGACAGAATGCGATAGAGGACGCCGCCGGCACGACAGGATGTTCGTAAGGCACCCTCGAAAAAGTGCGCGGATTATAGCACTTGAAGCGCTGATATGGTATCGCCGGGCCTTCTGCTACCCGGACTCCAGCCAACTCACCACGCTGCTGACCTCCGATGGATCGGCTTCCGTGCCGACATCCAGCAGTACCTGGCGCAGCCGCTCATCGGCATCCAGCGGCTCTCCCGGCGTGATGTAGGCATGCTCCTCCAGCCAGTCGTGAAGCGCGTCCGCGGCGCTGGTCCGGAAACGGGCCACTTTCCGGTTCCGCAGCCCCTCCAGCAGGGCCTCGGGATCACCGCCGACAGCTTCGGCCAGTTCGTTGACCGGCTCCAGGAAGGTATCGGACACGGCCGGGGCCTGCTGCAGCGCGATACTGTCCACGGGCCGATTACGCCCCTGATGCCAGATCTCGCGCCAACGCCGGGCGGTGATGCATCGCGCCGCCAGGCGGTGGCGCAGCGTTTCCTCCGGCAATGCCGCGGCGGCGCTGCTGCTATGCAGAAGCCCCTCGAGCTGTCCCAGCGTGGTGATCCGCCATTCCTGCATGAGCCGGTGAAGCAGCGGCAGGTCGTCACGCAGCAGGTGGAAAAGATGGATATCTCCGGCCGCATGCCACGGCTCCACCACGGGAACGGACAGGCGCGCCGCATACGCCTCTGGCGACTCACCTTCCGGCGCGGGGACGGGTTGCCGTGGCGGAAGAACGTAGTCGCCGGCCACGGCTCCGGGCTTCCCGAAACGCAGCTCTGCCATGTCGATATGATGCGGCGCCTCGCCGGCTGCCTGCTCCCACAGCGCCAGCTCATGCCGACGCGCCGAAAGATAGAACACCTGACGCCCTTCTTCCCGGCACAATAGCGCCAGACTGTCGGCCACTTCCGCGAACCGGGACTCGTCACTGGTGGTCAGCGCCTCGTCCAGAAACAGCGGCAGCGACAGGCCACCGCGCTCCAGTCGGCGGGTCCAGGCCAGACGCACCGCCAGCAACAACTGCATGCGGGTGCCCGAGGACAATGCCGCCAGCGGGCGCAACTCTCCCAGCCTGCGGTCTCTCGCCAGCAACCCGGCCTCACCCACCTCCACGTCCCAGCCCTGGTGGGTGAAACGACCGAACAGCTCCCGTGCCTCCCGCAACACGTCCGGCTCGTGCTCGCTCTGGTGTTCCTGCTCGATCTCATCCAGCAGAAACCGGCCCGCTTCAGCGGACAGCTGTTCCCGCAGCGTGTCGGCCAGGGCGCTTTTTTCCTGATCGACCCGGTGCAGGGCCTTCTCCAGTAGTGGATCACTGCCCGCCGATCGCAGCTCGGCATTGATCCGGCTCAGGTCATCCCTCAGGCTCTCGAGCTGCTCGGCATCCAGATGACATGCATCCAGCTGCTGCGTCAGCGCCTCCCTTTCGCCACTTTCGGCGGCCCGGACCAGATCCGGATGATCCGCCAGCCGGTGGCGTGGTTCACGCTCCCTACCCGTCAGCTCCTGCCGCCTCTGATTCAGGGTGCGCCACTCCTCCAGGCGCTCCAGACAATGGTTCAGCGTCTGCCTGTCACCCGGTTCGAGACCGATGGTGCGATACAGCGCATCAATCTCATCACGCCGTGAGCGCAGCTGCTTTCGGGTCTGGTCGAGGTCGCCGCGCAGCGAATGCAGGGATCGATCGGCCTCCTCGGCCCGGCGCGTCCGCCGGGTCAGGGCCTCGAAAGCTGCCACCAGATCGTGCCGATCCGCCGCCTCTCCGGCCTCCCAGCGCTCCAGGAAGCCCGCGATCAGTCCCCGGTTTTCCTCCATGGCCTTCCGCAGCTGATACTGCCTCTCCTCTCTGTCCCGGCGCTGTCGATGCGCCTTCTCGTACCGCTCGATCAGGTGCAGATAGCGTCGGATGGCCGAGGGCTCCCAGTCGGGCTCGAAACCCAGTTCAGCGGCCAGCCTCGCACTCTCTCGGCCCAGCTTCCCGGCCTGCTCCTCAAGCTCCCGGATACGTTCGCTCGCGCCCGTCTCCGCCAGATCCTGGTCCCGACGGCGCTCCATGGCATTGGCGTCCCGGCGCAGCGTCTCCAGAAGCGCGCGTACCGCCCGGACCGTCCAGTCATCCGGCATCGGCAGATCGAGCTTCAGATAGCTGTGCCTGGCCATCGAGCCCGGACTGCCGGACTGCACATACAGGCTCCACAGCACACCACACAATCCGGCGCCACTGGCCGCGACCACCCACCATGCCTGACCCAGGGCCGACAGGATCAGGGCAGCCAGCGCTCCGACGGTGCCCAACCACAGTCCCGGTCGGGACCGCCGGATCGTGGCGCGGGCCGTGACGGCCGCCAGCCACTGCTCCAGCACATCGACACCGCTCCAGTGGTTCCGGCGCTTCTCCTCGTCAATGGCATCGCCGTCGGCAGCCGAATCACGGGGA
>JAWLFN010000239.1:0-3905 GCA_041685555.1 Gammaproteobacteria bacterium | reverse complement strand
CGGACAGCCAGAACAGCACACCCTGCATGGTCCGGGTGGATCCGATCCGATTTGAGCAGGCCCTGAGCAATCTGGTGGCCAATGCCGTACAGGCCAGTGAGGAGCAGGTACGCATCCGCTGGGAAAGCAGTGAAGACCTCACCACGATCACAGTAGAAGACGATGGCGAAGGCGTGGCGGAAGCCGATCAGCCCTATCTGTTCGAACCGTTTTTCACCACCAAGGCAGTCGGTGAAGGCACCGGGCTGGGGCTTTCCGTGGCCCATGCCGCCGTCACCGATCACGACGGATACATCGAGGTGGGCCACAGTGATGCACTGGGCGGAGCCCGCTTCACCATCGCTCTTCCGAAGTCAGCCAGTGCCCCGGAGACAGCCAATGACTGAACACGCCCGGACAGAGGTCGGCCGCATTCTGGTGGTGGAAGATGATCAGGCCCTGCGCGAACTGCTGGAGGAAGAGCTGACCGATGCCGGCTATGACATCGACACGGCCGCTGACGCTGAAGCCGCCGTTGCCGCGCTGCAGAACCGACCCGCCGAACTGGTGGTCAGTGACCTTCGATTGCCGGGTGCCAGCGGACTGGAACTGCTCAAGGCCCTGAACGAGCTGCCGCTCCGTCCCGGCTTCATCATGATCACCGCCTTCGGTACCGTGGAGCAGGCCGTGGACGCGCTGAAGCAGGGCGCGGATGATTTCCTGACCAAACCCCTGAAACTGGACCACCTTCGCATCAGCGTAGAGCGCGTGCTACAACGCCGACGGCTGCAGGAAGAAGTGACGCGCTACCGCAAACTGCTGGGCGAGGCCGGTTTCCACGGCATGGTGGGCCGAAGCGAGGCCATGCGCCAGTTGTTCGACAACATCCGCATGGTGGCCAGGGCCGAGGGCCCTGTGCTCATCACCGGTGAGAGCGGTACCGGCAAGGAGCTGGTGGCGCGGGCCGTGCACGAGGAGAGCACGCGCAGTGATGGCCCCTTTGTGGCGGTCAACTGTGCCGGCATCCCGCCGGAACTGCTGGAAAGCGAACTGTTCGGCCACACGGCCCATGCCTTCACCGGAGCACAGCAGGCCCGCAAGGGGCTGTTTGCCGAAGCCGATGGCGGCAGCCTGTTGCTGGACGAAATCGGCGAGATGCCGATGGAAATGCAGGCCAAGCTGCTGCGCATTCTGCAGGACGGGCGTATCCGCCCCATCGGCGCCAATCAGGAAAAGCAGCTGGATGTGCGCATCCTTGCCGCCACCAATCGTGATCTCGAAGCCGATGTCCGTGACAACCGTTTCCGCGAGGATCTGTATTTCCGGCTCGAGACGTTCTCCATTGATGTTCCTCCATTGCGCCAGCGCGGCGACGATGTGGAACTGCTCACCGTGCATCTGATCAACGAGTTCAACCTGAAACTGAAACGCAAGGTGCAGGGTATCAGCAGCGCCGCCCTGGAACGGATCCGCCAGCACAGCTTTCCCGGCAACGTGCGCGAGCTGTCCAGTGCCATAGAGCGGGCAGTCGCCTTCTGCCGCGGGCACGAAATCGAGATCAGCGATCTGCCCCGGCGACTGCGCGAGGGAGGGTACGACACCGAGCCGGACCGGACCCGCACTGGTTCTGGCGCCGCGGGTCGGCTGCTGGACGCGGCGCTGGAGCAGGATATCCTGCCGTCCCTGAGCGACCTGGAAAGTCAGTATATCGAGCTGGTTCTCGAACAGATGGACGGCAACAAGCGTCAGGCGGCTGAAACCCTCGGCATAGGACGCCGCACCCTGTACCGGCGTCTGGACAGCGAGGACAACGGCAGTCAGGAGAATGACGACAGCGACTGAACGAAAGGCACGGGACGGGACATGCGACCGGCCCGGCTGCGCCATGCTGTCCCATGTGCCATCCTGACCCATGCACATACCTGCACACCCCTGAGACTCCCCACAACAAATCTATGTTTTTCAATAACTTGCGGTGCAAAAAAAGCTGGCATGCCGCTTGCTTTATACAGATCACACTGATTTCACTACAAGGAGTGACACATGAAAAAGCTGCTTTCCATCCTCAGTATCCCTGCATTGTTCGCCCTCGCGCTGGGCACATCCGTGGCCACGGCACAACCCGGTGGCGGCCAGCCCCCGGCAGCGGGCCAGCAGGGCGGACAGCAGATGCCGGAGATTGATGACGAGACCAAGGAAAAGTTCCTGGACGCCTACGCCGACATCATGGCCATCCAGACCGACTACGCCGAGCAGATCCAGGCAGCCGGTAACGAGGAAGAGGCCATGGAGCTGCAGCAGGCGGCTCAGAGCGAGATGCAGGAAGCCGTCACGTCCAACGACATGACAGTCCAGGAGTACAACACCGTGATCCAGGCCGCATCGGCCGATCCGGACCTGATGGCGGAGCTGGAAGCGGCAATCGACGCGGCAGCCGAGTAATCCAGACTGCAACATGATTCCCGCCCCCGGCCCATGTGGGCCGGGCAGCCTTTCTTCGGCAGGCCTGCCCGGGCCTGCATTTTTTTTCCCATGACGCCCCTTCTCTGGCACCCCGTGGTGTACTGACCCCGAGTATCCGGTAAAATCATCCCTCGTATCAGAACCCCATCACCACCACGAGGGCCTTCCCCGAATGACCAGACCGATCCGACTGTTGCTGTTCGCCTTCTTCGGCCTGATCGGCATTGCCATTCTGGCGGCGGTGCTGTTGTTTGTGCTCATCGATCCCAACCGCTACCGCCCTGCCATCGAACAGGTCGTGAGCCGCTCCACCGGCCTGGACCTGGAGATCGCCGGCGACATCGGCTGGTCGTTCCGACCGACCTTCGGGCTTACCATCAACGACGTGCGCCTGGCGAATCCGGCGGCCCGGCAGGAGCTGGCCTCGTTCTCGGAAATCTCCACCAGCCTCGTGCCGGGCCGGCTGGTACGCGGCGAACTGGTCATGGAGGAACTGATCGCGCGCGACCTGCATCTGAACTGGTACGTCAATGCGGACGGGGAAAGCAACTGGCTGATCGACATGACACAGGAACGGCCCGCCAGCGAAGGCCCCGCCGAGGGAGGCCCGGTCAGCCTGGACATCCGCCGGATCGACATCAGCAACGCCAGCCTTGCCTACCGCGACGAACGGCAGGGCATCGACGCACGACTGGAAAACCTCAACATCAGCAGCGAAAACACCAATCTGGGCGATCGCCCGTTTCCGCTGGATGTCAACGCGCGGCTACTCGATTATGCCGGCGGCAGGGAACTTCAGCTGGCCCTGCGGACAGAGGCCCGTATCGATCCGGACGCGGGCAATATCCTGCTGGAGTCACTGCGCTTCACCCTCAGCCCCATGACCCTTGAAGGACGTCTGGCCGTGGAGAATTTCCGTGGCGATGCCCGATGGGAAGGCGAACTGAGCAGCAATCGGTTCAACCTGTTCTATCTGCTGGAGACGCTGGCCGGATACGACGCCGGCCCGGGCATCGAACTGGACGACAACCAGGTCGGGCTCCAGGCCGAATTCAGCGGTGACGGGCAAGGCGCAACGGTGTCCCGTCTGGACATCGACCTGGGCGGACAGGCAGTGTCGTTGAGCGGCGATGTCCTGTATCCCCGGGCAGACAGGCCGCTGACCGCGGCCTACCGCCTGGATGCGGGGGAGCTGGATCTGGACGCATGGCTGCCGACGCCGGATCCGGATACCGCGGGTGAAGCCGATCCGTCGGCCTCCGACACCGGGGGCGAATCACCCGCTCCTCTTCCATTCGACCAGTTGGCGGCGCTGAATCTGCGCGGCGACCACCGCATCGATGCCCTGCGGATCGGCGGCCTCCGTTTCACGGATATCGAGGCCGGACTGACTGTGGCAGACGGCCTTCTGGACCTGCAACTGCAGCCGGTGGGTCTTCATGGCGGAACACTGGCCAGCCGCG
>JAWLFN010000238.1:0-3912 GCA_041685555.1 Gammaproteobacteria bacterium | reverse complement strand
GATGGCGGCCGCCCGGGGGGCGCCAGCCTTCAGTGGATGGTTCGTGTCTGAAGTCATTTTATATCGTCACATCGTCACATCGCCACATCGCCACATCGCTGATGGAGTCCGATCTCAGTTCAATGTCTGGACTTCAGCTTTCAGGAAGGTATTGGCGTCAAGGTTCTCGTCGGGCTCCAGGAATACCTCCATGGCTTCGACTCTGATGCAGTCGCCCGGCATCACCGTGGCGGTCCTGTCGTCGTAGGTGATTCTCAGTGGCGTAACAACGCGGCTCTCGTCAGCGCATATTCTGACTATACGTTCATTATTATACGATACCACAAGCTTTCTTTCATCTTCGAAAAAGAACACCTCATCAGGATCTGCCTGCATATAGGCGCGGTGTTCAAGAAAAGAATCGATTCCAGGCTGCGCTGTTGCGGGCACGGAAAAAAAGTGCCGCCAACATGCTGGCAAGAATCGCTTTTGCTGGAACGGGCATATTCATGATCGCTCTCCTTTTAAATTCAGATAAGGCTTCGTTTGGCCTGGCCGGCCTGAAATCCTTAAACAGGACAGCCTTTCCATTTACATCGTATTGACTCGATGGGTGGATTTCAAGGTGGCCCAACCTGTTCCGGGTGATCCTTTCCCCGTTTCCGGCCTGGCCCACTAGCGTATGAATCCGTGCAGGCAATGGCGGTGGCGCTGAAACCCAGCGTGACCGTCGTTCCCTTCCCCGGAGTGCTCTGCAGATCGATGAGCCAACCAAAGCGTTCACACAGGCGGCGCACCAGGTTCAGCCCCATTCCGGTGCCATCGGAGCGCGTGGTGAAGTCACGATCAAAAACCCGCGTGAGGTGCTCCGCCGGAATACCCACGCCGGTGTCACTGATGGACAGGCAGTTTCCCTGTTGTGTGATCGACAGGCTGCCCCCGCCTCCGTGTTCGATGGCATTGCTCACCAGATTGCCGATGATGATGGTGATGACGCCCGCGGCCTGCGGCACACAGATGTCCTGCTCGAAGTGACAGTGCAGGTCCATCCCGCGCGTGACCAGCTCCTGTCGTCGGTCGTCGAGCACCCGTCCTGTCACCGAGTGTATTGACGTATAGTGCTCATCCGGGACCGCTTGCTGCTCTTCGCGTGCCAGAAGCAGGGCCACCTCAA
Source organism: Gammaproteobacteria bacterium (assembly GCA_041685555.1). Classification (GTDB taxonomy): domain Bacteria; phylum Pseudomonadota; class Gammaproteobacteria; order Pseudomonadales; family Pseudohongiellaceae; genus PWQG01. Next base: position 2,759 of record JAWLFN010000238.1, on the reverse strand, counting down.
CAAAACCACGCATATCCGTGCATGCGCGCTGGATACGTTCGACCGCGCGTTGACGCCGGGGATCCTGGTCCGGTAACGCCTCGAGGATATCGGTGGCGCCGATGATGATGGACAGCGGTGTGCGAAGCTCATGGCTGGCCGCCGCCGTGAAAAAGGTTTCGCGTTCTACAAACCGGTCTATGCGTTCCTGGTACAGATCGAAAGCGCTGGCAATCTGGTGCACTTCCTCACCGGTGAAATCCTGGCTTATCCGGACCCGGCGCTGATCGGGCTGCACGTGATGCAGGCGGGCCGTCAATCGCTCCAGCGGGGCCAGCACGGCACGGGCAACGCCCAGACCCAGCAGAATCGCGAGTCCCAACACAAACAATGAGCCGTACAGGGTCATGACGAGCAGCGCGTGTTCCTGGCTTTCCCACTCGGTGATGTCATATAGCAACCAGGCCGTTTCGCCGTCAGGGGTCGGCCGCACTTCAACCTGGTAGAAGTGATCGTCGACGCGGACACTGTGATGAGAACCTCTCGACAGGGACCGGATGGTGTCCGGCACAGGCTGGCGGTCCGACGAACGAAAGAGTTGCCAGTTTGGCAGCTGCTCCTGGTCAAATGCGATTCCCTGTGCTGACTGGTTCAGTATCACATCCATCTGGTCAGAGACCAGTTCCCCGAAAGTGACCGCTTCCAGACGGTTTTTGATCAGAACCACTCCCGTCGAGAACAGGGCCGTTGACGCAGTGACCATGATGACCATGGCCAGGATCAGTCGCCAGCGCAGACTCAGCTTGCCGGTCAGTTTTCGCATCTCAACCGTGGTCCCCGTCATGGTCTGACAGGCGGTATCCGATGCCGTGCACCGTATGCAGCAGAGGCCGGTCGAAAGGCCTGTCGATGATCCGCCTCAGTGCGTAAATGTGTGTTCTCAGGATATCGGTATCAGGAGGCGAGTCGCCCCAGATCAGCTGTTCCAGTTCAGCGCGTTTCACCACGCGGTGAGATTGCTTCATCAGGTGAGTGAGCAGTTTCCGTTGAACGGGATTGATGTCCAGACGATGCCCCTGGCGCTCTGCCTGTAATGTGTCGGTATCCAGAATGAGATCCCCCACCGTCAACCGGTGGTCGGTCACGTCCTCTCGGCGACGCGCCAGCGCCAGCAATCTCGCCTCCAGCTCCCTTATGGAAAACGGCTTGACCAGATAGTCGTCGGTGCCCGCGTTGAATCCGGACAGTTTGTCATCCAGCTGATCACGGGCCGTGAGCATCAGAACAGGCGTGGTCAGTTGCAGCTCCTGCCGCAAGCGTCGGCAGACTTCAATACCATCCATTCCGCCCGGCAGCATCAGGTCCAGCACGATGACATCGAACGTGTGCTCGGCGGCCAGCTTCAGTCCTCCCTTGCCATCAATGGCAAAGTCCAGCTCATGCCCGGCCGGTTCCAGGTAGTCGGCCAGGTTGGCGGCAATATCGCGGTTGTCCTCGATGATCAGAATATTCACGGTATTCGCCTGTTTGCGCCTGCAGAAAACCCGATGATATCGGAAGTCTGTCAAAAAAGTGTGAGTGGTGTGCGATCCGGGCTGGATCATCGCATTGATCCATCGCAAGAATATGGCCGTTTGTCTGGTGGAAGCGTGATCAGTTCCGGATTGTCGACATTTTTTCCACACACAAGGCCTTATGATCCAGTCTGCGCACGACCCCTGAACGGAGTGACAGTTATGGATTTTTTGCGTAAAGGCAATGCCGCCATCATGATTCCGGGCCTTTTGTTCGGGTTGCTGGGGCTGATCAGCAGTACATGGGCGCAGCCGGATCTTTCCGGTCACGAACCGCTGCCGCGGAGTGACAGTCTGACGACTGAAACTGTCTACCGTGCCGCACTGGAGCACGCTCCGGAACAATTACTGACTGCGATCCGTGAGCAGCAGGGAGAGGAATACCGCGCTCTGAGCAAGCGATGGTTTCCCGGTGTGCCAAGGTGGCAGATGAGTCTTTTTGACGATGCGGTACTTGATGACATCGGTGCACGTGAACTGGAAGTCGGTGTGGAGCTGGATCTGTGGCGCCCGGGTGAACGGGGACAGGCACGGACCATGGCGTCCGCACAGGAGAACAGACAGGGGGCGTGGCGGGATCATCTGCGCCTGGTGGTGGCCGGGCAGTTGCGCTCTGTCATGGCGGAGATCGAGATGGCGGATGCCATGCTGGAAGGCGAGCGGCGAGCCCTGGATGAGGCCGGCCGCCTGCTGGAAACCACCCGCACGCTGCACCGGGCCGGGGCGGTGCCTGAAATGGATGTGCTGCAGGCGGAAGGACTTGTATTGCAGCAACGTCGGATGGTGGTACAGGCCGAGGCCATGCTGGTCGACGCCGAGTATGAGTATCGGGTTCTGACCGGTATGGATGTGCGGCCCGACACTGGATTCCGGGAGCAACGGGCGATGATGCAGACCGTGCCGGAAGAGCATCCGTGGCTGCGCTATCTGTCCAGCGAAGTGGCCATCGAGCGGGCCGGTGTGAATCGTGTCCGCCGACAGGCGAAGGGAAGTCCGACCATGAGCGTGGGCATGCGTCGTGACCGGGGTGATGCCTTCCAGCCTTACAACGATGCGCTGGCGCTGTCTTTCAGCGTACCGCTGGGTGGCGGGTCGGCGGTATCGACCCAGGTCAGGGATGCCGAAAGCCGTCGGGTCGAGTCGGAGGTGGACCTGATCAATGCGCGTCGTGAATTGATGCGCCAGTTGCATGAAGTACAACACGAG
>JAWLFN010000030.1:0-16184 GCA_041685555.1 Gammaproteobacteria bacterium | reverse complement strand
GCAACCTGATCCGCGAGGACAAGGTGGCGCAGATGTATTCCTCCATCCAGACCGGTTCCTCGACCGGCATGAAGACCCTGGATCAGAGCCTCAAGGAACTGGTGCAGAAGGGGCTGATCACCAACGCGTCGGCACGCGCCAAGGCAAGGATGCCGGATGCTTTCGTCTGATCCGGGGGTCAGCCTTTCTTCCGCCGGCGGGCCTCCAGGGCCGCGAACCAGCCCTCCAGAATGAGGCGGGCGGCCACGCTGTCCAGCTCGCCGCTGGTCTCTTCCCGCATCAGCTGACCGCGAGCCTCGAACGAGGTCAGGCGCTCGTCCATGCCATAGCAGGGACGGTGCAGGCGACCGTGGAGCCGGTTGGCGAATTTCCTGGCCCGCAACAGCAACTCGCTGTCCGAATCATCCATGTTGAAGGGCATGCCGACCACGAAGACATCGGGTTGCCACTCCTCGGTCAGAGCGACCAGCCGGTCCCAGTCCGGTATGCCATCGCGGGCCGGCAGTACCGGCAGTGGCCGGGCGGTTCCGGTCAGGCTCTGTCCATAGGCCACACCGATGCGCCGGGTGCCGAAATCGAAGGCCAGGGCGGTGATCTGCTCCGGGATCGTCCTGGGAAAGGATTCCATCAGTGGTCCACTAGCTGTGCCCGGCGATCGATGACAGCTGCTCCAGATTGACGCCCAGTATCGCGGCCGCCGCGCTGGCCTTGTTGTCGAAATCACGCGAGAACAACAGATCATTGTCGGCCGGCACCGTCAGCCAGACATTGTCGCCGATCTCCTGCTCCAGCTGGCCGGGTTCCCATCCCGCGCAGCCCAGGGACACCAGGTAATGGTCCGGTCCCCGACCCTCGGCAATGGCCTCCAGGATATCGCGTGACATGGTCACCGCCAGCTCGTCGCTGACCGGCAGCGTGTAATCCCACTCCTCGCCGACCTCGTGGAGAATGAACCCCTTGTGGGGCTCCACCGGCCCGCCATCCAGCACCAGTTCATGTTCCATCAACCGGGCTTCCGATGCGGCGGGTTCGATATCCAGCTCCGCCAGCAGGCGCGTCATGTTCAGGCTGGAGGGGCGGTTGACAACAAAGCCCAGTGCGCCGTCCGACCCGTGCTTCCACACATAGGTGACCGTGCCATTGAAGGTCGGGTCCTGCAGGTGCGGCATGGCGATCAGGAACTGGTCGGTCAGCACAGCCCCTTCCTGCCGTTCCCCGTTGTTCTGTCCGGTATCATTCATGGTGCTTCACTACTGAAAGAATGGCCTCTCTGGAAACGCCATGTGCGGATGATTTCCAGGATATCAACGTTGTCGCGCAGTTCCCTGGGGAACGGGTCGAAAGGCGACGCCTGCCGCACAATGTCCACCGCCGCCCGGTCCAGTACCGGTTCGCCCGAAGACTCCAGTATCCGGATGGTGGTGACACGGCCATCGGGCTGCAGTGCCACCATCATCCGCAGACTGCCGAACAGTTCCTGACGACGCGCCTGTTCAGGATAATGCCGATTGCCCACCGCCTCAACACGGCGCCGCCAACTGTCCAGGTAGCGCGCGTCGTGGCGCTGCCGCGTGGACGCCGACGAGATGGTGTAGCGCCGTGGCCGGTTGGCGTAGGCCTGTCGCTGACGGTCCAGACGGGCCTGCAGGCTGGCAATCGCCATGCGCAGTTCCTCCGGATTGTCGGCGTCGGGCTGCGGTGTCTCACTGTCGCTGGGTTGCTCCTGTTCCCGGGGTGCCTCGCGGTCCCGGGCCTGTTCCGCGGTGACGACCTCCACGTCGGAGCGGGCGCTCACATCGGCGGAAGGCTGCTCCACCGGGCTGATTTCGCGGACCTGATGGTCGTGGAGCTCGGCTTCATGGGGGGTGCTGGGAGCCACGACTTCGTCCAGGTTGCCGCTGCCACGCTGGTCGGCCTGGGCGATGAAATCAGCCTGCTCCGGCGGTTCAGCGCTCTCATACTGAGCCAGTGTGACCTCGATGGCCGGCGCTTCCGGGCTTTCACCCATGAAGCTGAAACCGACACCGGCGATCAGCATCACATGTACGCAGGCGGACAGGAATACCGTGAATCCAAAGCGCTCGTTGGCCAGTCCGTTGTCATCGCTCATGACAGCTCGCGTATCACCTTTTTGCCAGACAGTCCGCGATACAGTCCATCAGTTGACCGCCGATGTCCAGGCCACAGGCATTATCCAGCTCCCGGATACAGGTAGGACTGGTGACATTGATTTCGGTCAGATAGTCGCCAATCACATCCAGGCCGACGAACAGCAGTCTGCGCCGCCGGATGTCATCGCGGACCTGCGCACAGATCCAGCGGTCGCGCTCCGTCAGTGGTCGTGCCTCGCCCTGGCCGCCGGCCGCCAGGTTGCCCCGCGACTCGCCCACGGCGGGTACCCGTGCCAACGCGTAGGGCACCGGGTCCCCATCAATCAACAGAATACGTTTGTCACCTTCCTTGATCTCCGGAATGTACCGCTGTGCCATGGTCTGACGCCGGCCATGCTCGGTCAGGGTCTCGATGATGACGCTGACATTGGGATCTTCGTGCTGCAGCCGGAAAATCGAGCCACCGCCCATGCCGTCCAGCGGCTTGAAGATGACATCTTCGTGCTCCCGATGGAACTGTCGCAGCTTGTCGGCCCGGCGCGTGACCATGAGCGGCGGGCAGCACTCGGGGAACAGGGTGGCGTACATCTTTTCATTGCAGTCACGCAGGGACCGGGGCTGGTTCACGATCAGCGTACCAGCCTGCTCGGCGCGTTCCAGCAGATAGGTCGAGTAGATGTATTCGGCGTCAAAGGGCGGGTCCTTGCGCATCAGGATCACGTCCAGTTCCGAGAGCCGGCGATCCGCGGCATCCCCCAGGCTGAACCAGTTGGCCGGGTCGTAAGCGACCTCCAGCGGGCGCATGGAGGCCATGGCCTCGCCCCCATCGAGGTATAGATCGTGCTGTTCCATGTACTGCAGTTCCCAGCCCCGTTCCCGGGCGGCCACCAGCATGGCCAGAGTGCTGTCTTTCTTGTAGCTGATGGACTGGATGGGGTCCATGACGACGCCGATTCGGATGGTCATTGTCCGTGTCACCTGTAGATTGCCGCCGGAGCGCGAATCCGCCCCGATCGTGATTCCGGCATCATATCATGATGGCTGCGATACCCGATATTCGCGGCATTTCACGAGCTGTGCTAGAACAGGAACAGGACACGTTGGCACAGGGAGGTGCGAGATGGTTGCAATCCTGCCGTCGGCGCTGTTGGTCCAGTCGACCCGCGGCGCCAGACAGAGTACAGCGGCCCTGTTGAAGGACAGGGTCGGCCGGATCCTGGAGGCGGAAGACGGTTTCGATGCGCTGTGTGAGCTGGCCAGGGAACGGCCGCCACTGATCCTGATGGACTTTCATCTGCCGCGACTCGGGGGGTTCCAGACCTGTGCCCTGTTGCGCAACAGCTCGCTGTTCGGCGGCACACGCATCATTCTGTTGGGCGAGGACGACAATCTGGTGGACCGGACCCGGGCGGAGCTGGCCGGTGCCGACGCCTTTCTGGTCAAGCCCTATCGGCGTGAAGAGTTGCTGACTGCGCTGGGAGAAAGGGAATGACAGACATCATGATTCTGGATGACTCTCCGACGCAGAATGCGCTGCTCGCCGCTGTGCTGCGGGCCGGCGGCCACCGGGTGGTAACGACCACCTCGCTGACGGGCGCATTGCGCCAATGCCGTCACCATCGACCCCGTCTGGTCCTGGTGGAGCTGGTGCTGCGGCAGGGCAACGGCTATTCCCGTGCCGCTTTCCTGCAACGTCGCACCGGTGTGGCGGTGGCCTTGATGGTTTCGCGCCAGCAACCGGCCGAGTCCCGCTGGGCGCTGGCACGAGGGTTGTGCGGTGTGGTGGAGCGACCGCGACCGGCAGAGGCGATGCGGTATTCAGTGGACGAGGTCCTGCAGCGCCTGGAGTGGCCAGACTCATGAGGCTGGACGGATTCGGTGTGCCTTCGACGGCAGCATTGGCGCCCTGTGTCCGCGAGGTCGCGGAACAGATGGCATCATGTTGCCGTGAGTGGTTGGCGTCGCCGTCGCGCCGGCGTCGGTTGCCGCTGATCCGCCTGCTGGCCGGTGCGGTGCTGCTGGGTCGATTGACCCGGAACCGGCAGTTGGAACAGATGGCCCGTGCCGCCTTTCGCCGTTTCGGTGCCAGCGATACCCCGATGCCTCCGGCCGATCGGGCGGCCCCCTGCCTGGCACTGTTGCAGTTCTGGCACTGGCAGCCAGAGGCCACGCGTCGATATCGGCAGGGACTGGAGCATCTGCGGGGTCGGGCGCTGGGGGAATTGCGGGCACAGCGGACCGATGCGGCCGTAACGCCGCTGACACAGCGGTATGTGGCATTGGCCCGGCTGTGGGATGACGGCACTGTCGGTGATGGCATGGATACGGCCGGGGCAGCCTGTCGGCGATTGTTGGCGGAGAATGGCTGTGACACGTTCCGAGCGGCGGCGGGCCGGCGCCTGTATGCGTTGATTGAATCGCTGGCGACTGCGCCGGGAGAGGCGCGGCGGATCATCCTCTACAGACTGGCCCGTGAGCTGTTGCAACTGACGCTGGCTGCCCGGCTGTGTCGGGTCGACCTGCCAGTGGCGCTGATACGGCAAATGAACGGCCTGGTGATGCTGCACCTGCGTACCATGGCACGGGACTGGCCGGACCACAGCCTGTCCGTGGTGATACGGCTTGCGCTGGTATTGCAGTCCTGGCTGGCCGGCGAGGGCGTCCCACCCGACCTGAAGCTGCTGCTGCGTGATTCCGGCTGTTTCTACCGCGACTGGCCGCGCATCAGCGCCAGCCGACTGCAACTGTCCACACGGGCGGATGAAGTGCTGTCCACCGGGGTGGAAATACGGACTGACGTGATGGCGATCGCCAGACTGGCCCGGCAGCCTATGCGTGGTCGGGAACTGGCCCCGATCTGCGCGCGGCTGTCCAAGCTGCATCTGAATCTGCATGCGCTGGGCCGCCCCGGGCTGGCCTGGTGGGCGGACGGCCTGCAACAGTCGCTGCTTGCTCTGCTGCAGACCAGCCGCGTGGCCGGCGCCGAATGGCGGGGACAGCTGCGATGTTTTCGCGAGCGGGTATTGATGCCGAATGCTACCGTGACACCAGCCGATCGACTGGATGCCGCGCTGAGTGAAGTCAGAGTGGTAACCGCCCGGGCCGTGGTCAGTGCAGTGTCGCCCGCTTCGGCACGGGAGGCGGGAGCGATCCGTGAGCCGGTGCCCGGCCGGACCAGTCTGATCGGGCAACTGTCCAGTGAGCTGCGGTGCATCCCGGATCCCGAGCCATGGCTGAGGATGCTGGCAAATCCGGACGTGTCCGGGGAGCGTGCCGACAGACTGCGCACGGTGCGCCAGGAGCTGGAGCTGCTGGAGACCGGGGCACGGGCGTTGGGTGTATATCGTGTGGAGGCCCTGGCCCGCGTATTGAGCGAGGTATATCGTCACCCGGAGTTGATGACAATGGAAGGTGGGGCGGGTGGACCCGATACTGACCTGATCGAGGCGCTGCGCCGGGGTCACGCGGGGCTGCTCCATCGCCTGGACCAGGCCGCTGCCTGGCAGGAAGTCAGTCGCCCCCGGCCAGTCATCGAGCGGCTGTACCGGAGTCTGGAAGCGCGCCGCGGCGCCGCCAATCCTGCCGTCCTGTCGGCGAGACAGCGTTGCCTGGCCCTGAACCGGCGGGTGGTCGAACTGCTCACTTCCGCGTCGTCCACGGCGGCGCTGCGTGAACGACGCACACTGTTGGCGACCCTGCTTCGTGATCAGGCCCGCCTGCTGCGAGAGGACTGGTGAATCCACTGCGCTTCAGTCAGGAGCCCCCTGGCAGTATACTAGTGGTTTTTTCCAGAGGTTCTTCTTATTGTGAATCGGATCGGCTTTGTCTGGGGCGTGGGGGGCATACTGCTGTTGCTGGGCTTTGCCGTCCTGCGTCTCGGCGCGGTTGCCGTGGAAGGGTTCGGGCAGCCACTCGGACTTATGCACTGGGCCCTGTTCGCCGTCTGGACCCCGTACATGATCTGGGCCGAGGGCTACAAGGGGTTCTATCGTGCGTTTGCACCCCGGGTCGTGGCCCGGGCGCGGCATCTGTATCTGCATCCACGCCCTTTGCATGTGCTGCTGGCTCCGCTGTATTGCATGGGGTATGTCCACGCCACGCGCAGGCGGCGGTTGCTATCCATGGGATTGACCAGCATGATCATCGGCTTCGTGCTGCTGGTACGCATGTTGCCGCAACCCTGGCGTGGCATCGTGGATGCTGGTGTCGTGGCCGGTCTGATTACCGGCATTGTTTCCATCTTCTGGTTTCTGGAGGTCATTCGCCGCGATCCGGCCTCCATGCCAGTATCTGTCGATGTGCCGGTCGAAGCCGGGGCGACCGGCTAGTGGCTTCAACCCGCCATCAGCCATCGGTCTCCCCGGAGTCTGAAGGTTGCTGTGCCGTGATCGTGACCTGGGAGCCGGACCTGGGCGTGCTGCTGAAGCTGGTTACCGCGCTGCTGGCCGAGCACTGCCCCTGCCGCATCATCGACAATGGCTCCAGTAACGCCGACGCGTTGCATGAGGCGGCATTGGCTCTGCATGATCGAGGGCTTGATGTCGACCGTCTGCCTGCCAATATCGGGCTGGCCGCCGGGTTGAACCGGGGGCTGGAACAGGCCCGGCGGGAGGCGTTCCGGTATGTCCTGATGTTCGATCAGGACAGTGCCATCGAGGCTGGCTTCGTCAGCGCCATGGTCGATGCCAGGGCACGCGCGGCTGAACTGAGCGAGCGGCCGGTCGCGGCCATCGGTCCGCGCCTGCGGGCGCCGGACAGCGGCCGCCGCACCCCGTTTCTGGTCTTCGATCGCTGGTGGGGGCGCAGGGATCGAGTCCTGCGGGAAGGGGAGCCGTATTACGACACCGGGTTGCTGGTCACATCCGGGACATTGCTGGATCTGGCCTGTCTGCGCCATATCGGTCTGATGCGGGAAGACTATTTCATCGACAATGTCGATCTGGAGTGGTGTTTTCGCGCCACGTCGCTCGGCTATGCGCTGGTGGGTACTGACCGTGCGGTACTCCATCACCATATCGGCGAGGCGTCGGATCATTGGCTGGTGCGCCGTGGATGGCTGGTCAAGCACGGTCCGCGGCGTTGTTACTACTCCACCCGGAACCGTTTCCACCTGCACCATCAGCCCCATGCCCCTGCCGGCTGGCGGTGGCGTGACCGGCTCCGGTTTCTGATCAAGGCCGGCTGGCTGCTGCTCACCAGTTCACGCCGCCGCGAGTACTGGCACAGCATCCGCCGGGGCCTGCGCGACGCGGGAGCGTTATCGTGACCAAGGCGACGGACAGTCGGGTGCTGGTGTTGCTGCCCGTTTACAACGGCGCGGACTGGTTGCGTGATCAGCTGGACAGCATCCTGGCACAGCGCGATGTCCACAGTATCGTCCTGTGCCGGGATGACGGTTCCACGGATGTGTCGCCCGCCATACTGGATCAGTTCGCACAGCGGTATCCAGGCCGTATCCTGATGGTGCGCGATGAGGAGGGCAGCCTGGGTGCCAGTGGCAGTTTCTCACACCTGATGCAGATCGCGTTGCGTGATCATATGGATAAGACACCCGACCTTCCGGTCGCCCTGGCGGACCAGGATGACGTGTGGCACCCGGACCGTCTTTCCGTGACGCTGATGGCATTGCAGGATGCCGGTCATGGCCAGCGGGAGCTCCCGGTGCTGGTGCATACCGACCTGCGGGTGGTGGACGCGGACCTTCGGGAGGTGGCGCCGTCCATGGTCCGTTATCAGGGGCTGCAGCCGTGGCGTACCGGTCTGGTGGCTCAAATGCTCAGCAATCCGGTGACCGGATGCACGGTCCTGTGCAACCGCGCCCTGTTGCAGCGCGCATTGCCGGTTCCGCCCGAGGCGGTCATGCACGACTGGTGGTTGACGCTGATGGCCACCCTGTACGGGCGCCGGGTCTATATGGACCGGCCTCTGGTCGACTATCGCCAGCACGGAAATAATGCCGTGGGTGCGAAAGCCTGGGCGCCGCCGCAGCGATGGGGCAATCTGCTGCGCCGGGCGTTCGACCGCGGCAACCAGGCCGCCTTCGAGCAGATCGCCGCGCAGGCAGCGGTGTTGCTGTCCCGGCATGGCGGTGATCTGACGGCCTCCGAGCGGCTGGCGGCCCGACTGATTCTATGGCAGCCCCGACTGCCGGCGCCGCTTCAGAAGATCCTGTTCCGGATATTGCGACGTCTTTGAAGCTGACGGGTCCGGTGTCACTTATTGACCGCGCCGTGCCCTGATGGCATCCAGCCGCTTGCGCATCAGTCGTCCCACGGCATCCGGCGAGAAGTGCTCCCGAATGGTCGCCCTGGCATTCTCGCCCAGCCGTGCCACCAGCTCGCTGTCCGCTGCCAGATTTTGCATGGCCTCCGCCGCCTGCCCGAGGTCCGGCTCGGCCCAGTATTGTCCGGCCCGGTAAGGTCCGGCATCATCGGTCAGCGTAACCAGACGGTAATCGATGCCGATACAGTTGTCCGCGGTCATGTAGTCCGTATTGCCGGACCATCGCGTGATCATGGCCACCTTGCCCAGGGACATCGCCTCCGCCGGCCCCAGCCCGAAACCTTCCGAGCGATGCAGCGACACAAAGCAGTCCACGTTGGCGATCAGCGCATTGATCTCGCCACGGCTGTAGATGCCGTCCAGGATGTGGATGTTGTGGCGGCCGTCGATGCGCTCATGCAGTTCCTTCAGCGCGGCCGGGGTGGCATTGTTGAGCTTGATCACCAGGCAGGCGCTCTGGTCGTCCGCCGGAAACGCCTGACAGAATGCCTCGATGGCGCCGTAGGGGTTCTTGCGCTCCTGACGGCTGTTGACATCAAACATCGACAGGAACAGGAAGCGGTTCCCGGGCAGGTCGAAATGGGAACGATCGATCTTGCTGTCGTACTCGACATCGATGCAGTGCGGTATCGTGACCACGGGGACCGGTGACTGCATGCCGATGGATTGCTGGCAGAATTGTGAGGGCACCCAGACTTCATCCACCAGACGGAAGGCATCGATCCACTCGCCCGGCATCTCCGGCAGTTCCCAGGCCCAGTAGCCGATCACGTGGCGGTCACTGAAGCAGCGGTCCGGCAGTTCCGCCACGGCCTCTGCGGCATGGTCGGGGTTGATGTGCAGCAGCGTGATGTCGAAAGGAGTGTCCTTCGACTCCCTGTGCCGCCAGTTCAGATCCGTCATGCGTGCCGGGTTGCCCGACTCGTAATTGTAGATGGTGAACGGCTCCCGCGCCGCTTCCAGTGCCCGGGCGTCGCTCCTGGCGCCCTCGCCGATACCCATGGCGGCACGGATGAAACCGATCAGATTGACGCCGTGTTGCTCCGGCTGTGTCGAGCTGGCGCTATCACCGCCTTCTGGCGCGGACAGCGCATAGGCGCGGTCCACCCGCAGCGTGTAGTCGCATTTCTCGCTGCACAGGTTGGGATTGTAGTGCGGGTCCCCGGCCATGAAGCGCTCGCGCCAGCGAGACCACATGGTCTGCTCGTCCTCGCGGGGCACGGTGGTCTTGCGGCTGATGCTCTCGTGATGGATCAGTGTGCAGTAGGGGGTCCAGATACTGCGCCAGCCGGCGTCGGCAAGCCGCAGACAGAAATCGACGTCGTTACCGACCACCGGGAGCCGTTCCTCGAAACCCTGCACGGCATCATACTTCTGCCGCGAGACCATCAGGCAGGCTCCAGTGTTGGCCGAGACCTCGCGTTGGGTCTCGTGCAGGTGTCGATAGACCGGCGCCGCCGGATCCGCCTTGTGCAGCAGATGGATGCCGCCACCGCCGTAGTTCACCAGGGTCACGCCGGCATGCTGCAGGCGTCCATCCGGATACAGCAATCGGGCCCCGACGGTGCCGATGTCATCGCGCTGTGCCTGCCGGACCAGCTCATTCAGCCACTGTGGGTCTTTCACCTCGATGTCATCATTCAGGAACAGCAACAGTTCGCCGCTCGCCGCCCCGGCGCCGATGTTGTTCAGTCGCGCCCAGTTGAACGGCTCGTTGCATTCGATGACCTGGTCGACATGCTGTCGGAGCCAGTCGATGCCGTCCGGGTGTCGGCCCCGGCCGTTGTCGAGCACGATGATCTCGAAATCGGGATAGTCGGTGTACTGCAGGATGGAATCCATGCAGGGTCGCACCAGTTCCGGCTTGCCGGTGGTGGGGATGATGATGGAGACCCGCGGCTGACGCTCCAGCGGCCACAGTACGCGCCGGATGCCATGGGCGTCGGTCTGCACGGGTACCGTGCTTCCCGTCTCCCCGGACAGCCAGTGCTCCACGACACCGGACTCGGCAGTGATGCGTGTTTCAGCGGTGGCCGGGTCCGGTTCCGGGCTGGACCACAACACCCGCGCGATATGATGTATCCCGTCGACCCGACGACTGAGCCGCAGCAGCAGATGGTATCGCCAGGCCGGGCGGCAATGCGCGGGGAGCGGCTCCGGGTCGTCGCGCCCGGCGGCGGCTTCGTCCGGCAGCCGGAACAGGAACACATCGCCGACCGGATTGGCCGACAGCACGTGATCCGGAGCCCAGTCCGGGGCAAAGCACGGCTGGCTGTGCCGGTTCTCCCCGTCCACATGATCGTGGTCACTGTAGATCAGGCCCGAAGCGCCCGACGTTGCCGTCACCCGCTCGAACTCCAGCAGCGCCTGGGGAGCCAACTGCTCGCCCGGCTCCATGATCAGGATCCAGCCCTCACGGGCAGCGCGCAGGGCATCCGGCAGGTGCTGGTGTCGGTGCAGGCGTCCATCATCCTCCATCCGGCGGAGCGCTTCGTCGTCCCGCGGCATGGCATGCACCGGCGCGGTCCCGGGAGAGACCAGGTGTAACACATGCGGCGGCGAGAGCTGCGCTGACACGCTGTCCAGTGTGCCGGCCACGGATTGTTTATCGGCGTCGGCGGGCAGATGCAGGATGACATGGATGGGGGCGCCGGTCGTCTGGCGGTCTGCTCGCGCCCGCTCCAGTGCCACCGGCTCCGGTACCGTGCGCCAGTACCAGTCATTGTAGATGTCCGCGCCGGCGGCACGGGTGAACGGTACCGTGACCGACTTTATGCGGCCGGACCGGTCGGTGGCGGTCAGTGTGAGTTCATGATCGCCGGCCGCCAGGTCGGCAAGGTCAATGCGGCGCTGGAAGCCCGCTGGCTGTCTGTCCTGGGCGCCCGGAAAAGCTGATTCCAGATCCGGCCGGTGCAGGTCGGGGCTGAATGCCAGCACCTCGGTGCCATCAAGCCGGCAGGACAGTTTCTGTATCCCATCCGGGGCCAGACACCATCCATTCAGGGGCAGGTGTTCCGAGAACACGTGCTCGGCGGCGGAAGGGCAGTCCAGGTGACACTGGATTGCGTCGTGATCCGCCGATGTACCCGCCGGCGCGGGTGACAGCGTTCCGGAGGGAAGTGAAGGAGGTACGGCTGGCGCTCTGAATCGACCCAGCGAAGCGGGCAGGCGGTGGCGGAGCCAGCGATAGGGAGCCGTCACCTTCCAGGAGACGGAGTGATAGACCCGCTCCAGTTCCCCTTCCAGTGCCTGGACGTGTCGCTGCTGGGCCTCCACGGTGGCATCGCGCTTGCGCAGCCGCTGTTGCAGATCGTTTTTCTGCCGCAGTGTCCTGTGGTACCGGGACTCGAGTTCATCCTGTTGCTGTTGGAGCCTGTGCGCTCTGATGCTGGTTTCGTCCAGAACCTTCCGTAGCTGCTGCAGTTCGTCGACCGCATCCAGGTCGCCCAGGGCCTCATTGTATTGGTGGCCCGACCAACGCGGTAACCATTTGTAGAACAGCTTCGCTCTGCCGTCCGCGACCGGACTGCCGTGACGGTACCGGTCGGCGGCGTCCTGTGTGGCCGTGCCGGAATCGCCGACCCGGCGATAGCAGGCGGTGGCAACGTCCAGGTGTACGAACTTCGTCTTCTCCGCCAGCTGCAGCCAGAAATCCCAGTCCTCGAAGATCTCCAGCGTTTCGTCGAATCGGGTGTCCGGAGTCAACAGGTCGCGCCGGAACAGGGCGGAATGGATCGGAATGAAATTGTCATGGCGCAGCCGGGCGTGACTGAACGGCGTTCGGAACACTTCATCGACCGGCGTGCCATCGGCGGCGGCACAGGCGGTGCTGCTGTAGACGACGCCGACCCGCGGCTGCTGTGACAGGTACTCGACCAGTTGCCGGATATGGTCCGGAAGGATCCAGTCATCGTCGTCGAGAAACAGGATGAAGTCACCCGTGGCCGCGTCCAGACCGGCGTTGGCGGCGGCGGATCTGGGCAGTGCCGTGCCGGGTGCCACTCGCAAAAGCTCTATACCGTCAGCCTGCCAGTCCGGGAGGGGATGGCAGTCCGCCGCGTCCACCAGCACCAGCTCGATCGGACGCCAGCTCTGCTGCCCGACCGAATCCAGTGCCTGTCGCAGGGTGTCGCGGCCGATGGTGCGGCAGATGACCGAGACGGTGGGGCGCTGTGCGCCTCCCTCAGTGTCGCGCGGGTCGCCCATGGTCACGTCGCACGCCGACCCAGCAGTATGCCCAGTGCATCCGCAATGAAGTCCAGGAACAGGGTATCCATGTCATTGTTGAAATAGTCCCGGGAGTGATTGCCCAGGGCCAGAATGCCGATGACCTGGTTGTTGTAGCGGATCGGGCACAGGGCCGAGGAGCGTATGCGCTGACTGTGGTTGGGGAACAGCAGGGCGGTGACTTCCTCGTCCACCTGCTGACAGACCACGTGACGTTGTCGGAACAGGGAAGGGAAGCGCTGCCGCATGTTCTCGAGGTCGGCGTGGCGATATTGCGCGCCGTCCGGGAGAATGCTGTCTTCGGTCAGGATCAGTGTGCAGGCATCGATACCTGGCTGGGTCGACAGGTTGGCCTCGGTGACGCTGATGAATTGATGCGGGTCATCCTCGTCCAGCAGTGTCAGTATCAGGTGCCGGGTGACATTGAACAGCTGGTCATTGTAGCGCGCGGTCTCCAGCAGACCGTTGAGCTTGTGACGCAGATCGATGCCGCGCTCGCGCAGTATCTTCACCTGCCGTTCCAGCAGGGAGACCGCGCCGCCACTTTCATGCGGCAAGGTCAGGTCCGCCAGCAGACTGTCGCGGTCAATGAAAAAATCGGGATGTGCCTTGAGATAACGGGCCACCTCGTCGGCGGAGGGGCCGGGGTCGGTGCCTTTATGGTCGTTGCGCCGGTTTCTGGTCGGGGATGTATCGCTGCTCATCTGCATCAGGCTCCTTATAGCAAGAGCGATCCTTCGAATACGGTGGTGGCCGGCCCGGTCATGATGATCGGCTGTCCCGGACCGTGCCACTCGATGGTCAGTTCGCCACCACGCAGCTGCACGGTGACCACGTTGTTGAGCTGGCCGTTGTGGATGCCACAGACCGCGGCCGCGCAGGCGCCGGTACCGCAGGCGATGGTCTCGCCGGCGCCGCGTTCATACACGCGCAGACGGATGGTGTCGCGATCGACCACCTGCATGAAGCCCACGTTCACGCCCCTGGGGAAATCCGGATGACTGCCGATACGCGGGCCATTGTCCCGCACCCGGGCCGTATCAACGTCCGGTACCGTCAGTACACAGTGCGGGTTACCGACGGAAACCGCCGCCACCTGCACGCTCTCGCCGTGGTCCAGTGACAGTGTATACAGATCCGCCTCCGCTGGGGCCCGGAATGGCAATGCGGCCGGATCGAAGTCGGGCGCGTCCATGTCCACCGATACCTGGTTGTTGCGGGACACTTTCAGTGTCAGCACCCGATTGACGGTGCTGACCCGGATGGTGCGCCGCGCGATCAGGCCCTTGTCCAGCACGAAACGCGCAAAACACCGCGCACCGTTGCCGCAGTGCTCCACTTCGCTGCCGTCGGGGTTGAAGATGCGGTAGTGGAAGTCAATATCCGGCCGGTCCGGCGGATCGATCATCAGCAACTGATCGAAACCCACCCCGAAATGCCGGTCGGCCAGGCGCTGGATCTGCCGGCGGCTCAGGCGCACCGGGTGGCGGATGCGGTTGAGCACCATGAAGTCGTTGCCCAGTCCGTGCATTTTGGTGAAGTGCAGTTTCATGCAGTTCCGCTCATTGCCCGTGAGGCAATAATGCCTCCGGTGCCAGTTGCTGTTCAATGGTTTCGCGCCGGCGCACGACGTGGACCGCGTCGCCATCCACCATCAGTTCCGGCGGACGGTTGCGGGTGTTGTAGTTGGAGGCCATGACGAAGCCGTAGGCGCCGGCCGAGCGCACGGCCAGCAGGTCACCGGGCGCCAGGCTGAGCTGACGGTGCTTGCCCAGGAAGTCGGCCGATTCGCAGACCGGCCCGACCACATCGTAGAAGCAGGTTTCCCGGGCCGCGCCATCAATCTCATGATCGCTGACCGGCACGATGGCCTGCCAGGCGCTGTACAGGGCCGGGCGCAACAGGTCGTTCATGGCACCGTCGACCACGGCAAAATGCTTTTGGTCGGTGTGTTTGATGTACTCCACGCGGGTGACGAAGATCCCGGCATTGGCTGCAATCGAGCGTCCCGGTTCGAGGATCAGGGTCAGGTCGCGCTCGCCCAGACGCTCCTCCATGGCATGGATCAGGGTCGCCGGATCGGGAGGCGTCTCGTCGTCGTAGGTTACGCCCAATCCGCCGCCGATATCCAGGTGATGCAGTGTGATGCCGTCGGCGGCCAGGTCATCGACCAGCAAAAGGACCCGGTCCAGGGCATCCAGGAAGGGATCGACCGTGGTGAGCTGCGAGCCGATGTGACAGTCCACACCGATCACGTCCAGGTGCGGCAGCGCGGCCGCCTGTCGGTAGACCTCCCGGGCCCGGCCGATGTCGATGCCGAACTTGTTCTCTTTCATGCCGGTGGAGATGTAGGGGTGCGTGCCGGCATCGACGTCCGGGTTGACGCGCAGGGACACCGGAGCGCGCTGCCCGGTCTGGCCGGCCACCTCGTTGATGCGCTCCAGCTCTCCCTCCGACTCCACGTTGAAGCAGAGGATGCCGGCCTCCAGTGCCTGGTGGATCTCCGCGGCGGTCTTGCCCAGGCCCGAGAAAATCACTTTGCGCGGATCACCGCCGGCCGCCAGCACCCGCGCCAGCTCCCCACCGGAGACGATGTCGAAGCCAGCGCCCTTGCGGGCCAACACATCGAGCACGGCCAGGTTGGAATTGGCCTTGACGGCAAAGCAGGTCAGGTGCGGCCGATCGGCCAGCGCCCTCTCGTAGGCCAGCAGATTCTGCTCCAGCGCGGTGCGTGAGTAGACATAACAGGGCGTCCCGTGCGTGGCCACGATCTCGGCCACAGGCACCCGCTCCGCGAACAGCTGCCCGCGCTGGTAGTCAAAATATTCCATAACGATCCTGTATCCGGTGGTGATACGCTTGGGCTAGTGGGCCACCAGGCCCTGGATCGACTCCGGGGCGGGCTCTTCGCCCGGCTGGCGTAGCGGCCCTTTCTGTCCGCAGGCGGCCAGGCTGGCCAGCAGCGACAGCAGCAGCGCGGTCGCCAGCAGGAAACGGGACTGCGGGGAGCGGTTTCGGGTTGAACGGCAGCGTATCGGCATAATACGGCGATTATACTGATTACCGGCCGCCAATGCAGCCTGCGTGTGGGGTGTTTACCGCTCTGGCTGCCGCTAAATGGCACTTTTCTTGCTAGCTTTTCTTGCATATAGACTTGTAACGAAAAATGCGGCATCCATGCATACCGGAAACCCGAGCGGGTTCAAAAGAGGGGGTTGAAAAATGAAGTCATCAAGTCATCCATCAACGGCTGGACATCGTCTGTCCGGCGTATTGTCCAGGGCGGCCGCGGCATTCGTACTGCTTGCGCTTGCCATGCTTGCCAGGGCCCAGGAGCTGCCCGCCATCGAAGACACCGTCTCCGGCGCGACGCCGATGGAGGGCTATTTCAACCTGTACTGGGACGAGAGCACCGGGACCATGTACTGGGAGATCGACGACTTCGACACCGAATTCCTCTACCAGGTCTCCATGGGCTCGGGCCTGGGCTCCAACCCCGTCGGCATCGACCGCGGCCAGCTCGGTGGCACCTACGTGCTGCAGCCCCGGCGGGTTGGGCCCCGG
>JAWLFN010000237.1:0-3939 GCA_041685555.1 Gammaproteobacteria bacterium | reverse complement strand
CCTCTTGAACGGGTCTGGCCATCTTGCCCCAGTAGCCGTGCTCAAGATTCACGATGCCGTCGCTGCGGTCGTAGTGGTTCGCCACCTCGCGCCAGAAGTGCTCGTTCCGGGCCAGTACCGAAGGGCCCTGGCCCGCCGGCGGAGATGGCAATGACGCCCGGTCTGCGGCGAGCAGGCTGCGCGCCGGTGCTGCCGCAACGCTGGCGGCAAGCGCGGCAATAAGCTGTCTGCGTTTGAGCGTCATGGGGACTCCCTGCGTTCCCGGTGCGCCGTCGCGCTTGCTGGCCCGTCGGCATTTTCTGGTCTGGGAAGCAGCTTGCCAGACATGTCTATTTTCGGCCATTCATCATTTTTGTTCATCAGGTTTCTCTTCGCTGCTACCCGTTGGCAAAATGGCGTATCTGTGTGCTAAGTTCATTGTCCCGAAAAAAAGATAATGAATGTGTCCTATGAAAAAGATTCTTCCATTCCTGTTTGTGGGTGCCTGTCTTGCGTCGGCGCCTGAGGGTCTGCGCGCACAGGAGGCGAGTTTCGACCAGAGTGTCATCAAGGGCATGGAGTGGCGAAACATCGGTCCAGACCGCGGCGGGCGCTCACTTGGCGTGGCCGGCAGCCCGGGGCGGAAACACGAGTACTACTTCGGTGCCGTGGGTGGCGGCCTGTGGAAAACGGTAGACGGTGGCCTGAACTGGAAGCCCGTGACCGACGGCCAGATAACCAGCTCCTCGGTAGGCGCGGTGGCCGTGGCCGAGACCAACCCGGATATCGTCTACATCGGTACCGGCGAAACCCAGCTGCGCGGCAATATCATGCAGGGCGACGGGGTGTACAAATCCACGGACGCCGGGGAGACCTGGGAAAATGTCGGTCTGCGTGACACACAGGCGATTGCCCGGGTTCGTGTTCACCCTACTGATCCCGATATCGTGTTTGTTGCCGCACTTGGCCACCCCTACGGCCCGAATGAAGAGCGCGGTATTTTCCGCAGCAGGGACGGGGGAGCAACCTGGGACAAGGTGCTCTTTGCCAGCGAAAAAGCTGGCGGTGCAGACCTGATCATTGACCGCCGGAATCCGGATACGGTGTACGCCTCCATCTGGGAGGTCTATCGCACCCCTTGGAAAATGTGGGGTGGCGGTGGCGACAGTGGCCTCTGGAAGTCAACCGACGGCGGCGATACCTGGGAAGAGCTGACCGACAACCCGGGGCTGGCGGAAAAGCCCGTGGGCAAGATCGGCATTACCGTCTCCCCGGTCAATTCCGACCGCCTGTGGGCGATCGTGGAATCCGCCGATGGCGGTGTTTTCCGCTCGGATGACGCCGGCGCTACCTGGAGCCACGTCAACAGCGACAGAAAACTGCGGCAGCGGGCGTTCTACTACACGCGGATCTATGCCGACCCGAAAGATGAAAACACGGTCTATGCCCTGAACACCGGGTTCTACAAATCCACCGACGGCGGTGAAACCTTCGATACCACCATCACCGTTCCCCATGGCGACAACCACGACCTCTGGATCGACCCGAACAACCCCATGAGAATGGCGAACGCCAACGATGGCGGCGGCAACGTGTCGATCAACGGTGGCGAGTCATGGACGGACCAGGATTTCCCGACCTCGCAGCTCTATCACATCATGGTCACCAGCGATTTCCCCTATCACGTGTGCGGTGCGCAGCAGGATAACTCCACGATGTGCATCCCCAACGAGGGCTGGGATTTCAAGCAGGCGCGGGGACCCTCCTCGGAATACTATTATCCCGTGGGTGGCGGCGAGAGCGGCTATATCGCCCAGCATCCCGACAAGCCCGACTGGTTCTATGCGGGAAGTCAGGGTGCGCTCCTCACGAAGTTCAACCGCTCTACCGGCTATCTGCGCGATGTGCAGGTGTACCCCCGGTTTTTCTCCGGTGAACCCGCAAGTGCACTGCCGGAAAGGTGGCAGTGGACTTTTCCCATCGTGTTCTCGCCCGTGGATTCCGGCCGGCTGTATACCACGTCGCAGCATGTCTGGGTCAGCGAGGACGAGGGCCAGAGCTGGACGAAGATCAGTCCCGATCTGACCTACGCCGAGCCCGGGACCCTGGGCAAGACCGGCGGCGTTATCACGATGGACATGAATGGTCCGGAAATCTACGCCACCGTCTTTGCCCTGCAGCCTTCGCACCACGACGTGAACACTTTGTGGGCGGGCTCAGACGATGGCATGGTGCATATCACGCGCAATCACGGCGACTCCTGGGACAACATCACGCCGCCTGACCTGCCGAAGCATTCGCGGGTCAGCATGATCGAGGAGTCGCGCCACAATCCGGGCACTGCATACATAGCGGTGAAGCGCTACCAGATGGGTGATCGCAAACCGTATATCTGGAAAACCGCGGATTACGGCCAGTCGTGGACGAAGATCATCGACGGCATCCGGGAGGATGACTTCATGCATACGGTGCGGGAAGACCTGGTCAAGCCCGGGCTGTTGTTTGCCGGCGGTGAGCACGCGGTGTACGTGTCGTTCGATGACGGGGCGAACTGGCATTCGCTGCAGCTCAATATGCCCGATACACAGATTGCCGACCTGCAGGTAACCGACAAGGACGTGGTGGCAGGGACTCACGGGCGGTCCATTTATATTCTGGACGACATTGCGCCGCTGCGCGAATATTCCTCGGAAGTGGCCGCCAGGAAATTCCACCTGTTCGAGCCGCTGTATGCAGTGCGCAGGGTGCAGGAAGCCTCGATTCAGTATTACCTGGCGGAAGAAGCCGAAGAAGTCAGCATTGCCATTATCGACAGCGATAACAACGTCATCGTGGAAAAAACCGGCACCGAGCCTGAGCCGGAGGAAGTCGACGATCCCTACGCACAGTGGTACGGGGCCCTGCCGATCGATCCGACGACGGCGCAGGGGCTGAATGTCTGGTCCTGGAACAACCGCTATGCCGGTGCGGCGGATTTCGAAGGCATGATCATCTGGTCGGGCAGGCCGCAGCTGGGGCCGATTGCACCGCCGGGAGAATACACCGTCAGAATGACGGTGGATGGTGACACCCAGACCCGGACCTTCATGCTCAAGGCCGATCCGCGCTTCGATGTTCCGGACGCGCACATCGAGCAGCAGTTCGCCTTCACGATGAAAATCAGGGATGCGCTGGATGCCGCCAACCGTGCCGTCATCCGCATCCGCGATCTGAAAGGGCAGATCAATGAGCAACTCGGCGATTCGCCCGCGCAGCCGGTGGTCGAAGTCACGGAAGACTTCAAGGCAAAGCTGAGCGCGGTGGAAGAGGCCATCTATCAGGTAAAGAACGTGAGTGGCCAGGATCCCCTGAATTTCCCGATCAGGCTCAACAACCGGCTCGCCTATCTGCAGAAGAGCACGGAGAGCGGAGATGGCCTGCCCACCCAGGGGCAGCTGGATGTCTATGAGCTGCTCAAGGAGGAACTGGACGAGCATCTGAGCACACTGGAGAAGACTATCCGCAGCGATTTGCCGGCGGTTAACAGCGTGCTCACGGAAAATGGACTGGAGGCTATTGAGGATAACTGAGTTTCCGGATCGGTGCGGTCCCGCGGGAGAGCTGGAACCCGCGGCAGTAGCCGTCACCGGCAGCGGATTCTTACGGGAACAGACACCATCTTTCACCTGACGGATCTTTGGGGTTCATGGTTATGAGAAAAATGTTACATACGATTTTTGCAGCGATCCTGGCGATTGGCCTTGCCCAGACAGGCGTGGCGCAGAACAGCAGGGGCGGCTCGGCGGACCTGATGTCCGAGGAGACCTTCAAGGGTCTGGAGCTGCGCAATATCGGACCGGCATTCATGTCCGGACGCATCGCCGATCTGGCCATTCACCCCGAGGATGAGAGCCTGTGGTATGTGGCGGTGGGCTCAGGTGGGGTCTGGAAAACCGTCAATGCCGGCACCACCTTCGAGCC
>JAWLFN010000236.1:0-3945 GCA_041685555.1 Gammaproteobacteria bacterium | reverse complement strand
TTTTCCCGCAACACTTCGTGGGTCTGGCGGGTATGCCGCGCCGGATTCCCGACTACGCCCTGCAGTTCGCCGACTTCAACATGATGTCCAGCATTGGTGCGTTCATTTATGGCGCGTCCCAGATCCTGTTCCTCTACAATGTTGTCGCGACCATCGTCTCCGGCAAGCCGATCAGCGATGACAAGGTCTGGGACGGTGCCGAGGGACTCGAGTGGACGGTGCCGACACCCGCGCCCTACCACACCTTTGAAGTGCCGCCGAAGATCGATCCGGCACACGCACATACCTGAGGTCCGACGCCATGTTCCGTGTCAGCCGTAACCCCGCCATCGATACGACAACCAAGCTGGTTGTCGTTGCGGCGGCAATGTTTGCCTTTGTGTTCGTGGTCATGGTGCCGCTGTACAATGTCCTGTGCGACGCCCTTGGCATCAACGGCAAGACCAGCGGACAGGCCTACACCGCGGCGCAGGCGGGGGTTGACGAGTCACGGGAGATCACCATTCAGTTCGTGGCCACCAACAATGAGGGCATGCCCTGGGAGTTCGGTCCGGGGGATCGCATCATGAAGGTGCACCCCGGTGCCTCCAATACCACCCTCTTCCACGCCCGGAACCCCTTGCCGAAGGCAATGGTGGCCCAGGCGATACCCAGCGTATCGCCTTCGCGCGCGGCAGAGTATTTCCACAAGACGGAGTGTTTCTGCTTCAACCAGCAGCCACTGAATGGTGAAACTTCCGCAGAGATGCCGCTGCAGTTCATCATTGACCGCGATCTGCCCAGGGATATCCGCACAATCACGCTTTCCTATACCTTGTTTGACGTGACTGCGATGGCTGGCGATGCCGTTGCAACACGCTAGGCGACTGACGGGGCCGGCTGCTCGGCCTGCTTGCGCTTTTTACGGAGAACAACGATGACAGCTCAATCCTCGCCCGGTCACGAACCCTATTACGTTCCGGAACAAAGCAAGATGGCGGTCTTTGCCACCATCGGTCTTGTTCTCAGCGTATTCGGCGCCGCCACCGGCATCAACGACCTGACATTCGGCGACCCGGATCAGCCTGCGTCCTGGACGGTCATGAATATCGGCCTGCTCGTCTTCATCGCGACGCTGTTCATCTGGTTCCGCATGGCGATACGGGAAAATATCGCCGGCATGAACAGCGCACAGCTGAAAAAGTCCTACGTCCTGGGCATGTTCTGGTTCATCTTTTCGGAGTTCATGTTCTTCGTGGCGTTCTTCGGCGCACTGTTCTACGTGCGTAACCTCGCCGGCCCCTGGCTCGGCGGTGAAGGTGATGGAGGCCGCATGAACGGTCTGCTCTGGGAAGGCTTCCAGTTTTCATGGCCGATGACACAGACGCCCCAGGAAGCGGTCGGTGGTGCCGGAAGCCAGGTGATTGCCAACAACGGTTCCTTTACCAGCGCCAAGACCAGCATGGCATTCGGTGAGGCTTCGGCCTGGTATGCATGGCTGCCGCTGTGGAACACGATCATCCTGCTGTCATCCAGCGTCACGGTGCATATCGCCCACATGGGTATTCTTGATGGCGATCGCCGGAAATTCCACAAGTGGCTCGGGCTGACGGTGTTGCTGGGCGTCATCTTCCTGTCGCTGCAGATCGCCGAGTATTACGAGGCCTACGCGCACTTCGGCCTGACGCTGAATTCGGGCATCTACGGCTCCACGTTCTTCATGCTCACCGGTTTCCACGGTTTTCACGTATTGATGGGCACTACAATGCTGGGGATTCAGCTGCTGCGGTCCATGCGCGGTGGGCACTTCACGTCGGATGATCACTTCGGTTTCGAGGCGTCGAGCTGGTACTGGCACTTTGTTGACGTGGTCTGGGTCTTCCTCTTCCTGTTTGTCTACATTCTCTGACGCGTCAGCTCTCCAGGGATGTCTGGCCTATCGGCCCGGCGTCCCAGGGGTTTCGATGGCCGAGCTGGCCTGACGCCACGCCATATACAATCAGCAGCGCCAGGCCCAGTGCCAGGCCGAGGCGCACGCCAAGTGAGTGAAAGGTGCGACGACTGTTCTTGTCTCCCTGGTCTTTCATCAGGAAGTAAAAACCGCTGCCAAGGCTGGCAACGAGGCAGACCATGAGTATGACAATCAGTATTTTCAGCAAAACGGATTTCCCCCGATGTATTTGCATCGAGTATAGCGCAGTTGGTTCGCTCAACCCGCGGGGTAGCCGATGCCCGGCCGGTCGCCGCCTGTTGCGGATATGATGCTGGCGCTGGATTTCGAGTGGCGTACGACGGTGCTCACGCTGCTGTTGCTGCCGCTCCTGGTGGGTCTGGGTCTCTGGCAGCTGGACCGCGAGGCAGAAAAGCGCGAGCTGGCGGCGCGCTTTGCCGAACGACAGGCAAGACCCGCGACAGACCTTGCCGGTCTCGACCCCCGGCGTAAGGATCTCGCCTACCTGCCAGTCATGCTGCGTGGACATTTCGTGTCGGGTGAGTACCTGCTGCAGGACAACCGCGTACAGGGGGGGCAATTCGGTTACGAGGTCATCGGCCTGTTCCGCCTCGCCGGTGACGCAGGCTATGCGCTGGTCAACCGCGGCTGGATCGCCGGCGATGCGGCCCGCCGGGCGCTACCCGAGGTCCCTCAGCCTGAGGGGGCTGTTGAGCTGCGTGGGCAGGTCTACATACCCCCGGACCCGCCTTACCTGCTGGCGGAGCAGGCAGTGCCCGCGGACAATTGGCCTAGCGTCATACAGGCGTTGGAGACCGGGCCGCTGGTGCCGGCATTGGCGCAGCGACTGGGAGCCCCCGTGTTTCCGCACGCGGTGAGACTGGACGCCAATCAGCCCGGCGCGCTGTCGGTTGACTGGAAGGTGGTGAATCTCAGCCCCCAGACTCACCGCGGCTACGCGGTGCAGTGGTTCACCATGGCCGCTGTGCTACTGTTATTTTTCGTGTTCCGCAGCAGTAACCTGTGGGATGTGCTGCGTCATCGTGCGCGCCAGGAGAGTTGAAGTGACAAGGTCGACGCCAGACAGTTCCAGCAGTGCCGAAGCGGCGACCAGCGGTGCGCGCAACGGACGTCTCATTCTGCTGCTGATCGCCGGGATTCCGGTGACCATGATTCTTGCCGCCAGCTGGCTGTGGTATTTCGTGGTCAAGGGCGATCTCGATGTGGTGGGCGCACTCGGTACTGCCAACCAGGGCGAACTGGTGCAGCCACCGCGGAACCTCGCGGCCGTTGATGCCGCGGATGCCCTTGGGGCGACGCTGGCGTTTCCAGTGAGTAATCCCAAGTGGACCCTCCTCGTACCCCAGGCCGGCGAGACCTGCCCGGAGACCTGTGAAGAGCGACTGTACCTGACCCGACAGATTCACATCGCCATGGGCAAGGAAATGAACCGCATCCGTCGCGCCTTTATTGCCGATGCGGCGATGCCGGAGATGCGCCTGACGGTGCCGGCCCTGAGCGACGACAAGCCTGCGCCGGAGGGCTTCGAGACCTACCTGCGCACGGAGCAACCGGGACTTGCCGCGGTAACCACTACCCCTGCCGCGATGCAGACGCTGTTTCCCGAGCTGGCGCAGGAACCCGCAACCTGGTACCTGGTGGACCCCGCCGGCTGGATCATGATGTCTTACTCACCGGATATCTCTTACAAGAACGTGATCTCCGACCTCAAGTTCCTGTTGAAGAACTCCAATGGGTGATGCCGCAGTGACAGACCGGACGCAGCCCGGCCGGGCGACATGGCGGGACTATCAGGAACTCACCAAGCCCGGTGTGGTGGCACTGATGATCCTCACGTCGGTGATCGGTATGTGCATGGCAGTACCCGGGATGGTGCCGCTGGATGCCCTGATTCTGGGCAACCTGGGCATCGCGCTCTGTGCGGGCGCTGCCGCGGCCGTCAACCACCTGGTAGACCAGCAGATAGACCAGCGCATGGCGCGCACGCGCAACCG
>JAWLFN010000235.1:0-3954 GCA_041685555.1 Gammaproteobacteria bacterium | reverse complement strand
GTCTCGTCGATTACGCCGTCAATGTTTATGGCGCCCTGCTCGCCCTCGATGCGGGACAGCGGGATGCGTGTTTCAGGGCCGACACGCAACTGCATGGCTGGCGACAGACCTTCGGAGTCCGTGGACAGAGGTTGTGCCACACTCACTGATGAGGCGGAAAGGCCGAGAATCAGTCCGGTGGGGATATGGTGGAAAATGCTCAAGACTGCGTTCCTTTGTTGTTATCCAGGACGCCTCGACAGAGGGAAGCCGGGCGGAAAACCATGAAATTATACGTAAAAGCCGACCGAAAAACCTTCGAAAATCCTACTGAATTGTTACGAAGTGTCTGTGCAGGCGGACGCCATGCGTCATGACATTGTCGCGGAATCTTCACCCGACGGTCATATCAGTGCAAAGAAGCCCGACTACAGTCCTCCGTATTACGGAAATCACAGCCACAGACCGCGGGCACACGCTATGAAACCGATCGTTACCACCAGAGAACCACTGTCGATGGACATGCTGAAGCAGGAATTACCCACTTTTCCGGGTAACAGCCACGGCTTGCTCAACATGAAACCGCACAACTTCATGACCAGGGTCCGGGACACCATGAAAATGCTGCCGCTGCTCATCCTGTCCGGTCTCCCCCTGGGCGGACAGGCCCAGGAGGTCAGTGACCGGAATTCAGAGAACGGAATGATCAGCGGTGTCGTATTCGCCGACGACAATGGAGATGGTCGCCACGATGCGGATGAAGCCGGTGTGGCTGACGTACTGGTATCCAACGGCCGCGATATCGTTCGCACCGACGCCAGCGGTCGTTATACCATCGGTGTGCGGGACGACATGGACCTGAGTGTCATTCAGCCCGCCGGGTGGCGGGTACCGGTGGATGAGCGTCAGGTACCTCAATTTTCGTACACCCACAAACCCGGCGGCACCCCCCAGGAGCTGCGTTTCGGTGGCCTTCCGGATACGGGGCCGGCGCCGGCCACAGTGAATTTTCCGCTGATGCCGGCCGGAGACGGGAACCGCTTCCGTTGCGCGATACTGGGAGACACCCAGACGTATTCCAACCATGAGGTGAGCCAGTTCCGCGACAGTGCCATGGCGGATCTGATTTCACAAACCTGGCGTGCCGATGACTGCATACTGTACGTCGGCGACGTGGTTGGTGACGACCTGGGTCTGCTGGATCGTGTGTTGGAAATCGGTGCCACGGCAGGCCTGCCGCAGTGGCTGGTGCACGGCAACCACGATTTCGACTTCGATGCCATGGATGATGCGCACTCCGCCGATAGCTGGCGGCGCCTCTATGGCCCGAACTATTATGCATTCGAGATCGGTGAGGCGACATTCATTGTCCTTGATAACATCGTCTATCCCTGTGGTCCAAGTGATACGGAGCGTCCCGGCAGAGACTTCTGCAACGATCCCGAACGAACCACATACAATGCCCGGGTCACGGAGACGCAGATGGAATGGCTGGAAAATCTGCTTGTGGAAGTGCCGGAAGACCGCCTGATCATCCTGGCCCATCACGCTCCGCTGGTGTCCTTCGTGGACGCGACGTCCAGGCAGCACCAGACCGATAACAGCGCGGACATCCATGAGTTACTTCAGGGACGTCCGGCGCTCTCTCTGTCCGGCCACACCCATACGCTGGAAAATCTGGGCCCTGGTGAGCACATCGCCGGATGGCGGGAAGCCGTGGGCGTATCGGCACTGCCATTCCGCCATGTCATTGCCGGCGCGGTATCGGGTAACTGGTGGCAGGGTGACTATAATCTGGACGGTGATGCCCAGGCCCTGCAGCGGCTTGGCGCGCCGAAAGGGGTACTGATGCTGGCCGTCCAGGGTACCGACTACGAAGAGTCCTACATCGGTTCACGTATTGATCCGCTGCGGGGACAGTGGGTGAGCTTCAATACACCGGACTTCCGGCACTGGTTCGATACCCTGATGGCCTGGAGAGCGCAGTCCACGGATGAGCGGGATCCGGTCCCTCCACTGTCCGTGAACGATCTTCCTGATACCCGGATCATCACGCCCCGGGACCTGGAACAGGGCGTACATCTGACCGCCAATGTATGGGCCGGCTCCCGGGAAACCCGGGTGACCGCCGATATCGGTGGACTCCACCGACTGACACTGGAACGCACACAGTCCGGCAATGGCGAGACGCCCCGTATCGGCGCCATGTATGCCGATCCGTTCGCAGCCCGGCGACAGCTCACCGTCGGACGGTACGCCATCGAGAGCCGGTCGGGCATCGAAGCCAACCAGGGGCTGGAGTCGTTTCGTGGGTCGCGGATTCAGAGTCCTCCTCGCCCACAGGGATCGGTCGCGGATCGCAATATGCATCTGTGGGCGGTGCGATTGCCGGAAACGTTGCCCCGGGGAGTTCACCGGATCACGGTCACCAGCACGGACCGGCATGGAAGCAGGCTCACCGATACGGTATTGCTTGAAGTCAGGGACCGGCGACCGCCTCCCCGGGCACGTCGCGACATCTGGTAGAAGGAGTCTCTCATGACCAGGATCACCCGCTATCGCACTGTCTGGCTCTCCGACATTCACCTGGGATTTCGGGATTGCAAGGCCGAGTACCTGCTCGATTTCCTCGACCATTGCGAAATTGATCGACTTTACCTGGTAGGCGACATCGTCGACATGTGGGCCATGAGCCGCCAGTTCCTCTGGCCCCGGTCTCACAACCGATTGTTCCACCGCCTGCTGTCACTGTCCCGCGAAGGGACCCGGGTGATCTATCTGCCCGGCAACCATGATGAGCCCCTGCAGCAGTACGACGGCATGGCCTTCGGCGACGTCGAGATACACAGGGAGTATATCCATACCACCGCGGACGGGCGCAAGCTGCTGTTGCTGCATGGCGACCAGTTTGACCAGGAAGTGTGTTTCGGTCGTCTGCACAGCTGGACGGGCGACAAGGCCTACCGGTGTCTGCTGTTCACCAACCGTTGGTACAACCATTTCCGCAGCCTGTTCGGGCACCCGTACTGGTCACTGGCGGGGTATATCAAGCATCGGGTCCGGGGTGCCGGAGAGGCAATCAGTCGTTATCGGCGCATCGCGCTGCGTGCCGCCGCCAACAAGGGTGTCGACGGGATTGTCTGCGGCCACATTCACCACCCGGAAATACAGCAGGAACAGGATGTGATCTATTGCAACACCGGTGACTGGGTGGAAAACTGTTCGGCCTTGACGGAAGATGCAGAGGGACAATTGTCGATGGTGTTCTGGACCCGGCTCCGGGGTGATCATCTGTACGCGGTCGAATCGGACGAAAACCGGGACAAGAAGGACATCCATCGCCACGCTGCCTGAGCCGGAAAAATCGTGCGGTGGGCCGCAATGATTCAAACGCCCGTCACATTCCCCGGCTACCATGGGTACGCATGCAGAGACAAGTGAAGGTAGTGCATGCAACAAGCAGTAACTCCCTCCCCTTTGCGGGTTTACACGGCGGTGTATCCTCCCCCGGATTCGCCGCCTTTTTTTATCCTGTCGCCGCCTGCCAGTCGAATTCCATCAGCTGTGCCGTCGCCAGGGCCAGTTCCCGACCGAACCGCCGTTCCACCAGATGCAGACTCACATCAATACCAGCGGAGATCCCGGCCGAGGTCAGATACCGACCCTGATCGACCCATCGGCAGTTGCCGACCACTTCCAGTTCCGGAAACTGTTCCGCGAGCCGGGTCTGATCCTCGTGATGCGTGGTGACCCGTCCGCGCCGCAGGATTCCGGCGGCCGCCAACAGAAAGGCGCCCGTGCAGACGGACGCGGTCAGTTTGGCGGTCGCGGAGGTGCGTCGTATCCACTCCAGCACGACCGGATCATCCATCTGCTCGCTGATGTCACCACCGGGAATGATCAACAGATCCGCGAGCGGGTGATTGCCGAGCTTCCAGTCCGGATGAATCCGCAATCCGCCCCTGGCCGCGACCG